>NZ_AP018558.1:1095000-1395000 GCF_003574215.1 Hydrogenophilus thermoluteolus | reverse complement strand
ATCGGAGTCACCGTGTCGCGCGAAGGGGACACCGTGACCTTGTGCGCCGCCACCATCGCCGCACCGGTGGCACCCTACGAGCTGGTGAAGACGATGCGCGCGTCGATCCTGGTGCTTGGGCCGCTCCTTGCGCGCGTGGGCGAAGCTGAAGTGAGTCTGCCCGGCGGCTGCGCGATCGGTGCGCGCCCGGTCGATCAGCACCTGAAGGGTCTTGCTGCGATGGGCGCAAAGGTGCATGTGGTGCACGGCAATATCCATGCCCGCGCGGCGCGCCTAACTGGGGCGAGGATCGTACCCGACGTGGTCACCGTGACCGGTACGGAAAACCTCTTGATGGCTGCGGTGCTCGCTGACGGCGTCACGGTGATCGAGAACGCGGCGCGCGAACCGGAAGTCGCCGACTTGGCAAACCTCTTGGTGGCGATGGGCGCGAGGATTTCGGGGATTGGCAGTGACACCTTGGTGGTCGAAGGGGTCGAACGGCTACACGGCGCAACCTACCGGGTGATGAGCGATCGCATCGAGGCGGGAACCTACCTCTGTGCCGCGGCGATCACGGGGGGGGAGATTGTGCTCCGCGACGCGCCCGTTGCGGCGCTCGATGCCGTGGTCGCGAAGCTGCGCGAAGCGGGGTGCGCGATTCGCTGTGGCGAGAACTGGATTGCGCTCACTGCGCCCGCGCGACTCAAAGCAGTCGATATCCGCACTGCCCCGTACCCGGGTTTTCCTACCGACATGCAAGCGCAATTCATGGCGCTCGACACGGTGGCGCAGGGTAGCGGGGTGATTCGCGAAACGATTTTCGAAAACCGCTTCATGCACGCGGTGGAGTTGCAACGCCTTGGCGCGAACATCCATATCGACGGGGCCACCGCGGTCGTCACAGGCGTCGACCGCCTGGAAGGGGCCGAGGTGATGGCAACCGATCTGCGCGCTTCGGCGGGGCTGGTGGTTGCTGGGCTAGTCGCCGAAGGAGAGACGGTGATCGACCGCATCTACCATCTTGACCGTGGTTACGAGCGGCTCGAAACGAAACTGCGGGCGTTGGGTGCCAAGGTCGCGCGTTTGACCGAGGATGGCGGCGAAATCGGCTAAAATCCCGGCATGGAAACGATTACCCTGGCCCTATCGAAAGGGCGCATTTTCGAAGAGACGGTGCCGCTGTTGGCCGCAGCGGGTATCACCCCTACCTGTGATCCCGAAGCGTCGCGCCAGCTCATCATCTCTACGAATTTGCCGCACGTGCGGCTCTTGATCGTCCGCGCTACCGACGTTCCTACGTACGTCCAGTACGGTGGCGCCGATCTGGGCATTGCCGGCAAGGATGTGCTGCTGGAACACGGTGGGGAGGGGCTCTACCAACTGCTGGACCTCGGCATCGCCCGTTGCCGGCTCTGTGTCGCGGTGCCGCGCACGTTCGATTATGCGCAGGCGGTTCGGTTGGGCAGTCGCATCCGCGTCGCGACGAAATACCTCAAGAGCGCCCGTGCCCACTTCGCCGCGAAAGGGGTGCATGTCGACCTGATCAAACTCTACGGCTCGATGGAACTGGCGCCACTCGTGGGCCTGGCGGATGCGATCGTCGATCTCGTGTCCACGGGCGCTACGCTGCGCGCCAATGGTCTCGTCGAAGTGGAGACCATCGCGGCGATTTCGAGCCGCCTGGTGGTCAATCAGGCGGCACTCAAAGTGAAACGTGCGCTCCTGCAGCCGCTGATCGACGTTTTCGAGGAGAAGAGCCGTGACCGAATCGCCCAATGAGTTCGTCGTACCCGAGGTGCGTCGGCTCGACGCGACCCAAGCCGATTTTCTTGCGACGCTCGACGTGCTGCTCACGCTGGAGAGCGACACCGATCGTGCGATCGTCGAGCGGGTCGACGAGATCGTGCGCGCGGTGCGTGCCACCGGGGATGCCGCCGTGCTCGAATACACCCGCCGCTTCGACGGGCTTGACGCGCTCGCGATGGTTGAACTCGAGCTGCCACGTACCGAATGGGAAGCGGCATGGCGCGCGTTGAGCGACGCGCAGCGGGCGGCGCTCGAAGTGGCCGCGGAACGGATACGCCGCTACCACGAACGGCAGAAAGCCGAAGGGTGGATGGTCGAAGAGGCCGACGGAACGCGCTTGGGGCTCAAGGTGACACCGCTCGACCGCGTCGGGCTCTACGTGCCGGGTGGACGCGCCGCGTACCCGAGTTCGGTATTGATGAACGCGATTCCGGCGAAAGTGGCTGGTGTTTCCGAATTGATCATGGTGACCCCCACGCCGCACGGCGAACGCAACCCGCTCGTGCTCGCCGCAGCCTATCTCGCCGGGGTCGATCGGGTCTTTACGATCGGCGGGGCGCAGGCGGTCGCGGCGCTCGCGTACGGCACGCAGACGATCCCGCAGGTCGACAAGATCGTCGGCCCAGGAAACGCCTATGTTGCCGAAGCGAAACGGCGCGTTTTCGGGGTGGTGGGGATCGATATGATCGCCGGGCCGTCGGAGGTGTTGATCCTGAACGATGGTTCCGGCAACCCCGACTGGGTGGCGATGGACCTCTTCGCCCAAGCCGAACACGACGAACTCGCGCAAGCCATTTTGGTGAGCACCGATCGCGCGTTCCTTGAGCGCGTTCAGGAATCGATCGCGCGGTTGTTGCCCCAGCAACCGCGCCGGGCGATCATCGCGCAGTCGCTCGCGAATCGCGGCGCATTGATCTACGCGCCCAACCGTGCTGCCGCGATTGCGATCGCCAACCGGGTGGCGCCAGAACACCTCGAACTCGCCGTCGAAGACCCCGAAGCCTGGGAACCGGAGATCCGCCACGCCGGCGCGATCTTCCTCGGCCATTGGTCGGTGGAAGCGTTCGGGGATTACTGCGCGGGGCCCAACCACGTACTGCCGACGATGCGCAGCGCTCGTTTTTCCTCACCCTTGGGCGTTTGGGACTTTCAAAAACGCACCAGTCTCCTTGCAGTCTCGCGCGAAGGAGCCGCGAAGCTCGCGCCGATCGCCGGGTTGCTCGCCGACGGGGAAGGGCTTGCCGCGCACGCCGCATCGGCGCGGTTCCGGGGCTAACGTGTTCGAACGGCGTGCCGGGCGCACGGTGGCACCGCGCCGCATTGCGCGGTGGTGGTGCGCCTTTGCACTGTTGCTCTGCACCGCCGGGGTTGCGTTCGCAGGCGGTGCGAAAGGTTCCGAAACGATCGCGCCCGAAGGGGCAGCCGGGCGGCAGCTTCGTCCGTCTGCCAGTGCCGATCGTGCCATCGCGGTGACCGCGCACCCGTTGGCGACCGAGGCCGCACTTGAAATGCTGCGTCGCGGGGGGAGTGCGGTAGACGCAGCCATCGCGGCACAGCTCGTCTTGAACGTCGTCGAACCGCAATCCTCGGGAATCGGCGGCGGCGGTTTTCTCCTCTTTTTCGATCCGAGCACGGAGCAGGTGCACGCCTACGACGGGCGGGAGACCGCACCGCTCGCAAGCCGCGCCGATCGGTTTCTGGATGCGGACGGCAAGCCGCTTCCCTTTTTCGCTGCGGTGGATAGCGGCTTGTCGGTTGGGGTACCCGGATTGCTGCGGATGCTCGAAGCGGCGCACCGCGCGCACGGGAATTTGCCCTGGGCCGAACTCTTTGCGCCTGCGATACGCATCGCCCGGGAGGGATTTGCGATCTCGCCGCGCCTGCATGCGCTGATCGCCCGCAACGTCGAGCGTATTCGCGCCCGCGGCGAAACGGTCTCTCGTCTCTTTTTGACCGCAGAAGGCGATCCGAAGCCGGTGGGTGCCCGGCTGAAGAATCCGGAGCTCGCGGCAACGCTCGAAGCGATCGCAACGCACGGCGCGGATGCGTTCTACCACGGGGCGATTGCGCGCGCGATCGTCACCCGCATCGCCCAAGACCCGCGCCCGGGACTGATGACCGAAAATGACTTGGCAGCGTATCGCAGTGTGGTGCGCCAAGCGGTTTGCGCCACCTACCGCGCGCGCTTTCGGATCTGCGGCATGCCGCCGCCCAGCTCCGGCGGCGTTACGGTGTTGCAAACGTTGAAACTGCTGGAGCGGTTCGATCTGGCTGCGTTGTCGCCCGATTCTCCCGAGGCGATCCATTTGGTCAGCGAAGCGTACCGCTTGGCGTTCGCCGACCGCGAACGGTACGTGGCCGATCCCGATTTCGTCGCGGTGCCCGTCCGGGGGCTACTCGATTCGGGCTATTTGGCAGAACGGGCGCAGTTGATCGATCGCGAGCGCACGCTCGGTACCCCTGTCGCCGGACAGCCGCCGGGAGTGACGGACGAAACGGTGTGGGGAAGAGGAGAAACGGTGCCGTTTCCGTCGACCACCCACCTGTCGATCATCGATGGCGCCGGACGGGCGGTGGCGCTCACCAGTTCGATCGAACACGCGTTCGGCAGCCTGCTGATGGTCGAAGGGTTTTTGCTCAACAACCAACTCACCGATTTTGCGTTTCGTCCTGTCGACGAAAACGGGCGGCCGGTGGCGAACCGCGTCGCAGGCGGCAAGCGCCCGCGCAGTTCGATGGCCCCGACGATGGTATTCGATGCCAACACCGGCGATCTGCTCGCGGTGCTGGGGTCACCGGGAGGTAGCGCGATCATCCACTACGTGACGCAGACGCTCATCGGCCTCATCGACTGGCGTCTGCCGCTTTCCGACGCGATCGAACAGCCGCACTTCGGCGCGCAGCGCAGCGCCACCACCTGGGTGGAAGCAGGCACGGTGCTCGATACGCCTGAGGTAGCCGCGGCGCTCACCGCGAAAGGGCATCAGGTGCGGGCGCGCGAGATGGCGAGCGGCATTCACGCGATCGTTCGCACGGCGCCACTGCGCGACGGCACGCCTGCCCCATTGGCGAATGGGCTTAGGGGAGGGCGCTGGCTGGGGGCGGCCGATTCGCGGCGCGAAGGGGTAGCGGCGGGGTTTTAGGTTGAAACGGCGTAGCGTTTCTCCATGAACGATTCGGCACCCGAACACGAACCCACTTCCCGACCGCAATCGTTGGTTGAGTTGTTTGTGACGTTCACCGTCCTGGCGCTCCAAGGTTTCGGTGGTGTTCTGGCCGTTGCGCAGCGGGAGTTGGTGGATCGCAAGCGCTGGTTACGCCGCGAGGCGTTCCTCGAGCTCTATTCGGTTGCCCAAGTGCTGCCCGGGCCGAACGTCGTCAATCTGGCGTTGATGCTTGGTGATCGTTTCTTCGGTTGGCCAGGCGCGCTCGCGGCGCTTGCCGGGATGTTGACCGCGCCAATCGCCATCGTTTTGACCCTTGCCGCCAGCTACCAGCAGTTTGCCGATTTGCCCATGGTGGCGGGCGCACTGCGCGGTATGGGAGCGGTCGCGGCAGGCTTGATGATCGCGATGGCGATCAAGCTCATTGCCGCATTACGCCGAAACCCATTGGGTCGCGGTGTGACGTTGCTTTTGGTCGGGGTCACGGTGGCGCTGGTGGCGGTGTGGCACGTGCCTCTGGTTTGGGTCGTGCTCTTCGTTGGCGGAACCGGATGGGGGATTGCGTTTTGCCAGCTCGCGCGCCAAGAAACGGGGAAGAATCGAGAGTGAATGGACTCTCAGCGGCAGATCTCTTCGACCTGGTCAGCCATTTTTTGTTGCTTTCGCTGCTTTCGATCGGGGGCGCGATGTCTGCAGCGCCGGAGATGCACCGCTATTTCGTCGTCGAGCGCGGCTGGCTCGACGAGACCGGGTTCGTGACCTCGATCGCGTTGGCGCAAGCCGCGCCAGGCCCGAACGTCACGTTCGTTGCTGTGGTCGGATATCAGATCGCTGGGCTCGTGGGTGCGCTCGCCGCATTGTGCGGCATTTTGCTGCCCTCGACACTGCTTTCCTTGCGGGTCAGCCGTTGGCTGCGCACCCACCGAACGTCCGTGGGGGTACAAGCCTTCACCGTAGGTTTGGCGCCGATGACCGTGGGGCTTCTTCTGGCTACCAGTTGGGTGTTACTCAAACCCTTCCTGGATGGCGCAGAAACGGTTCCATGGGGTCCAATCCTTCTGATTGCCGTGACGGTTTGGTGCATGCTCCGCACCCGACTGGCCCCGATCTGGTTGATTTTGATGGGCGGGTTGGTCGGTGCGTTGGGTTATGGGTGAGCGTCATCGTGCTCAAGCGTTGCAGTAGGACGATCGGGGGTTAGTTGCATAAGCTATGCAGACCTTTTGCTCATTACCGCAACGCTACCTGACTCCCAGCGGCTTGACCGTTGGCTGCGCGGCTTTGGCAGTGAGGTGTGGGACATCGAGAAGGTACCGGTAGATGATTCCGTAGCGCCCGGATGACGCAAAGCGCAGTGGTAAAATGGTTGATGGTTTGTGAGTTCAGAAATGACGCCGACCCAACCATGACGACCGCCACCGAAATCTCTTGGGACGACCTCAAAGCGATGATTCTGGGCCTTGCCGAACAGAGCAAGGAGACCGATCGCCGCATGCAAGAGACCGACCGCCGAATCCGCGCGCTCGAACGCCAGTTGGGGCGTCTGGGGAACCGCCTGGGCCAGTTCGTGCAGGACATGGTCGAGCCCGCGGTGGTGCGCCTCTTTCAAGAGCAGGGCATTCCCGTGCATCGGGTGATGCCCAACGTGCGCGCGCGTGACGACGCGGGCCAGACCGTGATGGAGATCGACCTTTTGGTGATCAACGGCGACCACGCGATTGCCGTGGAGTGCAAAAGCCGCTTGACCACCGACGACGTCGACGAACACCTGGAGCGCCTTGCCTGCTTCAAAGCGGCGTTTCCCGAATTCGCCGACAAACTCCTGCACGGGGCGGTGGCGGCGATGGGCGCGCCGGATGAGGTGGTGCGCTACGCCGAAAAACAAGGGCTTTACGTGCTCGTTCAGGCCGACGACGACGTGGTGGTGTGCAACCAGCCGGGTTTTACGCCGCGGACGTGGTGAGCATTTCCCGTACGTGTTGGAATAGAGGAACATAACCGAGCGAGCATGCGCTCCCCTTACCATTACCCGGCTAAGGTGTAACGGGGTGGCTCAATGCGTGGGCGCCATAGCGAACGACGCCCCAACACGGTGCCGAGAGGCGCGCTTGCAGTGTCGCTAGGTTTTCTGCGAACGCAGCCATTTCGGGGTCGATCTGGTTGGCGATCCAACCGGCAAAAAGAAGGTCGCGCGCGGTGATCGCCTCGACGGTGAGCAGCGCGTGGTTGAGGCAGCCCAGGCGCATCCCGACCACCAAAAGCACGGGAAGGTTGAGCGCAACCGCCAGATCGGCAACCGTCGTGGTTTCTGAGAGTGGCGCGTGAAAACCCCCCACCCCTTCGACGAAGAGGAGGTCGCACTGGGTTCGGGCGGTGTCCACGGCGCGGCGAATGACCGCGAAGTCGATCGTGACCCCTTCGTGTTGCGCCGCGAGGTGCGGCGAGATCGGTTCGGCGAAGCAGTACGGGTTGACGACGTCGCGGGGTAGCGGGACGTTGCTTGCGGCGATGAGCGCAGCGACGTCGGCATTCGCTCCGGACGCTTCGACCCCGGCTGCGATCGGTTTGAGTCCCGCAGCGCGCTTTCCTTCTGCGGCGGCTTGCCGTAACAAAATCGCGGTTACGGTGGTTTTGCCGATCTCGGTGTCGGTGCCGGTGACGAAATAGGCGGTTGCGGTCATGGCAAGGTCCTCCTCATTCAGACGCCAAGGTGAGTGCTTCCAATGCCGTTTGCGCTTCGAGCCATTGGGTTTCGGCCTCAGCGATTTGGGCGCGCAGCGCGTCGGCTTCGCGGGCGACGGCGTCGGCAGCGGCGCGGTCAGAGTAAAGTGCCGGATCGGCCAGCCGCGCTTCGACTGCGTGCAGCGCAGCGGTTAGTGTTTCGATTTCTGCTTCCCATTTCGCTGCGGCTTTTTCCAAGCGCCGCTGCTCCGCTTGTGCGGCTTTTTGCGCGGCGCGGTCGGCGATGCGTTGCGCTTTGGCCGAACGGTCTGCGACGGTCGGGGCGCGGTGGGTTTGACGGCGTTGCGCCAGCCAGTTGGCGTAGTCGTCGAGGTCGCCGTCGAAAGGCGCTACCCGCCCGTCGGCGACCAGTACGAAGGTGTCGGCGGTGGCGCGCAGCAGGTAACGGTCGTGCGAAACCAGCACGACGGCGACCTCGGCCTCTTGCAGGGCGCGTGTCAATGCGTCGCGCATTTCGAGGTCGAGGTGGTTCGTGGGCTCGTCGAGCAGGAGGAGGTTCGGGCGCGTACGTAACAGCAACGCGAGCGCCAACCGCGCCTTTTCACCACCCGAAAAGGCGCGGCAGGGGGTGTCGGCTGCAGTACCGCGAAAATCGAAGCGGCCGAGAAAATCACGCAACTCTTGTTCCGGCGTCGTCGGTTCGAGGCGGATCAGGTGCTGCAGTGGCGTTTCGTGTGGCCGCAGCCGTTCCATTTGGTGCTGCGCAAAATAGCCGATCTTGAGTTTTCGCCCTTCGGTCCGCTTGCCCGCAAGGAGCGGCAGTTCCCCAGCAAGGAGTTTGATGAGTGTCGATTTTCCGGCACCGTTGGGGCCCAGCAGCGCAAGCTGGGTATCGGGGCGGATCGTGAGGTCGATATCGGTCAGTAGCGGTTTCCCGTCGTAGCCGACCGCGGCCGCTTCCAGCGTGAGCAGTGGGTCGGAGGTTCCCTCTGGTGGGAGGAAACGGAAGGTGAACGGGGAGTCGACGTGCGCCGCCTCGATCAGTTCCATGCGGGCAAGCGCCTTCAAGCGGCTTTGCGCTTGCCGCGCTTTGGTGGCTTTGGCGCGAAAGCGTTCGACGAATGCGCGCAAATGGGCGATTTCGCGCTGCTGTTTTTCGTACAGGGCTTGCTGGTGGGCCAACTGTTCGGCGCGCGTGCGTTCGAACGTGGTGAAGTTGCCGGTGTAGAGGCGAAGGGTGCCGTTTTCGAAGCTGAGGATGTGGGTCGCGACCGTATCGAGGAGTTCGCGGTCGTGCGAAATCACGAGAAGCGTGGCGGGCGAGCGCTGCAGCCACGTTTCCAGCCACAACACGGCGTCGAGGTCGAGGTGGTTCGTCGGTTCGTCGAGAAGGAGCAACTCCGCGTCTGCGGCAAGAGCCCGGGCCAGGTTGAGGCGCATCCGCCATCCGCCGGAAAAGGTGGCGACGGGGCGCTGCTGCGCTGCGGGTGAAAAACCGAGCCCGTCGAGGATCTCCGCGGCGCGGGCGCGCGCGGCGTAGCCGTCGATCGCGGCGAGCGCTTCGTGGAGCTCGGCGATGCGGATGCCGTCGTGTGCGCGTTCCGTTTCCGCGAGCGCACGTTCGAGGCGACGCAATTCGGTGTTGCCATCCAAGACATATTCGATAGCCGGGGTGTCAACGGCAGGGGTTTCCTGGGCGACGTGCGCAATCCGCCAGGTGACTGGCCACTCCAGGTCACCGTGGTCGGGGTGGTGGTCACCGTGCAGCAGCGCAAACAGCGTCGATTTGCCACAGCCGTTGGCGCCGGTGACGCCGACTTTCCAACCCGCGTGGATTTGCAATGTGGCGTTTTCCACCAGGCGCTTGTCGGTGCGGCTGAAGGTGAGCGATCGCAATTGGATCATGGTCGTTGCGCCAAAATGGTCAGGATTTGGTAGGTGAGGGGGATTCCGTGGGGGCCACGCAGCCGTTCCAGCGCGGCGGCAAGGCGGCGCGGTCGGGTGCGGTCGAAGCGGTGGGGCGTTTTCGGGGTGGCCGTTGCGCCAACACCACGAATCGAGGCGAGGAGTTCTTGTGGCGTGGCGAAGAAGAGGGGGATCGTGTGGTGCGTACCGTGGAGGGTGCGCCAGGGATGACAGGCAAATGCCTGCCGCCAGGTCGATTCGTCCGCTAATGGTGCAAGCGGTGCCGGTTCGTCCAATTCGGAAAACGCGGCGGCGAGTTCGGGAAAAGTACCGGCGAGCACGATGCTGAGTGCGGCCCAGCCGTTCGGCGCCAGCGTGCGTGCGAGTTCGCCAACGACCAGCGCCGGTGTCGTCCACTGCCACGCGCAGTTGCTCCAGTAGAGCGCGAGCGTTTGGGTAGGGAACGGGAGCTGTTCGAGGTCGCCCACGATGGGGGTGGCCAATTCGGGCGGTAGGGTCGCGAGCAGCGCCGGAGCCGCATCCAACGCGAGGAGACGATGGTGGGGAAAACGCGCTTTGAGGTGCGGCAGGTCACGGCCCACCCCACAGCCCGCATCCAGCAACCATGGCGTTTGCGGCAACGGGGCCTCGGCTGCGGCTATCGCGGCGTCGAGCGCGGCAAAGAGTGTTGCGGCGATCTTGCGCTGCGCGACGTCGTGGTGCGCGGTGTGGGACGCGCGTCGCCCAAACGCGGCGCGAACGCGCGCTTTGGGGGCGGCGGGCGGTTCACGTGTTGCGGCACTGGGTGGCATTTGTGCGCGCTTTGCCATCACGTTCCGTTCCTGTGCGGTGGTGCCAAAAGGTTCTGGAGCGCAGCGGCAAGGTGCACGAGGTGTTCCGGCTCATGGGCTGCCGAGAGCGAGATGCGCAGGCGCGCCGTGTTGGGCGGAACGGTTGGGGGGCGGATTGCTGGAACCAGGAAACCACTTCGTTCGAGCGCCTGCGCGAGGTGCAGGGCGCGCTGACTTTCGCCGACAACGAGCGGCTGAATCGCGGTTGCCGATTCGAGCGGGGTTGCTGCTGTTGCGGCAAGCGTTTGGGCGAGGGAACGCCATTGCGCGATCAAGCGGTGCAGGTGGGCCAACCGCTCCGGTTCGGTGCGGATCACGGTGATCGCTGCGTTGAGCGCTTCTGCCTGCGCCGGTGGCATTGCGGTGGTGTAGATGTGGGTGCGCGCGCTTTGGTCGAGCCAAGCAATCGCATCTTTACTCCCCAGAATCGCCGCACCGGCAACGCCCACCGCTTTGCCAAAGGTAGCGATCCAGAGCCAATGCGGTGGTGGGGTCAGGCCGAAATGGGCGAACGTGCCGCGTCCTTTACCCAACACCCCGATGCCGTGGGCGTCGTCGACGATCAACCACGCGCGGTGGCGTTCGGCAAGGGAGGCGAGCTCAGGAAGCGGCGCGATGTCGCCATCCATGCTGAAGACACCGTCGGTGACGATGATTTTGAGGGGGGCAGGGCTTTCGGCAAGCCAGCGCGCCAGCGTTTCGGTGTCCCGGTGCGGGTAGCGGCGCACGTGCGCCCCGTGGGCACGTGCAAGAAGCAGCGCGTCGATGAGCGACGCATGGACGAGCTTGTCGGCAAAAATGGCGGTCGTCGAAGGGGATTCGCTTGCGAGCATCGTCACCGCAGCCAGGTTCGCGGCGTAGCCGGAGGTAAAGAGCCGCGCCGCAGGGAAGCCCAGCCACGCGGCGAGCGCGCTTTCGAGCGTTTCGTGCGCTTCGGTATAGCCGCAGACGAGCGCCGACGCGGTGGACCCCACGCCCCAGCGCGTGGCGCCTGCCTGCCACGCTGCGATCACCGCCGGATGGTGGGCTAGCCCCAGGTAGTCGTTGCTGGCGAAATTGACCCATTGCCGATTGCGGGCATGGGCGATCCCACTCGTTGAACTGGGGGCAAAGGGGCGGTGGCGGCGTTCGAGCCCCTGCGCTCGCCGTTGCGCGAGCCATTCGGCAGGCAGTTGCCAAGGATCGTGCGCGGTCATGGCAGCGGCGGTTCCTGAGGGTGTGCCGGTTGAAAGCAGTCCGATGCGGCTGCGGTCTCGAGCACCTGCGTGAGGGTGCGCAACAACTGCGTGCCGAACCATTCGGCCAGTTCCGGCGGGGTGGCGAACGGCGGCATCACGTAGCAGGTGTTGCCAAGGGGGCGCAAGAGGAGCCCTGCCGCAAGCGCTGCTTTCGCGACCCGCGGGGCGAAATCGCCTGGGGCGTCAGGGAGGTCGAACGCAACGATCGTGCCGGTGCGGCGCAGGTGAACCCCACCCACCTGCGCGGCGACTTGAGCCATCGCCGCTTCGAACGCAGCGCCGAGCGTTTCGATCTGTGGCCAAACCTCCGGATTGTCCAAGAGGTCGAGCGTGGCGCATGCGGCGCGGCAGGCAAGCGGGTTGCCCGTGTAGGAGTGGGAATGGAGAAAGGCGCGCGTGACTTCGTCGGCAAGGAACGCGCGAAAGAGTTCGTCGCGCGCAAGCACCACCGCAAGCGGAAGCGTGCCGCCCGTGATGCCTTTGGAGAGGGTGAGGAGGTCCGGTCGGACACCCGCGTGCTCATGGGCGAAGAAACGACCGGTGCGGCCGCAGCCGACGGCGATTTCGTCGAAAATGAGAAGCACGTCGTGGCGGGTGCACAGGTCGCGCAGCGCATTCAGGAACGACGGCGGGTGCATCGCCATGCCGCCAGCGCCCTGCACGAGCGGTTCGACGATGACCGCAGCGGTTTCTGCGTGGTGTACCGCCAAGTATTCTGCGAGCGCGGCAAGCGCTTCGTGCGCAGCATTGGGGCCGCGACGTGTATCGGGCGACGGCATCATCGCCGCGGGGCGGATGAGCGGTTCGTACGCTTCACGAAAGATCGGGATGTCGGTGACCGCAAGTGCGCCAACCGTTTCCCCGTGGTAGCCGCCGGCAAAGGCCACGAAGCGGTGCTTCTCAGGAAAACCCTGGTTGCGCCAGTAGTGCGCAGCCAATTTCAATGCAATTTCGACGGCGCTGGCGCCATCCGACGCGAAGAAGGCGTGTCCCAGCGTGCCGTCGGTTTTTGCCGCAAGCCTTTCGGCGAGTTCTACCGCTGGGGCGTGGGTGCAGCCAGCAAGGAGTACGTGGTCGAGCGTCGCGATCTGTTCGCGCACCGCGGCGACGATGTGCGGGTGGCAATGACCAAAAAGGGTGGTCCACCAAGAGCTGAATGCGTCGAAGTAGCGGTTCCCATCCGGGTCGAAGAGCCACGGCCCTTCGGCCCGCGCCACCGGTAACAGGGGAATGCGGCGTGCCGGGTCCGGGTGCAGATGACGCTGCATCTGCGTGCACGGGTGCCAGATTGCCGCTAGGGAGCGTTCGACAAGCTGGTGTGCGCTGCTCATTCCGGTTGCAGCCCCAAGCGTTCGAAGAGTGCGTTGTCGTGCGCGACGTCCGGGTTGCCGGTGGTGAGGAGCGCGTCGCCATAGAAGATCGAGTTGGCGCCGGCGTAGAAGCAGAGCGCCTGCAGTTCGTCGCTCATCGTTTTGCGACCGGCGGAGAGGCGGACGTAACTGGTCGGCATCGCCAGTCGGGCAACGGCGATGGTGCGGACGAATTCAAATGGGTCGAGCGGCGGTTGATCGCCGAGTGGGGTGCCGGGAATCGGGACGAGTTGGTTGATCGGTACCGATTCGGGCGGCGGGTCGAGATCGGCCAAGAGTGCGAGCATACTGATACGGTCTTCGCGGGTCTCACCCATGCCGATGATGCCACCACAGCAAACCTTGATCCCTGCTTTGCGTACCGCCTCCAACGTGCGCAACCGATCTTGCAGGGTATGCGTGGTGATCACTTGGTCGTAGTATTCGGGAGCGGTGTCGACGTTGTGGTTGTAGTAATCGAGCCCAGCCGCTTTGAGACGGGCCGCTTGGTCGTCGGTGAGCATCCCGAGCGTGACGCAGGTTTCGAGCCCCAGCGCTTTCACGGAGGCGATCAGTTCCGCCACCCGATCCAGGTCTTGGCCTTTGGGGCCGCGCCACGCCGCGCCCATGCAGAAACGGCTGGCTCCGGCTGCCTTGGCTGCTTCGGCGCGGGCGCGCACCTCGTCGACGGAGAGGAGCCGTTGCCGAGACAAACCGGTAGCTTTTTCGTAGCGTGCCGACTGCGAACAGTAGCCACAGTCTTCGGAGCAACCGCCGGTTTTGATCGACAGGAGGGTGGAGCGTTGCACGCGGTGGCCAGGAAAATGGCGGCGATGGGTTTCGTGCGCACGGTGCAGCAGGTCGAAAAACGGCAGTGAGAACCATTCGCGTAGCTGGGCCTTGCGCGCTTCGAATGAGGTTTCTGAGGTGCGGGTAGTTGCGGCGGGGGCAGTAAGAACGGAGGCCATCGCATTCTCCAGAGCAAGGAAGCGTTGAAATGATCAGCAGTGATTTTACGCGAATTTTGACGAAATTGACAGGAACTGTTTGTATCGGCTGCGAACGTACGCATTATGGCGACGCGCCGTGGTGTGACCGGTGTGCCGAGGCGTTGCCGTGGTGGGACGCCGGGCAAGCCTGCGTGCGTTGCGGAGAAGCGCTCGCTTCGGGGGGCGGCGAAACCGCTGGGGTCTGCACGCGCTGCGCGGCATCACCACCCAGCTTTCAATCGACGCAAGCGGCGTTTTGGTACCGAGCCCCGGTTGATCGCTGGGTGCACCGTTTGAAATTCCACCGGGCGTTACCGTATGCGACGGCGTTGGGCACGGCACTTGCCACTACCGCCGAACCACGGGGCGATTTGCTGCTGCCGATTCCGCTTGCTCCAGAACGGCAACGAACGCGCGGGTTCAATCAGGCGGCGGAGATCACGCGGACGGTTGCGCGTATCTGGGGCATTCCTTGGCAGGCGGACGGGTTGCGGCGGTGCAAAGAAACGGCGATGCAGGCGACCCTTGATCGCGCGCACCGTGTGGAAAACGTCGCGCAGGCGTTCGTCGTGCGCGATCGCCGCCTGGTGACGGGACGAAACGTGATGGTGGTCGACGACGTGATGACCACCGGGGCGACGCTTGCTGCAGCCAGCGAAGCATTGCGGGCAGCCGGAGCGAACGCAGTCCATCTCTTGGTCGCTGCGCGGACCGCAGCGCCCGCTTCCGCTGGGGACGGCACGATATAATGGCACGATGAAAACGGCTGTTCGAACCGGGGGGTGGGTGGCTCGCGCAGAGGTGGTGGTCTGTCCTGAATGTGATCTGGTGACGCGGTTGCCCAAGCCGCTGCGGGGTAAGCGTGCCTATTGTCCGCGTTGTGGCGCAGTTGTTTGGCGCAGCGGCGTGCCGTTTCGCGCGTTGCTGCCGTGGGTGGTCACTGCGTGGGTGCTGTGGTTTGCGAGCGGCGTGCAGCCGCTTGCGCAGCTCGAGCTTTTCGGGCAGGTTACCGAGGTGACGTTATGGACGTTGGCTGCGGCGCTTGCGCGGGGGCATGAAACGGGTTTGGCCGCGATCGTTTCAGCGACGACGGTTTTTGCGCCGCTTGCGTTGTTGCTGACCTACACGTGGCTTTTTGTTCCCTTGTGGCGCCGTCGAACGGTTCCCGGAATTCGTCTGTTGTTGCGGTATGCCCACTGGCACCGCCACTGGGCGATGCTCGATGTCTTTCTATTGGGCGTGGTCGTCGCGGTGGTGAAACTTGGGGATATGGCGCGTCTGCTTCCGGGGCTCAGCCTGTGGGCGTTCGTTGGTTTCACCGTTTCGTTGGCCGTGATCCACGCGCTTTTCGATTGGGATCGCTACCGTGCGGATTGGCTGGCATGCCACCGCGTTTCGTGACCGCTACGATGTTGGGGTGGGCGCGCTGTGACCATTGCGGCGCGATCAACCGCCGGGTCACCCGTGACCGCTGCCGCTGCGCGGTCTGTGGGGCCACGTTGCCGCGCGTTGAAGAGACCGCGCAAGAACGACGCGTGGTTTGGGCGCTGCTCCTTGCGGCGTTTGCGTTCTACTTTCCGGCGAACCTGTTACCGGTGATGACGGTCGCCAATTTGGGACGTTCGGAACCGAGTACGCTCATTGGTGGCGTGATCCACCTTTATGTGGTCGGTTCGTGGGGGCTGGCCACGATCGTGCTGGTGGCCAGTGTCTTGATCCCATTCGCGAAGATGGTGGTCCTGGGGTTCGTGCTCTGGGTGAGTGGCACGCGCCGCCGACGTTGGCAACCGGTCGCGGTGCGGTGGTTGCGGTGGATCGGCTGGTTGGGTCGCTGGTCGATGGTCGATGTCTTCGTCGTTGCGCTCTTGGCTGCATGGGTGCAGTTCGGCGAGATTGCGGCGATTACACCGGGTGCCGGAACGCTTGCTTTTGCCGCGGTGGTGGTGCTCACGATGGTTGCCACCGAGCGTTTTCGACCCCGGTGGTTGTGGTGGGAGTCCGATTTTGACGGAACATGAGAATCTTTTGACCCAATTGCCGGAAGCTCAGCCTGCGACGCCGAGTGGTGCCGGGTTCGCGCGCTGGGCGATTTGGTTGTTGCCGATCACGGCGTTGGTGATCGCGTTTTGGGTGGGGTATCAGGCGTGGCGTGACGCGGGAGTGACGGTTTCCGTTCGTTTTCCAACCGCTGCCGGGATCGAAGCGGGTAAGACGCGCGTTCGCTACAAAGAGGTGGAAGTGGGTCGGGTGACCGTAGTGACGCTCGATCCAGCGCTCGATCAAGTGGTCGTGACGCTATCGATCAACCGGGACGTGGCGAGACACCTGCGAGCGGATGCCCGCTTCTGGGTGGTGAAACCGCGTGTGACGGCGCGTGCGGTTACCGGGCTGGAGACCTTGCTGTCTGGAGCGTACATAACGTTCGATCCGGGGAAAAACGGTGCGCGGCAATCCCACTATCAAGGGCTGAACGAACCGCCGTTGGTGTCCGCCGAGGGTGGCGGGAAACGTTTCGTTTTGACGTCGCGCACCGCCGCGCCGCTCGAGGTGGGAACGCCCCTCTACTTTCGCGGTTTGGCCGTTGGGGAAGTGGTCGGTGCGGCACTGGATCCGGAAGGAACGTTGCGTGTTTCGGTATTCGTGCGCGCGCCGTACGACGAACAGGTGCGCGTGGGCAGTCGATTCTGGGTGCAGCAGGCGGCGCGCGTCGAAATCGGCGGCCGCGGAATCGTTGCCGAGGTGGCTTCGGGTTTGGCGCTCTTGCACGGTGGCATTGCGTTCGACTGGCGACCACCGTGGGGTGACGCGGCGCAGGCGGCAGAGGGGCATAGTTTTCCGCTCTACGCCAATGCGCAAGAGGCAGAGAACCCTGCACCCGAGTTCCGCTTGATCTTTCGTTTGCGGCTCCCTGAGGGGGTGAGCGGACTCTATCCCAGGACGCCAGTCTTCTTCTCGGGTTTCGAAGTGGGACAGGTGTTGGGAGTCTTGCCGCGTTTCGACGAACGCACGGAACGGGTGAGCCCGGAGGTTTGGATCGAGGTCTGGCCGGAGCGCCTCGATCTGCCGAAGGATGAAGCGCGCGTCAAGGCGATTTTTGCTGCATGGGTCAAGGAGGGGTTGCGAGCGCAGCCCAAACCGATGAGTTTGCTCACCGGGCAGAAGATGATCGACTTGGTGTTCGTCCCCCGTGCCGCGCCGGCTGAACTGGTGTGGGAAGGGGGATACCCCACGTTCCCGGCGTTGCCCGCGGCATTCGACGAGGTAGCGCGAACCGTGACCCAATTGGCAACCGACCTGCGCGATGCCCCATGGAAAGAGCTCATCACCGAGCTGCGTGACGCCGCGCACGGGTTGCGCGCGCTTCTCGATGCCCAAGACCCCCATTCGGCAGCACGGCAGTTGCGTTCGGTACTACAGCGGACCGACCGATTGTTGGCCGAATTGGATCGCGCGCCCAAAGCGGTGATGGCCACTTTGGCCCAAGTGCGGGAAACGCTGGCAACATTGGAAAAGCTGACCGCGTCGCTCGCGGAAGATTGGGGGGATCAAGGGGTGCCCCGCGCACAGCTCCAGGCAGTGCTGCAATCGACGCAGCGCGCAGCCCGAGCGGTCGAGCTGCTCGCGGAAGAACTTGCGCGTCATCCTGAGTCGCTGATTCGCGGGAAGGCACAGTGAAAAACAGAACGGACAAAAGCGTGTCGCGTTGTGTGTCATCGTATTCGCGTGGTGTGCGCTCGATTGGGGCGTTGGCGGTTGCCGTTTTTTTGGGGGGCTGTAGCACCGTGCCGCCAACGACCGATGTGTTCACGCTCCAGCCAGCCCGTGGTGTGACGAGCCATATGACGACGGCAGGAGCGGTACCCGAACGCACGCAGGTGGTCCGGGTTGCCGTATCGGTGCCGCAAGCGCTCGATCGGCGTGCCTTGACCGTTCGTGTCGATGCGGTGCGCTACACGATCGACGATCGCTACCAATGGTCTTTGCCGTTTGGTGCGGAAGTTGAGGAAGCGCTCCGAACGCGACTTGCCGCGCGCTATCCAGCGTACGTGTTCGTTTCCGACCTGTCCGCGGCGGCCAATCGGGCCGATAAACGGTTACAGTTTGTTTTCGACCGTTATGAAGCCGCCCGGAAAGGAGGCGCGGTGGCACACGGTTATTGTTCGCTGCGTGCGGGCAACCAAACCGTGTGGACGCGCCCGTTTGCTTTCCATACCGAGGCCGAAGCAACGCCCGAAGGTATCGCACAGGCGTTGCAGTCGTTACTTGACGAAGTCCTCTCCGTCTGTGTGCTGGAACCAGAGGGGCGATAAGTGTTTCACATCGTGCTCGTCGAACCCGAGATCCCGCAAAACACGGGCAATATCATTCGTCTGTGCGCCAATACCGGTGCGCAGCTCCACTTGGTGCGGCCGTTGGGTTTTACCTTGTCCGACAAACAGTTGCGCCGTGCCGGCTTGGACTACCACGAATGGGCGACGATGCAGGTCCACGCCGATTGGTCTGCGTGTCGTGCCGCACTTGCGGGGAGACGCTGGTTTTTGCTGACGACCCAGGGGGAAACTCGGTACGATCAGGTGGCGTTTGCGCCCGAGGATGTTCTGGTCTTTGGCGCGGAAACCCGGGGCGTGTCGGCAGCGATCCATGCGGAATTCTCGTCAGCCCACCGGCTGCGCGTGCCAATGCGTCCCGGGCAACGCAGCCTCAATTTGGCCAATACCGTGGCGCTGGTGCTCTATGAGGCGTGGCGGCAAAATGGTTTTTCGGGGAGTGTCTGACGACAAGGCATGAGGGAAAAGTGGCGGGGATGGTGGGGTTACGGCCGCTCAGTGACGAGATCGCCGAGATGAAGCGGCTGTTCGTGTTGCCTGCGTTTCAAGGGAAACAGATTGGGCGAATGCTCGTTCAGGCATTTTTGGAGCGGGCAAAAGCACTGCGGTACCGAAAAGTTCGGCTCGATACGGTGGCCAAACTGGTTACCGCGAATGCGCTCTATCGCCGAATGGGCTTTTACGCAATTCCGCCTTATCGTTTCAACCCATTCCCCGACGCGATGTTCTGGGAGAAAACGATCGCATAGGCCGAAGGGCAGGTTCAGAATTCGAATCTTGGGTCGCGTGCGAGGAGTTTTTCCACGACCGCTTCCGCTGAAGTGCCCGGTGTGAACAGCAGTTCATGCACGGCCTGAGCAATGGGCATTTCGATGCCAAGCGTATTGGCAAGTTGCACACACGCTTGCGTCGTGGGCACCCCTTCTGCAACGTGTCCCAGCGCGGCCAGTGCGGCAGAGAGTGGCTCCCCGCTAGCGAGTAACAGTCCCAAACGTCGGTTGCGGGAAAGCCCACCGGTGCAGGTGAGAATGAGATCCCCCATTCCGGCAAGCCCCATCAACGTTTCACGCTCGGCACCAAGGGCTTCGGCAAGCCGACCCATTTCGGCAAGACCCCGGGTGATGAGCGCAGCACGCGTGTTGAGCCCAAACCCCAACCCTTCGGCGACTCCGGCCGCGATCGCGATCACATTCTTGATCGCACCGCCCACTTCTGCGCCGGTGACGTCATGGTGCGCGTAGAGGCGAAAGCGCGGCTGGTGGAGCGTATCGATGATCGCTTTGGCCCATTGGGCATTGTGTGACGCCAAAACGACCGCGGTGGGGAGTCCTTGCGCCACTTCCAGCGCAAAACTTGGCCCCGTGATCACGCCGTGGTCGGGCAACGCGGCAGCGGTAGTCTCACTCCAGACGCGCGCCGCGATTTCGTGCGGCAGTTCTTGCGTGTCGGGCAAAATCCCTTTGCACGCCCAGAGGAAAGGAGTGTGCGGTGCTGTCTGGGCAAGGGTGGCGACCGTTTGGGCAAGTCCGGCAAGAGGTGTGGCGATGACCACCAATTCTGCGTCACCGATTGCGGTAGCACAATCGTCCGTGACACGCACGTTGGGCGGCAGTACCGGGCCTGCAAGGTAGCGTTCGTTGGTGCGCTGTGTGTGTATGCGCTGGGCCAATGCGCGCGACCGGCACCAGAGGGTGACCGGGTGGTGTTGGCCCCATGCGATCGCAAGTGCCGTGCCCCACGCGCCCGCCCCCAAAACCGCCAGTCGCATCGCTTACCAGCCCCAAACGTCGCGTTTGGCCACGTACCCTGTTCCTTGCGCCGTTTCTACCGCTACCCATCCGGGAGGCGTGCGCTGTGCGGTGTTCAGGCGCAATACGGCATTTGCCGGAAGCACGCTCAGAAGGGCCGCGCTTTTGTCCGGTGCGGAACGAACCTCGGTTTCGGCGTGACGTGTGATCACCGTGCGTTGCGTCGTGAGCGCGTTGGCCGGAACCCAAAAGAGACCGCCCCCATCTTTGTCGCGCACTTGGGCCCAGCCGTTGCGTTCTTGGATGAGCTCGACCGGAGTGCCTGGACCGTAGTAGAACGCAATGGGCGCCTGCTCTTGGGGTGCTTTTCGCACCGGTACCGGCTCGCGGACGCTGCGGTAATCGGCAGCGTAGGCATTAGTGGCAAAACAATAGGCAGCGACGAGGAGCGCCAGGCGGTGAAAAACGCGCCCGCTGTGCGCAGCGTCTTGCAACCGTCGCTGGAAGGGCTGGCCAAGCATGGCGCGGACTCCTTTTCGTTACTGGGGGGTATCGGTGGAGGGCGCTTGCTGCGCTTGTTGCTTTTGTTGGAGGTAGAGCGCTTCGAAATTGACCGGTGCCAGGAGGACCGGTTGAAAACCGGCGCGCGTCGAGGCATCCGAAATCACCTCGCGGGCATACGGATAGAGGATGCTGGGGCAGGCCACGAACAGCAGGGGTTCGACATCGCTTTCGGGGACGTTGCGCACCAGAAAGACCCCGCCATAGGTGAGCTCGATGAGGAAGAGCGCACGCTCTTCGACAGAGGCTTTGACCGAGATGGTGAGCGCCACTTCGTAATGGGCCTCGTCGAGTTTGCGCGCCGCAGTGCCCATTTCGACCTGGATATTGGGTGCTTGCGTTTCTAAGAAACAGTCGGGCGCGCGCGGGACCTCGACGGAGAGGTCTTTGACGTAGAGTTTTTCGATGGTGAACATCGGCGCCTGACTTTGGGCGTTGCCGCTATTGGCAGGATGGGTTTCGCTCATCGTATGGTTTCCTTGACCAAGAAAAGAGAACGGTTCGCGTTCGGGAAGGGTGTTACTTCAACCCCAAAAGGGCATCGAGTTTTCCTTCCCGTTCCAGCGCGTAGAGGTCATCACAGCCACCGACATGGGTGTCGCCGATGAAGATCTGCGGCACGGTTCGTCGTCCGGTGACGCGCATCATTTCGTCGCGCAGCGCCGGGTCGTTGTCGATCAAAATCTTTTCGATCACGGCAATGCCCTTGCGGCGCAACAATTGCTCCGCACGGACACAATAGGGGCAGTAGTGCGTGGCGTACATGCGAATGGCAGGGGTCGTCATTTGCGCTTTTTCTCCGTTTTGCTGGTGACGAGCGGCAGGTTGGCCTTGCGCCACTCGACCAAGCCACCGACCAGATGATAGACTTTTTCGAAACCCGCTCGACGCAGTTTTTTTAATGCTACCGCGGAACGGGCGCCGCTTTCGCAGTAGAGGATCAGGGGGCGGTTTTTGACCTTCTGCAGCGCTTTGTCGTCTGGGATGCGTTCCAAAGGCACGAAAATCGCGCCCGGAAGATGGCCGCTCTGGTATTCGGAGTCGCTGCGGACATCGACCGCGACCGCGCCTTCTTGGTTGATCATCAGGGTGGCTTGAAGCGGCGTGAGACGCGAACGGTCGGTCAGCGCACGGATGGTCTCGACGACCCACCAACTGCCGCTCACGAGCGCCAGAAGGCTCCACTGCCATTGGTGCAACAGATAATCGGTAACAGTCATGCTGGCTCCTTGCTCCTTGGGTTGCCGTTCAGCGGTGACAAAAGAGCTCACGCATCAAGACGACGAGCTGAAGGGTCCGCGGATCGGCAACGCGGTAGAAGACGCGGTTGGCTTCTTTGCGCGTGGCCAAGATGCCTTTGTCGCGCATGATCGCCAGATGTTGTGAGACATTGCTCTGTGACGTTCCCACCGCATCGACGATCTCTTGCACGCACGCTTCGTTCTCACCGATTACGCACAGAATCTTCAAACGCAGCGGGTGGGCGATCGACTTCAACGCCCGCGCCGCCATTTCGATCTGTTCGTCTTTCCCAGCGAGTTCGACGATCGTTTGGCTCAACATTTCCCACGGGTCTCGCGAACGATTTGTGAAGCCGCTAGTATAAAATGTTTCGTTGCTTTTGGGGGGCATGGAACGTTCCTTGCCGGTTTTTTCGATAATCATATCAGAGGATGCTGATGTATAAGATCGTTCTTCTGCGCCATGGTGAATCGGTGTGGAACCGTGAAAACCGATTTACCGGTTGGACCGACGTGGATTTGACCGAAAAAGGGAGTGAAGAGGCGCGTGCGGCCGGCGAACTGCTCAAAGCGCACGAGTTTGCGTTCGACCGAGCTTTTACCTCACGGCTGAAGCGTGCGATCAAAACGTTGCACATCGTTTTAGAAACGCTCGATCAATTGTGGATTCCCGTCGAGTCGTCCTGGCGGCTCAACGAACGCCATTACGGCGCGTTACAGGGCTTGAACAAAGCCGAGACTGCGGCCCAGTATGGTGAAGATCAGGTGCTCGTTTGGCGCCGTTCCTATGATGTGCCGCCACCCGCACTTGCGGAGGACGATCCGCGTTTGGAGAAGGATGACCCGCGCTATTGGGATCTACCGAAAAGTGACTTCCCGCGTACGGAATGTTTGAAAGATACCGTGGCGCGTTTCGTACCGTACTGGGAGACGGTGATCGTACCGCGTATCTTAGCTGGAGAGCGGATCTTGATTGCGGCACACGGTAATAGCCTGCGCGCGCTGATCAAATACCTCGACAACGTTTCGGACGAAGAGATCGTCGGGGTCAATATACCCACAGCGCAGCCGCTCGTCTATGAGTTGGACGCCAACTGCCGACCGGTCAAACACTACTATTTGGCCGACGAAGAGACGATTCGCGCCCAGCAAGCGGCAGTGGCCGCACAGGGGCGGGCGAAGTAAGGGCGACGGTGCGCGACCCGCGCCAGAATGTCGGCAAGCAGGGCGGCGCCCTTTGGGGTGCTGCCCTTTTGTTTTTCGTGGTGGGCGCGTTCGGTGGAGGCGTAGCGTTTGGTGCTGAAGCCAACCCCAACAACGCCCAAGAAGCTCAATCGCAATTGAACGCGTTGCGTGAAGAGTTGCGTGCACTCCAACAGAAAGCGAAAAGTGTTGCCGAGCGCCGGGCAGAGATCGAGCGGCGATTGCAAATAGCCGAAACCTCAGCGGTCATTCTTGTCCGGCAGTTGGCCCGCCTGGAAGCGGAAGCGCAAAGGCTCGAGGAACAGGTTGCCGCAGCCAAGCGAGCGTGGGAGGCGGCGCAAAAGCAGGCGCAACAAAGCCGACAACGTTTGGCCCATCTGGTCGAAGCACTGTCGTTGACGGTACCGCACGACCCAGTGGTTGGGGGTGGTCCGCAGGTGACTACGGCCGTTGCCGAGCGCGTCCGCGAAGAGGCGGCGGCGCAGGTACAGGGTTGGATCGCGCAAGCTGAAGCGCAACGGGCGCAAGCGGCAAAGTTGGCGCAAGCGTTGTCGCAAAAGCAGGCCGCGCTCAGTGCGCAACGGACAGAACTTGCCAAAGAGCGTGCCCGTTGGGAGCAGTTGGCGGAGAAGCGCAAAGTGTTGCACGAAGCGTTGGCGGAAACGCTCGCGAACGTCGAGGAACGGCGCAAAGCGCTCGAAGCAGACGCGCGTGCGTTGTCGCAACTCGTGAAACGACTCGAAGCCGAAGCGAGGCGTCGCGCGCAAGAAGAGGCGCGTCGGCGGCAAGCAGAATCCAAGGGGGGTAATATCCCCGAAGGCGATCGTGCCACGGCCCGTGCGATGGTTGCCCAGCGTGGGGCGTTGCCGTCACCGGTTGCGCAAGGCACATTGACTGCAACCTTCGGCGAGCGACGGCCGGAAGGTGGAACTTGGCATGGTCTTTTCTGGTCAGCGCCAGAAGGGGCTTCCGTGCGCGCAGTCGCCGATGGTGTCGTGGCCTTTGCCGATTGGCTCCGTGGCTATGGACAACTCGTCATCCTCGACCACGGGCAAGGACTCCTCACGATTTACGCCAATCTCGACGCACCGCTGGTTGATGTGGGCGAAACGGTGCGCAAGGGCGAAACGATCGGTCGCGTGGGACGCATGGAACATTTCGCGACGAGCGGGTTATACTTTGAACTGCGTAAAGGCGGGAAGCCGGTCGACCCCCGCCCCTGGCTCAAACAGTAGGAAGAGACGATGACGACACGTTGGCGCCGAATGGCTTGGTCTGTAAGTGGCATGTTCGTCGGGGTGTTGCTTACCCTGACCGTGACGGGTTGGGCGAGCCGAACGGAGACGAACGCGTTGCCGTTGCAAGAGCTGCGCACGTTCGCCGACGTGCTCGACGTGGTGAACAAAGCCTACGTCGAGGAACCGGACAACAAGAAATTGGTGGTCGAGGCGATCCGTGGGATGGTCGCGAGTCTCGATCCCCACTCGGCGTTTCTCGATGCCGAAGAGTATCGCGAGCTGCAGGTGGGCACGCAAGGCGAGTTCGGCGGCTTGGGCATCGAGGTGACGATGGAGGATGGGTTCGTCAAGGTCGTTTCACCCATCGAAGAGACGCCGGCGGCGCGCGCGGGGCTGCAGGCGGGCGACCTCATCATCAAGCTCGACGATTCCCCGGTGAAAGGCATGACGTTGCGCGACGCGGTGAAACGGATGCGCGGCGAGCCGGGCACGTCGATTACCCTCACGGTGCTGCGCAAAGGAAACGAAAAACCGTTTACGGTGAAAATCACCCGGGAAGTGATCAAAGTGCGCAGCGTCAAGGTGAAGCGGGTGGGAGAAGGTGATGTCGTGTACGTGCGTATCACCAATTTCCAAGAGACCACCGGCCCAATGCTCGCCGAGCAGCTCAAGCGTGAAGCGCGTGACGGGGAAATCAAAGGACTCGTTCTCGACCTGCGTAACGACCCCGGGGGGTTGCTCCACGCGGCGATCGGCGTTTCGGCGGCTTTCTTGCCGGAAGAGGCGCTCGTGGTCAAGACGAAGGGGCGATTGCCGGATACGCAGCGGGCATACCATGCGCGCGCCGAAGACTATCTGCGCGGAAGTGACGAGCAACGCGACTATCTTGCCAATTGGCCGGAAGTGTTCCGCACGATCCCGATGGTGGTTCTGATCAACGCGGGATCGGCATCGGCATCGGAAATCGTTGCGGGCGCACTGCAAGATCACGGCCGTGCCAAGCTCTTGGGCGAAAAGAGTTTCGGCAAAGGGTCGGTGCAGACGATTTTACCGCTCAACGATGGCACTGCGCTGAAGCTCACCACCGCGCTGTACTATACCCCCAGCGGCCGGTCGATCCAGGCGGAAGGTATCGAACCCGATTTCGTCGTCCCCGAACGGGAAAACGGCAAGCGTAAAGCGTTGCGCGAAGCCGATCTGCAAGGGCACATCGAGCTCGACGCGATAGGACAGATTCGTCGTCCTGCCGCATCCACCCAACCAAACGGCAACGCCGGTGGGGGCGAAGGGGCGGATGCCGACACACAATCGAACGATGAGGGGCCGACGAAACCGATCGAATACGGCAGTGAGCAGGACCGGCAATTCCAAGCCGCGCTTTACTGGTTGCGCCATGGGGTATTGCCGGAATGGGCGCAGGTGACGAAAGCCGCACCGACGCAGACGGTCGCGCAAAAACCGTGAACGCCGAAATGACCCGAAGCGGGCGGCGAAAGGAGGTGGTGCGATGAAGCGAGAAACGCCCTATCGTTTGGCTGGACGGGTCAAAGCACCGGAGGTGCCGTGTTCGGGGATCGAGAAGCGTCGTGCGTTGCGGGTACGACTGCAAGCGGGGCAGACACTGGAAGCCGCAGCGTTTGTTTTGGCCGAGCGCAAGAAGCTCAAAGTGCAGATCGAACCCCCCGATACACTCGTCGTCGAATATTCGGTGCGTGACCACTTGCTGGTCGAGCTGGAAGAGGCGCTCATTGCCGCTGGTTTTACACTGGACGACACCCTTGCGGCGCGCGTCCAGCGCGCTTGGTACCATTACTGCGAAGCGGTCCAGCGCGAGCATCTCGAACAACCGGAGCGGCTGCTGAAGCAGGCACAGACCGCCTTCGTTCAAGAGTACCAGGAGCATCCCCACGGTGACCACGATCCCGCCCCAGAAGAGTTGCGCCACTACCACTGACACAACCGATCTTCTCGACGATGCAGCGCTGCTGCGCTACAGTCGCCACATTCTTTTGCCGGAGATCGATATCGAAGGCCAGACGCGGATCCGATCCGCGCGTGTCTTGGTGGTGGGGGCTGGCGGCTTGGGTTGTCCCGCAGCGCTCTATCTGGCTCGGGCCGGTGTTGGTGTGGTGACCGTTGCCGATGGCGATACGGTCGACGCCACCAATTTGCAGCGGCAGATCCTCTATACGGAGTCCGATATCGGCCGCCCCAAAGCCGAAGCGGCTGCCGACGCGTTGCGGCTGGCGAACCCAGACGTCACCGTGACCGCGGTTCCCCATCGGCTGGCGCAGCACGACCTCGACGCACTGGTAGCCGCAAGCGATGTCGTGCTGGATTGCACCGACAATTTCGCAACGCGCCATGCGATCAATCGTGCCTGTGTACGCCATTGCAAGCCGCTCGTGAGCGGTGCCGCGATTCGGTTCGACGCGCAGCTTGCGGTCTTTGACGTACGCGCATCGGCTTCACCGTGCTACCACTGTCTTTTCCCGGAAGGGGAAAACGTGACCGAAGTGCGCTGCGCCACGATGGGTGTCTTCGCGCCATTGGTAGGAGTCGTTGGCGCACTGCAAGCCCACGAGGCGCTGAAAGTGATCGTGGGATGCGGCGAACCGTCGTGGGGGAAATTGTGGCTTTTCGATGGCCTGGGGTTCGAGTGGCGCAGTATCCGTGTCCCCCGAGATCCGGCATGCCCGGTTTGCCGTGATCGCCCGGCTCGGGACGAATAATTCCCACGCAACGCTGCCGCGTTGGGCGTCGATAATCAAGATGCCGAAAGCGTTGCGACGACTGCGTCTGCGATCGCCCGGATCACCGGTTCGAGGGTGCCAATTGGCGGAAAACAAGAGAATTGGACCGCCGGGTAGCGTGTAGCCAAATTGTTGACCAGCTGGGGTAGGTCGCGCTGTAGATGCCCCCCTTCGGCAACGAACCAGGGAACGATCACGATTTCGCTATGGGTAGGGGCGAGTTCCATAACGGCTTCGGTCAACGTCGGGGAGAGGAACTCCAGGAACGCCACGGTTACCGTGTGATCCGGTAGCCGCTCAGAGAGGACGCTCTGGGCGTACCGAAGCGGTTCCGCCCACTCGGGGTTGCGTGCGCCATGCGCAAAGAGCACGAGGGCGCGGCGCGGCGTGGGTTCAGGGTGCGGCGCGGTGTGGTTCGTCGCAGTCATTGCCGGGCTCCACCAATTCGAGAGAGAGATCGTCGCCCAAACGGCGCACGCGGTCAATACGCCATTTGGGGGCGGCTGCCACCGCAGTGAGTTCCCATGCCGGAAAAAGGGGATAGGCGTCGCCGCCAAACGCTTTCGGGGCAAGGTAGTGGAGCCAGCGGTCGACGAGGCTGTTTTTCAGGAACGCGCTGGCAAGGGTGGCGCCGGCTTCGACCAAGACTTCGTTGAGCGACTGTTCGGCTAGCCACCGCGCCAGAGCGTGGAGATCGATCCGTCCGTTCGCTGTCGTGGGCAGGCAATGGACGGTACATCCCATCTGCGTCAAGCGGGCGATTTTCTCCGAATCCGCGGTGTCTGAGGTGATTACCCAAGTGGGCGCTTCATGGTCGCAGAGAAGCTGTGCGCTTTCGGGTATGAGCAAGCGGCTGTCGAGAACGATCCGGATCGGTCGCCGGCGTGTCGGGCGGTGACGGACCGTGAGTTGCGGGTCGTCGGCGAGCACGGTTCCGATACCGGTGAGGACGGCGCAACAGCGGGCGCGCCAGCGGTGAACGTCACGGCGCGCCGCTTCGCCCGTGATCCAGCGACTCATGCCGTTAGCCAGCGCGATGCGGCCATCGAGCGTTGCCGCGGTTTTGAGGAAAAAAGCGGGGCGGTGCGCCGTCATGCGCCGAATGAAACCGGGGTTGAGTGCGCGGCACTCTGCCTCGAGCACCGGACCCACCACTTCGATTCCGGCAGCGGCAAGTTTCGCCAACCCTTTGCCGGCAACGAGGGGGTTTGGGTCGCGCATGCCATAGACGACGCGGGTGACGCCAGCGGCGATCAACGCGTCGGCACACGGCGGCGTCTTGCCGTGGTGGGCGCACGGTTCAAGTGTCACGACAGCGGTTGCGCCGCGTGCGCGGTTACCTGCTTGATGCAGCGCGCCAATTTCGGCATGGGGACCCCCTGCGCGTTCGTGCCACCCTTCGCCGACAAGGGTGCCATCGGGGGCAACGAGCACACAGCCGACGCGCGGATTGGGGGTTGTCGTGTTCATCCCCCGGCGCGCCAGGCGAAGCGCACGCCGCATCCACTGGGCAAAAGGGGATGCGTCTTGAGGCGAAACCGTAGCTGTCACGTGGGCGAGGAATTGATCATTCACGGGGCGACGGATCCTAGGACGCGGCGTCTGAGTCGGCCTCTGTGGGCGTAGGGGCAAAGAGGTCCCCAGGCTCGGAAAGCGGGGGGTGCGTCTCTTTCGCCCCTTTTTTTCGCCGTCGCGGTTTGACGTTGCGCAGGAATTGCGCGAACGCGTCGACGTCTTCGAAGTTGCGGTAGACGGAAGCGAAACGGACATAACCGATCTTGTCGAGCGATTTGAGCGCGTCCATCGCCCATTCGCCGAGCTGGTCGGAGGCGATTTCGCTGGCGCCACTTGCGAGGAGCTTCGCTTCGATCGCGTCGATCGCTGCGTCGATCGCGTCGTTCGAGACGGGACGTTTGCGCAGCGCCAGCTCGAAACTGGCACGCAGTTTTTCGCGTTGGTAGGGTTCGCGCGCGCCGTTGCGTTTGATCACTGCGGGCAGTTTGATCTCGGCGCGCTCGAAGGTGGTGAAACGCCGCCCGCACGCGGCACAGCGACGGCGGCGGCGGATCACCGCGCCGTCGTCGCTTTCGCGCGTCTCCAGGACTTGGGTGTCAGGCGCACTGCAGAAGGGGCAACGCATCGCGCCGCAACCGCGATCAGACGCGGCTCCATTCGTAGACTGGGAAGCGCCGACAGAGCTCAGCGACTTCGCCTTTGACCCGCTCGATCACCGTGGCGTCTTCCGGTGCCTCGAGCACGTCGGCGATAAGGTGCGCGGTTTTGACCGCTTCGGCTTCCCCGAAACCGCGGGTGGTGATCGCAGGAGTACCGATGCGAATGCCCGAGGTGACCATCGGTTTTTCCGGATCGTTCGGAATCGCGTTTTTGTTCACCGTGATATGGGCTTGGCCCAAAGCGGCTTCGGCGGCTTTCCCCGTGATCCCCTTGGCGCGCAGATCGACCAGGAACAGGTGGGATTCGGTTCGGCCGGAGACGATTCGAAGCCCGCGCGCTTGGAGCACGGCGGCCATCGCCTGAGCGTTTTGCACCACCTGTTCTTGGTAGCGTTGGAATTCGGGCGTCATCGCTTCTTTGAACGCGACCGCTTTCGCGGCGATCACGTGCATCAGCGGCCCGCCTTGCAGCCCGGGGAAGACAGCGCTGTTGATCGCTTTTTCGTGCTCCGCCTTCATGAGGATCACCCCACCCCGTGGGCCGCGCAGCGTCTTGTGCGTGGTCGACGTGACGACGTCGGCGTGCGGCACGGGGTTGGGGTAGACCCCGGCGGCGATCAAGCCAGCGTAATGCGCCATGTCGACCCAGAAGATCGCACCGACGGCCCTTGCGATCGCGGCAAAACGCGCCCAATCGATTTTGAGCGCATAGGCGGAGGCCCCCGCGACGATGATGCGCGGCCGGTGTTCGTGCGCGAGCCGCTCGACGGCGTCGTAGTCGATCTCTTCACGGTCGTTGAGCCCGTAAGAGACGACGTGGAACCATTTGCCCGAGAGGTTGAGCGGCATGCCATGGGTGAGGTGCCCCCCTTCGGCCAGGCTCATCCCCATGATCGTGTCGCCCGGTTTCGCAAACGCCATCAGCACCGCTTGGTTGGCTTGCGAACCGGAGTTGGGTTGCACGTTTGCTGCTTCTGCGCCGAAGAGTGCTTTCAGGCGGTCGATCGCGAGTTGCTCGACGCCGTCGACGAATTCGCAACCCCCGTAGTAGCGACGGCCCGGGTAGCCTTCAGCATATTTGTTGGTCAGCTGGCTTCCTTGCGCCGCCATCACTGCTGGGCTGGCGTAATTTTCCGACGCGATGAGTTCGATGTGTTCTTCTTGACGACGGTTTTCGGCCTGGATGAGCGACCAGATTTCCGGGTCGACGGTTTCGAGAGTATCGGATTGACGGAACATCGTGATTCCTTTGGGTGCCGCAAAGGCGCTATTTTACATGACGGAAGAGGCGCTGCGTGCAGGCGATCGCCTGGTTGGCAGCGCAATCCGCAAAAAGCCGTTCCTGAAATCGGGAGCGAACGGGAAAAGGGTTACTCTTTGCGTTCGTTCTGGGGGGCGTTTGTGGGCATGTGCGGGGTGTGCAAAGCGACAGCGTTGCCATTCATCCGTTTGCGCAACCGGATGTTGAGCATTTCGACGACAAACGAGAAGGCCATCGCAAAGTAGAGATAACCCTTCGGCACGTGGACGCCAAACGCTTCGGAGATGAGCACTACCCCGATCACCACCAGGAAACTGAGTGCGAGCATTTTGACCGTGGGGTGGTGGTCGATAAATGCGGCGATCGGCGCGGCGGCAACCATCATCACCAGCACGGCGACGACGATTGCCGCGATCATCACCGGCAGGTTTTGCACCAGCCCCACTGCGGTGATCACCGAGTCGAGCGAAAAGATAATGTCGATCAATGCGATCTGGATCAGGACGGCGAGGAACGCTTTGGGTTTGGGCGATTGCACGGCACGATCCCCGGACCCTTCCAGACTCTCATGAATTTCCGAGACGCTCTTGGCGATCAGAAAGAGCCCCCCACCAAGGAGAATGAGATCGCGCCCGGAGAATGACCAGGAAAAGAGGGAAAAGAGTGGTGTTGTCAGGCGCATTATCCAGGTCAGCGAAAAGAGGAGAGCGATGCGGAAGAGCATCGCCAGGGAAAGTCCCAGGATTCTGCCTTTGGTTTGCTGCGCTTTGGGCAGGCGGTTTACCAGGATGGCAAGAAAAATCACATTGTCGATGCCGAGGATGATCTCAAGCGCCGTCAGGGTCAGGAAAGCAAAGATCAGGTCGGATAGCTCAACGAGTGCCATGGTGGGGCTCCTTTGACGCAGTAACTGGCCAAACGAGAGTTTCGCTCACGGGGGGATGGCTCAGGAAGCGCTGCGGGCTCGCGGTGGTGCCATAAGCGCCCGACTGAAAGACCACGACCCAGTCCCCCGCTTCGGCGCGGGGCAGGAGGACGTTGCTGGCCAACCGGTCGAGCGGCGTGCACAGGGGGCCGACGATCGTCACCTTTTCCGTTGCGGGGCTGTTCATTCGGTTACCGATCGCAACCGGGTAGTTTTTCTTGAGCACTTGCCCGAAGTTGCCCGTTGCGGCGAGGTGTGCGTTGAGTCCTGCGTCGCAAACGAGGAAGGTCTCGCCGCGCGAGGTTTTCCGTTCGAGGATTTGGGTGACGAACACCCCCGCTTCGCCGACGAGATAGCGCCCCAGCTCGAGGATGAGTTGGGTGGTGGGGAAGCGCTGCCGGTGGATTTGCGCCAGGCGGTGCAGCGCCGCGCCAACAGCGGCGCGATCGAGCGGGGATTCTCCGGCGAAATAGGGAATGCCCAGGCCGCCCCCAAGGTTGAACCATTTTGGTGCCGCGCCTGCTTCATCACACAACCTAGCCAGAGTTTCGTAACTGTTTTGGTGCGCGGCAATCAACCGTTCGGTATCAAGGAGTTGTGAACCGGCGAAGAGGTGGAGTCCTGTCCAGTGCGCACCACTTGCTCGAATGCGGGCGATCAGCGCTGGGGCGGCTTCGCGGTCGACACCGAATGGTTGTGCGCCACCACCCATTTTCATCCCCGCACGGGTCATCGTGAAGTCTGGGTTGATCCGAAGCGCTACGGCAGGGGTGACGCCGAGCTGCTCCGCGGCGGCAAGGACAGTAGTGAGCTGATCGGGCGATTCGATCGTGACCGTGACGCCGGCGGCGACGGCACGACGGATTGCCGTCGGGCGTTTCCCAGGGCTTGCGAACGCGATGCGCTCTGGCGGCATTCCGACGTCGAGCGCGAGCGCCATTTCGTTTTCCGATGCGACGTCGAAGCCATCGACCCACGAAGCGATTGCGGCGACGAGCGGCGCAAAAGGGTTGGCTTTCACCGCGTAGTGAATGTGGATCTCGGGGCCAAAGGCATAACGGCATTCAAGGATGCGGGTTCGGAGCCGTTCGGCATCGTAGGCGTAGAACGAGGCGGTGCCCAAGCGCGCAGCAACCAAGGGTAGGGGCGTTCCGCCGATCAAGAGAGTGCCGTCGGACTGAGCAGGCCAGAGGATCGAAGGATGGTGGCTGAGTTCCGTCACGATGGGGCTCCGTTTCTGTTCTGCTCAGTGTCCATGCGCCTCAGCCGAGAAGCGGGATTCGAGTGCTTGTCGAACCGCATGACGGTCGATTTTGCCATTCGGGTTGCGCGGTAACGGTTCTGTCACCAGATCGATCAGCGCCGGGACCTGGTAGGTGGCCAAATGGCGACGGCAGTGAGCGGTTAGGTCGGCGGCGGTGACGTTGTTTAGGGAGACGACGACCGCAACCGCGATTTTCTGGCCCAGGAGGGGATCGTCGAGCCCGCACGCACAACATTCGACCACCGCGGGGTGCGCAAGGAGCACACTTTCGATCTCTTCTGGGCTCACGCGGTAGCCGCTGGTTTTGATCTGACCGTCGCGGCGACCGACGAAGTAGAGAAAGCCGTCATCGTCGCAATAGCCGTAATCGCCGGAAAAGACAGCGATTTCGGGCAGCGGCAATGCGCCATTGGCCGGTCGCAACGCGGGTGGAAGCGTCCGAAAGCGCGCTTGGGTCTTGACCGGATCGTTCCAATAGCCCAGGGAGACGAGTGGGCCGCGCTGCACGATTTCACCGATTTCGCCGGGGGGGGCCCGTGTTCCATCTTCGCGAACGACGATTACGTCGTTGTTGGGAACGGGGATGCCGATCGATTCCGGCCGTTTCGGCCATTCGGACGGCGGCAGGTAGGTGGCGCGGAACGCTTCCGTGAGCCCGTACATCACGAAGAATGGGCTCTTTGGGCAACGGTCGTACCACTCAGCCACCCAGCGCGGCGGCATCTTTCCGCCGGTACTCGCGCCCAAACGGAAATGTTCGGCGAAGGTTGTGGGCCAGGAAAGGTTGAGCAGTTGCCGCCACAGGGGGGGTACGGCGGTCAATACCGAGATCTGGTGTTCGCCGACGACCGCCAGCGCATCGCGGGGCAGAAAATAGTCGTGGAGCACGACCGTCGCGCCAACGGTCCAAGCAGTCGTGAGTTGGGAAAAGCCCGCATCGAAGGAGAGCGGCAAGAGCGCGAGGATCCGATCGGTAGTGGTGAGGCCCAGGTAGTGGGCGACGGTTTGGGCGCCAGCAAGCAGGTTGCGGTGGGAAACGACCACACCCTTGGGGAAACCGGTGCTGCCCGAGGTGTAGAAGATCGCCGCGGGGTCGTTTTCGGTGATCCGATTCGCGTCCTCGCGAACGGAATTCGATGCGGGGTTGGCGTGCGTGAGCAACAAAAGGGAATCGCGTTCGTGCGGCGCGGCCAATTCGGCAAGGGGCGACGGGGGCGTGTGGGGGCGCCAGGCGTTCGCTGCGTCCAAGTGGGCGCGCAAGGCGTCGGCGCGGGCGGTGCTGGTGACGATCAACGAGGGGCGTGCGTCGTGCACGAGATAAGCGATCTGTTCTGGCTTGAGCGCAGGGTTGGCGACGATGAAGAGCGCGCCCAGGCGGTTTGCCGCCAGGAGCGCGATGATCGTTTCAACGCGTTTGTCGAGCCAGATCAGCACACGCTGCCCCGGATGGAGGTGCGCCTGCCACGCTTGGGCGGTTGCGGTGACGTGCGCGTCGAGCTGCGCGTAGGTAAGGCGGCGCGCACTGGCGCGCGTCTCGATGAGCGCCTGTTGTTCCGGTGTACGCTGCGCTTGGTGCGTCACGAGTGCGGCAAGGGTGATGATCATTGGCTTCGTTTTCTTGGTGCGCTGCACAACTCTTGCGTATAATCGCTCACTTCACGGACGCGCAGGAGTCTATCTTGGCTCTGGAAACGGAAATGCTCGATCTGGTTGCGACGGTGCTGGAGCTCTCTCCCCAGCGACGGGCGCAATTGACCACCGATTCCCCGCTGTTGGGCGCGTTGCCGGAGCTCGATTCGATGGCGGTATTGGATTTGCTCCATGCGATCGAAGCCCAGTATGGCGTGACCATCGAAGACGAGACGGTCACGAGCGACCGCTTCGCATCGGCGAAAGCACTGGCGGATTGGGTGCGGGAACTGCGTGGCGATGCTTTGAACTGATCGGCCTTGTGCATGCTCGATCATCCTGTTTGCTGCTCATTCGGCACGAATCATCGTGCCGACGCCATGGTCGGTGAGAATCTCGAGCAGAAGGGCGTGTTCGACCCGGCCGTCGATGATATGCACGGAGCGCACGCCGTTTTTCGCCGCTTCAAGTGCGGATGCGATCTTGGGCAACATGCCGCCTGAGAGGGTTCCGTCGGCGACCAGTTGGTCGATCAGGCTGGGGGTGAGTCCGGTCAGCAGATTGCCCGCTTTGTCGAGCACCCCAGGGGTATTGGTGAGGAGCACCAGTTTTTCGGCGCGGAGGACTTCGGCGACTTTCCCGGCGACGACGTCGGCGTTGATGTTGTAGGTTTGGCCGTCTTCACCGACGCCGATTGGCGCGATCACGGGGATGAAATCGCCGGAATCGAGAAAGGAGATGATGCTGGGGTCGATGCGGGTGATTTCGCCCACCTGACCGAGGTCGATCAGGTCTTCGTCTTTACCGGGCATCCTCATGTAGAGTTTCCGCGCGCGGATGAAGCCACCCCCATCCTTGCCGGTGAGGCCAACTGCTTTACCCCCATGCTGGTTGATGAGATGGACGATCTCTTTGTTGACCTGGCCTCCAAGGACCATTTCGACGACATCCATCGTTTCGGCGTCGGTGACCCGCATGCCTTGGATGAATTCGCCCTTTTTCCCGACGCGTTGCAGCAGGTTTTCGATTTGCGGCCCCCCGCCGTGCACGACGACCGGGTTCATCCCCACCAGTTTCAGGAGCACTACGTCTTGCGCGAAACAGGCTTTGAGGTGGGGGTCTGTCATTGCGTTCCCCCCGTATTTGATGACGATGGTTTTGTCGAAAAAGCGCTGGATATAGGGAAGTGCTTCCGAAAGGATGCTGGCTTTGAGACGGGGGTCGATCGTGTTGTCGTTCATTGGCGTGGGTCCTGGTCTCACGAACAAGAAAAGAATGGATGGAAAGATTGTATCAAGGGTTTTCTTGCTGGGGGGCAAGCAGCGTTTCCAACTTCTGTAAACCCGGATAGTTGGGGTCGAGACGGCGCAGTGTGCGCGCGGCGCGCTTCGCCTGTTCTTGCGCGACTTCTGCGGGGATCACGCCGTGCGCACGGGCGCGAAGGAACGCAAGCGCCAGGTTGAAGTGAACCGCAGGGCTTCCCGGCAGCGTTTCCACGGCTTTGGCCATTGCTTGGATCGCGGCTGGCCAGTCGTTCGTTTGGGCGTAAGAGACGCCTTGCAGCACGAGTTTTTTCGCCGATTCGGCAAGTTGCCGTTCGACGTCGTCCCACAACTGCCCATAGCCTGCGTTGCGCAACTGCGCCGCGAGGTGTTGGCGCGTCGTGTGGTCGCGCAGCAACTCGCGCAACCGCTTCAGTAAGCGCAACGCATCACTGCGTAGCGTTTCGTCGGAGAGTCCGGCAAGGAGCAGACGGGAGAACCATTCAGGAAGTGGATCGGGAATTGCCGAGTCACATGCGTAATGTAACGCGAGCCGTAACGCGTCGGTGGCTTCTTCTGCCAAACCTTGACGGTGCGCCAGGCGAAATTGGGCAAAATGGAAAATCGCCAATTCCAACGGGCTCTTGGTCCATTTTCCCAGTTCGGCAACGAGCGCTTTGGCTTCGTCCCATCGGCCGGTTTCCGCCATCGCTTCGACGATGAGCATTTTGTCTTCGGCGTTGCGTGGGATGCGGTGGGTTTGCAAGCGTTGCAGAGCGCGCCACGCGGTTTCGTGATCGCCCGCGGCAAGAAGGATCGGCAAGGCGTGCTGCAGACGCACGCGGTTGATCGAGGCTTGCGTGACGATTTGCTGAAAAGCCGCCGCCGCGGCTTCGCGATCGCCCAACCGTTCCGCAATAAGCGCCTGCACTTCCCACGCGTCGAGAAAACGGGGGTGGGCGTCGGTAAGGGCAGTGACGACCGCTTGGGCTTCGTCGAGTCGGTCGAGCGCAAGCAATGTGCGCGCTTTCCCCAACGACGCCCAGGGTTTGGCGTGTTCCGCAAGGATTGCGTCGTAGTGCGCCAGCGCCGCTTCCCAGTGGCCGGCGCGTTCGAGCAGGTGCCCGTAGAGGCGCAGCGCAGCGTTACGGAATTGCGGTGCGGCTTTCAGAATGGTTTGTAATGCATTTTGCGCGGTTTCGATCTCCGGGTCACCCCAAAGCCGCCAGAGGGGAAGGAGTGCTTGGTAACGGGCGGTGACCGAATGGACGCGCTTTTGCAGCTGCCAGCTGCTGACCGGTTGCAACAGCACTGCGTCGGGTCCGAGATCGGCAGTGCTGAGGATCACTTGCATTTGCCGCTCTTGGGTCAGGACCACGAAAGGGGTTCCGGCACGCGCGTCGGGAAAGCTGCGAACCGTTTCCAGTAGGTCGAGGGCGTTACCGTCTGGGCCACTCCATGTCGAGACGATGAGGTCCGGCTTCTGATTCGCCAGCGCGGATTGTGCGGCAGCGAAGGTGGCTGTGACTTCGACTGCCGTACAACCGCTTTCGCTGAGCACCGACTGCAGGAGTGCGCGCGTCGTCCCGTGGGGTTCGATAAGCAGCGCGCGCATCGTCGCCGCCGTGCATCACGAGGCGTTCGTGGCCTTTTCGGGAAGGCGCAGACGCAAATGGAGCTCTTTGAGTTGCGCCTCAGAAACCGGTGACGGCGCGTGGGTGAGCAGACACTGCGCCCGCTGGGTCTTCGGGAACGCGATGACGTCACGGATCGATTCCGCGCCAGTCATCAACGTGACGATCCGATCCAACCCGAATGCCAACCCGCCGTGCGGTGGTGCACCGTATTTCAGCGCATCCAAGAGGAAGCCGAATTTCTCTTGCGCCTCTGCTTCGGAAATCCCCAACGCCGCGAAAACCTTGCGCTGCACCGCTTCGCGGTAGATACGAATCGACCCGCCGCCGATCTCCCAGCCGTTCAACGCGAGGTCGTACGCTTGCGCGCGTACGCGCGCCGGGTCGCTCTCCAGATAGGGGAGGTCGGCTTCGCGCGGACTGGTGAAGGGGTGGTGGCACGCCACCCAGCGCTTTTCGTCTTCGTCGTATTCGAACATTGGGAAGTCGACCACCCAAACCGGCGCCCACTCGGCCCCCGTGAGGAATCCTTTTTCGTGGCCGAGTTTGACGCGCAACGCGCCCAACGAATCGAAGACGATTTTTGGCTTGTCTGCGCCGAAGAAGAGCAAATCCCCCGTTTGCGCACTGGTACGCTCGAGGATCGTTCGCAACGCCCGTTCGTGCAGGTTCTTGACGATCGGCGACTGCAGCCCCTTTTCGTTCGGTTGGGCGGCGTCGTTGACTTTGATGTACGCGAGCCCTTTGGCCCCGTAGATCGCAACGAAACGGGTGTAGTCGTCGATTTCGCCTCGGGTGAGCGCGGCGCCGCCCGGTACGCGCAGCGCCATCACTTTGCCACCACTGTTGGCGGGACCAGAAAAGACCTTGAACGCGACGTCGCGCACTGCATCGGTCACATCGGTGAGTTCCAGCGTGACACGCAGGTCCGGCTTGTCCGAGCCGTAGCGCAGCATCGCTTCGTCATAGGTGAGGCGGGGAAACGGGTTCGGTAGCGTCACGTCGAGCACTTCGGCAAAGACCGAGCGAATCATCTCCTCCATGAGGGCGATGATCTCTTCTTGGGTCAGGAACGAAGTCTCGATATCGACTTGGGTGAATTCCGGTTGCCGGTCCGCGCGCAGATCTTCGTCACGGAAACATTTGGTGATTTGGTAGTAGCGATCGAAACCGGCAACCATCAAGAGCTGCTTGAAGAGCTGTGGGGATTGCGGTAGCGCGAAGAAATGGCCGGGATGGACCCGGGACGGCACGAGATAGTCCCGCGCGCCTTCTGGCGTGCTCTTGGTGAGCATCGGGGTTTCGATATCGACGAATCCGTGCGCGTCGAGAAAGCGGCGAAAGGCGCGCGTGACCTGGTAGCGCAAAAGCAGATTCTTTTGCATGGTGGGGCGACGCAGGTCGAGCACGCGGTGGGTCAGGCGCACGGTCTCAGAGAGGTGTTCGTCGTCGATGGGAAAGGGAAGCGGGGCGCTCGTATTGAGGATTTCGAGCGTTTCGACGAAGACTTCGATTTCCCCGGTGGGAATGTTGGGGTTTTCCGTTCCTTCAGGACGCCGCCGAACGGTACCGGTGACGCGCAGGACATATTCGTTGCGCACCGCTTCGGCCAAACGGAACGCTTCGGGGCGGTCGGGGTCGACGACGACCTGGACGATCCCGGAACGGTCGGCGAGGTCGATGAAGATGACGCCCCCGTGGTCGCGGCGACGGCGTGCCCATCCGCAGAGGGTGACGGTCTGGTCGAGGTGTTGCGCGGTGACGGTTCCGCAGTAGTGGCTTCGCATCGCAATTCCTATCGTTGTGATGTCATTCGGTGGTTGCTGCGCAGGCTTCACAGGCGCCCGCACCGCATCCGCTGTTGTCCGCGGTTGCGTTCGTGCTCTTTTTCGTGTTGCTGTTGCCTTTGTAGTCGGTGACGTACCAGCCGTCTCCTTTGAACGCGAATCCTGCAGCCGACAGGAGCTTCACGTAGGTGCCGCTGCCACAGGTGGGGCACGTCGTGATCGGAGCGTCATTCACCTTTTGCAGGTGTTCTTGTTCATGACCACACGATTCGCAACGATATTCGTAGATCGGCATCGCGGTTCTCCCAAACACACGGCACAAACGCGAAATTATAAACGGGTGCGCGGTTTGCTAAAAGGTGAGGCGCGTCACGAGATCGGGCCAAAAGAGGGTGATGAGGCCAGCAAACGCCAGGAAAGGGCCAAACGGAATCGGCGCGCCAGCGGCCAAGTGGCCACGCACGCGCGCCACCACGCCGACCACAGCACCGAGCGAAGCGCTCACGAGCAAAATTTGCGGTAATTGTGCGGCGCCGAACCACGCCCCGAGTGCGGCGAGCAGTTTGAAGTCACCGTATCCCATCCCTTCTTTGCCTGTGAGCCATTTGAAGAGCCAGAAGATGCTCCAAAGAAGCAGGTAGCCACTCGCAGCGCCGAGAACGGCTTGGGGTAATGGGGCAAACAGGTTTTCGAGGTTGACGAGCAAGCCCGCCCATAAGAGGGGCAGGGTGATGTCGTCCGGCAACAACTGGGTTTCCCAGTCGATGAACGCCAACGCGATCAACGACCAAGCGAACACGGCAGCACAGAGTGACACGACCGTGAGGCCAAAATGCCAGACGATGCCCGCAGTGACGAGCGCCGTGACCCCTTCGACGACGAGGTACCGCGCAGGAATCGCCTTGCCGCAAGCGCGACAGCGACCACGCAGCAGCAACCACGACAGGATCGGCAGGTTTTCCCACCACGCCAGCTGGTGGTGGCACTGCGGACAGTGCGACGCGGGAAACGCGAGGTCGAAGCGCTCGGTTTCGACGCGCGCATCAGCAGAGGGGTCCGGAAGGGTCTTTGCCGTGCCTGCGCATTCGGCCAAATAGGCAGTGGCTTCGCGATACCACCGCCGTTCCAGCATCTTGGGCAAGCGGTGGATCACGACGTTGAGAAAACTGCCCACCACCGCGCCGAGGAGTGCGGCAGCTCCGACCCAGAAGAGCAGAGGCAATGTCTGTGTTGGCGTCATCGCAATTCCTGCGCGTTTAGCCGACCACTTGTCCGAGTTTGAAGATCGGCAGGTACATGGAGACGACGATACCGCCGACGACCACGCCGAGGAAGACCATGATCACCGGTTCCAAGAGCTGGGAGAGCGACGCGACGGCGTCGTCCACCTCCCTTTCGTAGTATTCGGCGATTTTGTTGAGCATGTCGTCGAGTTGCCCCGACTCTTCGCCAATCGAAACCATCTGCGGCACCATCGCCGGAAAGACGCCAGCGTCGATCATCGCAACGGTGAGTGCGACCCCTTGGGTCACCTGGGTGCGAATCTGCTCAGTGGCGTCGCGGTAAACGGCATTTCCCGCCGCATCGGCAACCGAAACCAGTGCTTCGTTGAGCGGCACACCCGCGGCGAACATCGTCGCAAGGGTACGCGCCCAGCGCGCGATCGCTGCTTTTTGGAGAATGACCCCGACGACAGGCAGTTTCAGCAGCAGACGATCGACACGGTCGCGAAACGTTTGCGATTTCCGGTGCGTGAGCACGAACGCCACCACCGCGGCGATCAGCGTACCGAAAATGGCCCACCACCACGCGACGAAGAATTCGGAGATCGAGATGACGAGGAGCGTGGGCGCCGGAAGATCGGCGCCGAAGCTCGAAAAGATCTCTTTGAATTGCGGGATCACGAAAATCATCAAAATCGAGATGACGATGAACGCAACCACGACCACCGCGGCGGGATAAAAGAGTGCCGATTTGATCTTGCCTTTGATTGCGATGATCTTTTCTTGGTAGGTTGCGATGCGGTCGAGCAGATCGTCGAGGATCCCGGCGTGTTCGCCCGCGGCGACGAGCGCGACGAAAAGCCGGTCGAAGTAGAGCGGGTGTTTGGCAAACGCTTGCGCAAGCGAATTGCCTTGCGCGATGTCGCTGCGAATCTCGTTCAACAACCGCGCGAGCGCCGGGTTCGATGTGCCGCGAATCGCAATGTCGAACGCTTGCAAAAGCGGCACCCCCGCTTTCATCATCGTGGCCAATTGCCGGGTAAAGAGGGCAATGTCTTTTTCTTGGACGCGTCCACGCCGCATCTTCACCGCCTGGAGTTTGCGGACGCGAACCCCTTTTTGGCGCAACGCCGATTTCGCGGCCAGTTCGCTCACGGCACGGATTTCGCCGCGTGTTTTTTTCCCTGCGGCGTCGGTTCCTTCCCAGACGAACAATTTCTCTTCTTGGGCTGTTGCTCGTGCCACCTTCTCCTCCTTTTTAGTCGTTGGTCACTGCGAGCACTTCCGCAAGCGACGTCACCCCCTGCTTGACTTTCAGGAGCCCCGATTGACGCAGATTGCGAATCCCTTCGCGACGCGCTTGCCGCTCCAACTCCAGCGCGTTCGCGTTGGTCATGATCAATTCGCGCATCGCATCGGAAATGGGCATCACCTCGTAGATACCGACCCGCCCCTTGTACCCCGACCCGTGACACCGTTCGCACCCTTTGGGGTTGGGGCCGAAAAGCGTCCAGCTGCCGTCGAGATCGGCTTCGGTGAAACCCGCGGCAAGGAGCGCTGGTTTCGGGATCTCCTGCGGCACTTTGCACGCACACAGGCGTCTGGCGAGGCGCTGCGCAGTGATGAGGATTACCGAGGAGGCGATGTTGAAGGGCGGCAATCCCATCAACCGAAGACGGTCGAGCGTCGAGGGGGCGTCGTTGGTGTGCAGCGTCGACAAAACCAGGTGGCCCGTCTGCGCCGCTTTGACCGCGATATCGGCGGTTTCGAGGTCGCGGATCTCACCCACCATGATGATGTCCGGGTCTTGGCGCAAAAAGGCACGCAACGCCGACGCAAAGGTCAAGCCGGTTTTTTCGTTGATATTGACCTGGTTGATCCCTGGCAAATTGATTTCGACCGGGTCTTCGGCGGTCGAGATATTGACGTCGGGTTGGTTGAGGATGTTGAGACACGTGTAGAGCGACACGGTTTTCCCCGACCCCGTTGGCCCGGTGACCAAAACCATGCCGTACGGACGGTGAATTGCTTCGAGGAGCGCTGCTTTCTGATCGGGTTCGTACCCCAACGCGTCGATGCCGAGCATCGCTGACGAAGGATCGAGAAGCCGCATCACGATCTTTTCACCCCAGAGGGTGGGCAGGGTCGAAACGCGAAAATCGATCGCTTTCTGGCGGTTGAGCACCAATTTGATGCGGCCATCCTGCGGGACACGGCGCTCCGAGATGTCCAGCCGCGCCATGATCTTGATCCGTGCCGTGATCTTGTCTTTGAACGTGAGCGGTGGGCGCGCGACTTCACGCAGGACACCGTCGGCGCGAAAGCGGATGCGGTAGTGTTTCTCGTAGGGCTCGAAATGGATGTCGGATGCCCCTTCGTTGATCGCGTCGAAAAGGATTTTGTTGATGAATTTGACAACCGGCGCATCGTCGATCGTTTCGTCGCTCAGGGTGGATGCCGCGGTGTCCTCTGACGACTCGATTTCGGCCGAGAGGTCGAGCGCTTCGTCGGTGAGGGACGCGAGCGCGTCGGCTGCCGATTGGAAAAATTCGTTGAGCGTTCGCCATAGGGTCTTCGCAGGAACGACGACGGGTTCGATCGTCTGGCCGCTTTGGAAGCGCAACGCATCGAGCAGTTCCACTTGCGAAGGGTCGGCCATCGCGACGACGGTTTTCCCTTTCCGCCGCGAAAGGGGAAGCACGCCGTGTTTGAACGCGAGTTCGCGATCGAGCAGATCTTTGGGGATTTTGTCGAGATCGACGGCATCCAAGTCCAGGATCGGGATGCCGAACTGCTCGCCGGCAAAATGGGCCAACCGCTTTTCGGAAAGCTCCGCGATCGTGATCAGCGTGAGCAAGACACCGAATGGCCCCTCGTCGGGCTGTGCGAGCGCGCTTTGCAATTGCCCCTCGTCAACCCAGCCAGCGTGCACCAATGCGCGCATGAGACCCGTGATGTGGCGTTTGGCGTTCATTCGCTACGTTCCTCAGAAACGCGACGTAGGCGCGCAACCCGAACCGTTCGCTCGTCGGTTTGCACGATTTCGACCACCACGTCGTCGAAACGCACCGCGGTCTCTCCGTCCGGCAGTGCTTGTAACGTCGCAAGCAACAAGCCGTTCAACGTCCGGCCTCGATCTTCCGGCAGGTGGATACCGAGCGCGCGGTTGATTTCACGGATCAACGTCTCTCCGGGTAGGGTGACCATCCCGTTTGCGTCCCAATGGATCGCGTGTGCTCCCGTCAGCGACGTGGTGAATTGGCCGACGATCTCTTCGACGATATCGTCGATCGTCACCAAACCCAAAAGCTCACCGTACTCGTCGACCACCAACGCAAGCCGCTGTTGCCGTTTCTGGAATTCGTTGAGTTGCGTCAATACCGGGGTCTTTGCCGGGATGAAATAGGCGGGTGTTGCCCGTTTTTTGAGGAGTTCGCGCGAAAAGGGTTGATCCTGCAACAGCGCACTCAAGATCTGGCGGGCATGGACGATTCCCAAGATTTCGTCGGATCGGCTGTCGATAAGCGGCAGCCGGGTGTGGTATGCCGTTGCCAACTGCTCGCGCAACGCACTTTCGCTTTCGGAGAGGTCGAGCGACTCAATCACCCGTCGGGGTTTCATCACGTCGGCAACAGTGAGGTGTTCGATGTCAAGGAGATTGAGCAGCAATTCGCGGTGGTTCTGGAAACGCCACACAGAGGTTTGACTGAGCAGCGCGCGGAGTTCTTCGGGCGAGTAAGTGTGGTGATCCCGCCGTTGGTTGAGGCGCAATAGGGTCAGAACCCCCTTGACGAAGAGATTGACGAAATCGACGATCGGGCCGGTGAGTTTCAAGAGCGCCGTGAGCGGCCACGCGTACCAGAGGGCCAAAGTGTCGGCGTAGCGCGCACCGATGACTTTCGGAGTGATTTCGGAAAAGACGAGGATCACGAACGTCAGGACGAAGCTCCCTACGGCCAATGCGCTTTCGTGTTCGCCGAAGAGCGCGAGCGTGATCACCGAAGCGAGCGTCGCCGCACCGACGTTGATCACGTTGTTGAGGAGCAGAATGACCCCCAAGAGGCGGTCGGTGTCGGCCAAGAGCGCCGTGGCCAGGCGGGCGCTGCGGTTGCCGTTCGCAGCAAGCGCCTGTAGGCGGAAACGGTTTGCTGCCATCATCACCGTTTCACTCATCGACGCGAGACCAGAGCCCGCTAGGAGCGCGACGAGTGCGACGAAATGCCAGGGCGTGACCGCAGCGATTTGAGAGGGGGCACTCATGCCGATCGATGGGTCAAGAGAAAATCACGAACGAAATGAAAACCGAGATAGGCGAGCGCCAGGAGCACGATCCCGCCCCACAACCAGCGCAGGGCTGTTTGGCCACGCCAACCGTAGCGCCAGCGCCCAAAAAGCAGCACGGCGAAGACGAGCCACGCCGAAAGGGAAAAGACCGTTTTGTGGTCCCAGCGCCAAGGAACGCCGAAGAGGGCTTCGGAAAAAACGATTCCGGTGAGGTTGGTCAGCGTGAGCGCGGCGAATCCCATCCAGATCATGCGGAAGAGCTGTCGCTCCATCGTCATGAGCGGGGGGAGATGCTCCAACCAACGGAAAAAACGGTGGTGGTGCAGCGCCTGTTCGGCAAGGGTCATGAGAAAGGCGTGAATCGCGACCACGGAGAAGAGGGCGTAGCTGACGACCGCGACCAAAAGATGGGCGACGAGTGCCGGACGTCCCGCTGCAACGACGGGGTCGAGCGAGAGCGGCAAGATTGCCGCGACGATGGCAACCGCGGCGGCCGCTGGCGCATGGATGAGCGTCGTCCAGTGGCCTTCGGGACGGCGCAGGTCCCACGCGAGGATGACGCCTGCCAACCAGAGGGTGAGTGAGAGGACTGGCGCTACGCCCAAGCGGATTCCACTTGCTACGTCGCCAAAGAGGATCGCCCAGACCGCGACGGCATGAACAAGCAGTGCAACTATGTAGGCGGGGCGGAGCCAACGAGGCGGACAAGCGTGTGGGTCGGAGACGCGACAGCTACGCCACCCGCCCACCGCGACGAGGGCGTAACAAAGGGCTGCAGCCAAATGCAGTAGAATCGACGTCATAATGTGAAAGTGTAACCGATTCGGAGAGATTTGAAGATGCTCGACCAATTGACCCAACGCTTGAGCCGTGTGGTGAAGACGCTCCGCGGCCAGGCGCGCTTGACCGAAGAGAACATTCAGGATGCGCTGCGTGAAGTCCGCATGGCGCTCCTCGAAGCCGATGTCGCGCTGCCTGTGGTCAAAGCCTTCATCGAGCGCGTGCGGACCAAAGCGGTCGGGCAAGAGGTGATCGGTTCCCTCACCCCAGGGCAGGCGCTCGTAGGGGTCGTCTTTGACGAACTGAAAGCCTTGATGGGGGGGAACGAGGCGCCGCTGCAGCTCAACGCCCGTCCGCCCGTCGTCATTTTGATGGCGGGGTTGCAAGGGGCTGGTAAGACGACGACGGTGGGTAAATTGGGGAAATGGCTCAAAGAGACGAAACGCAAAAAAGTGCTCACGGTCTCCACCGACGTTTACCGCCCGGCGGCGATCGAGCAATTGGCTACGGTTGCGAAAGCAGCGGGGGTCGACTGGTTCCCTTCGAAGGCCAGTGAGCAACCCATCGCGATCGCGCAGAACGCGTTGGCGGAGGCAAAACGGCGGCTCTACGACGTCCTGATCGTCGACACCGCAGGGCGGCTCGCCGTCGATGAAGCGATGATGCAAGAGATTCGCGCGCTCCACGACGCGTTGCAACCCACCGAAACGCTTTTCGTGGTGGACGCGATGTTGGGGCAGGATGCGGTCAATACCGCGAAAGCGTTTCACGACGCGCTGCCGCTCACTGGCGTGGTGCTTACAAAGCTCGACGGTGACGCGCGTGGTGGCGCGGCTCTTTCGGTGCGTTATGTCACCGGCGCGCCGATCAAATTCGCGGGCGTCGGTGAAAAACTCGACGGCTTGGAGCCCTTCTACCCCGAGCGCATGGCCAGTCGGATCTTGGGGATGGGGGACATCCTGGGGCTGGTGGAAGCGGCGCGCAAAGAGGTCGACGAGGAGAAAGCGAAACAGCTGGCGAAGAAGATCCAGTCAGGGAAAGGGTTCGACCTCAACGACTTTCGTGAGCAGATCGTGCAGTTGCGCAAGATGGGCGGGATGACCGCGCTACTTGACAAAATGCCCGCGCAGATCGCGCAGATGGCGGGGCAGCTCCCGGCAGGCAGCGACGACAAAATGATCCGACGGATTCAGGGGATCATCGACAGCATGACGCCCGAAGAGCGTGCGCGCCCGGAAATCATCAAAGCGAAACGCAAACAGCGGATCGCGGCGGGTGCCGGGGTGACGGTGCAAGAAGTGAACCGCTTGCTCAAACAGTTCGATCAGACCCAGCGGTTGATGAAGAGCTTGGGCAAAGGCGGACTCAAAAAGATGATGCGCGGTCTGGGCGGTGTGTTGCCGCGCTTGCGCTAAAGGAGGTGCGATGACGCATGCGGGAAGCGACGCGGCCGACTTCGCTGGGCCGCGGTGGCCGGATGGCCTTAGTGGCCTGCTGTGGCTTGCGCTTCGTCGTTCGCTCAGAACTTTGTTGCGTGGCGAGGCGATCGGCGCGCTGATCTGGCCCGTGCTCGTCGCCAGCCTCATCTGGCTGGTCGTGGGTGCGCTGGCGTGGGAACCGGTCACGGCGATGGTGGGCGGTTGGCTCGAAGCGGCCGGTTCCCCCGATGGTGCCGGAGCGGGTGACGTGCCCTGGTGGGCGGGGGCGCTGGCGATTGGCGTGAAGTTCGCTTTTTGGTTGGGGGTAATTCCGCTCATCTACGTGACGGCGCTGGTGCTGTTGGCGGTGTGGACACTGCCGGGGCTGATTCGTCGGATCGCGCAACGCGATTACTCCGCGCTCGAATTCCGTCATGGGGGCTCGGTGGCGGGCAGTATCGTCAATACCCTCGTCGCGGTGCTGCTCTATCTCTTGGGTATGGTGGCAACGCTGCTCCTGTGGTGGGTACCTGGTGCGCTTGTCCTTTTTCCTTTCGTCCTCACCGCCTGGCTCAACCAGCGCACCTTTGTCTATGACTGTTTGAGCGAGGTCGCCGATCGCACGGAGCTGCGTCGCGTAGCCGAGCGCTACAAAGGGTGGCTCTTCGCAGTCGGTATGGTCGGGGCTTTGCTGTTGTGGATTCCGTTCGTCAATCTCCTGTCGCCGGTGCTGATCGGGATCCTGTTTGCTCATGCTACCCTGGAGCTGCTCGCTTGGGAGCGGGGGAATGGAAGAACGACGCCGACATCGAGCCGCGAAGCGACGGAAACGAAACCAACGTGGGAGTTGCTGCCATGATCCATATCGGCGCGTATATCATCGGGGATGAGATCCTTTCGGGGCGGCGGGAAGACAAACACCTCAAGGCGCTCATCGCCATCCTCAAGAAGCGTGGGTTACGCCTCTCTTGGGCCCATTATCTGGGGGACGATCCGTTGCGCCTCACCGAAGCGTTTCGGCGCAGCTTCGCCACGAGCGACGTGGTGTTCAGCTTCGGCGGGATCGGTGCGACACCGGACGACCATACGCGGCAGTGCGCCGCTGCCGCGCTGGGGCGGCGTCTTGTCTTGCACCCGGAGGCCGAGGCGCTCATTCGGGCTCGGCTGGGTGCGGACGCGACGCCGCAACGCCTGGAAATGGGGGTTTTCCCGGAAGGGGCGCGGATCATTCCCAACCCGTACAACCAGATTCCCGGTTTCAGCGTCGAACACCACCACTTCGTTCCCGGTTTCCCGCGGATGGCGTGGCCGATGGTGGAGTGGGTGCTCGATACCTACTACCGTGACCATTTCGCTCGCGAAGATTGGGTGGAAGAGAGCCTCATTGCCTGGGATGTCCGTGAAGGGGACCTCCTGGATCTGATGCAGCAGCTTACCGAAAAGTATCCCGAAGCGACGCTTTTTTCTTTGCCGTCCCTCAAGGAGGAGAGCGGCGGTCGCTGGCGGCTCGAACTGGGGTTCAAAGGGCCTGCCGCGCAGGTTTCGCAAGCGATCGCGGAGCTCAAAGCGGCGCTGACGGCGCGGGGGGTTGCCTTCGCTCCGTAAAGAGCGCGTTGGCGGGAACGATCCCTCTCTTGGTCTGGTCGGCACTTAACTTTTTCGCCAGCTTTTTCACTTCCGCAGCCGCAGCGGCCACCGCCCGGTAGCTGTCGAATTGCTGGGGCAGAACCGGTAGTGCGCCTACAGTTAGTGCGGAAAGGGGGTGAAAGACCACGTTGCCACGGCGATCTTCTGCTTCGATGCCGCCGCGCTGCCAGTCGTCGCTGCTGTAGAAACTGGGAAGCGCGGCGGTGTAAGCGGAAAAGAGCGCTGTGATCCGTTCTTGCCACGCGGGATCGCGAAAGAGGACGATGAAGTCGTCGCCGCCGATGTGGCCAATGAAGTCTTCCGGATGGGTGACGTGGCGCTTCAGGAGTTCCGCAACCAGCCGAATCAGTTCGTCGCCGCGCTCGAATCCATAGAGATCGTTGTACGCTTTGAAGTGGGCGATGTCGACGTAGGCGACGACAAACGGCAGTTGCTGTGTGAGTAGGCTTTGGATGCGGTCGTTGATCGGCAAGTTTCCGGGAAGGCCGGTGAGCGGGTTGGCGTACCGTGCTGCTTCGAGTTGCAGCTCCACCAAGGTGCGCAACAGCGCCTGCCCGTCGCCAAGCCCCAGGTATTTGCCGCTTTCGCCGACGACGAGGAACGGTCGCCCCAGCTCGGTGAGCGCGAGCGTTTGCAGCTGCTGGGAGAGTTCGTGGATGGTCGCGTCGGAGCGGATCGCAAACGCTTTGCTCAGGTAGTGCTGACACGATTTGCGGCCAAAGAGTTCGTGGCGGTAGGGACGGGCGAAATCTTCCAGGAACGGGTGGCGGAAAATGAGACCCAGGGGACGTTCGTCCGTATCGACTACCGGGATTGCGCTCAAATCCGGATCGGCGGTGAAACGGGCATAGATCGTTTCGTTGTTCGTTTCGAGCGTTGCTGGCGGGATTGCGAGTGCGAGCGAAGCCACGTTCCGGGTGTGCGCGTTCGTGTGCACCGGCGCGTTCCGTGTTTGGAGCCATTGCCGCCGTTTTTCCTCGGGTAGCGAATGAATCAGCGTTTGTTGTGGTGGCGCGAACAGAAAACCTTGGACGAAGTCGAAGCCCAACTGCTGCACCAAATGCCATTCCGCCACTTTTTCCACCCCTTCTGCGACGATGCGGCTTCCGGTGGTCTGGCTCAGCATCACGACGGCTTCCAGAAAGCGGCGGACAGCGCCGTCCGTTACCGCTTGGTGGACGAAGTGGCGATCGAGTTTGACATAGTCGGGACGGATTTCCGACCAGACACGAAGCGACGCGTACCCTTCGCCCAAGTCGTCGATCGCGATCTCGAACCCTTGGCGGCGGTAATGGATTACTGCCTGCCGCAGCGTGTCATAGTCCAGGTGTGGTGATGCTTCGGTAATTTCGATCACCACCTGACTCGGGGCCATGCCGTGCGCAGTGAGAAGATGGCGGGTCCACCCTTTTTGGGCGCCCTGGATGAACGCGAGCGGCTCGACGTTGAGGAAGAGCTTTTGTGGCGCACCATTGGCGATTTGGTGCGCATAGGCAGCGATCGCCGCTTCGCGGCAGGCGTAATCGAGTTCGGCGATACGCTGCGCCGCGCGTGCTGCGGAAAAAAGCGCGTCAGGTCTGGCCAGTGGGCTGTCTTGCGGCCCACGGATCAGCGCTTCCCAACCGTAGCAGGTGAGATCACGGGCCCGCCAAATCGGTTGGAAATGGGCAACGAGTGCGCGTCGACACAGAATGTCGTCCAATGTCAGTCGCCAGTCACTTGTGTCGTCGTTGCGGATGTGTGACGTGTAATGGATCGCGTTCATGGGGTTTTTCGGCAACGTTGTGGTGCGCGTCGGTTGGCGTATTGGTATTGGGTCGGTCATGGTTGGTCAAGCCGCATCGCGTGCGCGCCATTTGTCTTGCAGTTCGTCTGACAATGCCGCAAAGGCTTCGTCACTGAGCAGCAGATAGTCGAGCGCTGCTTGCCCCAATTTTTCCCACTCATAGTGTTCGTCGCGCCCGGACCATAAGCTCTCGATTCGTTCCGCTAAAATGGCGATACTGATGCGGTTGAGGATCTCGGGTGCGTGATCCAGTTGAAAGACGTTGCGATCGTGGTGGAGGGCGATGGCATCGACGACGTTTTTGGGCAAGTGCCAATGCGCAGCGAGCAGGCTGCCGACAACGGCGTGATTCGTCGCGTGTCGCTCGTCCTCCACCGCGGTGAAGGCGCGCGTGAATTCGCGGTTGGCATCGTGCAAGGTTTCAGGATAATCGGGAAAACGTTGCCAAAGAAGCGCAATCCCACAATCGCGAAACAAGCCGAAAAGGTAGGCTTCGCTGGGGTTGAGGCAACCCAGATGGGACGCGATCGCGGCACTCAACGAAGCAATGCGTACGCTGTTGTCCCAGAACCGCGGCATTGGTTTGGGGATCTGATTGCGTAACGCGATTGCGGTGACCAGCGTCACCAGCGTTTCCACACCTAGGAGCGTGACCGCTTGGCGGATCGATTCCAGCGGCCGTGCGATACCATAGGCTGGCGAATTGACCGTTTTTAGTACCGCGGCACTCAGTGCGAGATCTTGCGCGACCAGATCGGCAATAGTCCGCATGCTGGGGTGTTTGCGCTGTAATTCTTGTTCGATCGCTGTCAGGATCTGCGGGCGCGGAGGAATGGGGATGTTGGCGAGAAGCGGGTCGGTTGCGCTTCGTTCTTGCGCCTTTTCTGATGCGTTCAGAGATGGCATCATCGCTTTCCTCCCGGTATCGTCGGTGCTGGTGTTTGGTCGAAAGGGTAGCGGATCGAGATGACGATTTGATGACAAGGAGCGACGACAGAATGGAGCCAACGGATTCGATCGATGAAGCAGCGGTGGTCGAGCAGATGCGTGCTTGGATCGAAAGGGCCGTGATCGGGCTGAACTTATGCCCGTACGCCAAAGCCGTTTGGCTCAACCAGCAAGTGCGCATCCGAGTAAGCGATGCACGCCACATCGATCATTTTCTGGAGCATTTGGACGAAGAGCTGGAGCGGCTCGTAACGACCGACCCGAAGGTCCTGGACACGACGCTCCTCGTCGACCCCACCCTTTTCCCTGATTTCGCGACGTTCAACGATTTCTTGGATCTGGCCGAAGCCTGTTTGGAGGACCACGATTTGGTTGGGGTGATCCAGATCGCGTCGTTCCATCCCCAATTTCAATTTGCCGAGGAGCCGGAAGGGGATTGGAGCCACTACACCAATCGGGCACCGTACCCGACACTGCACCTCCTGCGCGAAGCCAGTATTGCGCAAGCGGTTGCTGATCATCCCAACCCCGACGCGATCTGGCAACGCAACGTAGCCTTGATGCGCGAATTGGGACGTTCTGGGTTGGCGAAGCTGGGGATTTGGCCGGAGTTGGAAGACGAAAAAAAGTAAGGCGCGCCTAAAATCTGCGCGTGCGGTCGGCCTCGCGGCGCGAGCGGTCAGGTGTCGGCGTTCGAGGGGTCGAGCAATGCGATCAAGTCGTCACAGAGCGCATTGTATTCTTCTTCGGAGAGTAAGAGAAATTCCAGAGCGGCATTTCCGAGTTTTTCCCATTCGTAGTTTTCGGTCAAACGCATGGCCCGGTAATCGATTTGTTCAGCGATAAGTGCTGTCGCGATCAGGTTGAGCGCCGTGGTTGAGAGGCTTTCTGAAGCAAAACAGTCCAGTTCATGGTGGTGCGCAATCGCTTCACAAATCGGCTCTGGAAGTCCCCAATTCTTGGCAAGCAGACTCCCAACAATCGCATGGCTGGTTTGATGGCGTTCTTCTTCGACTGCGGTGAAGGGGCGCTGAAATTCGGCATTGGCGGCGCGGAGTGTTTCGAGATAATCCGGAAAGCGGGCCGCCATCAGAGGAATCCCACAATCGCGAAAGAGCCCGAACAGGTAAGCGAGATTAGGGGACAGATTTTTCAGTTGTTTGGCAATGGCTGCGGAAAGGAGGGCGATCCGTGCCGAACTGTCCCAGAAACGCTCGAGTTTTGGGGTGGCCAGGGTGTTGCGCACCATGAAACCCGTTACCAGGGTAGCAATGTTGTCAAGCCCAAGCACCCCCACTGCTTGGTCGATCGATTCCACTTTGCGCCGTAAGCCGTAAAAAGGGGAATTGACCGTTTTCAACACGGCGGCCGAGAGCGCGACATCGCTGGCAACGAGCCGAGAAAGTGCGCGCAAATCGGGCGCATCGGATTGGAGTGCAGAAAAAATCTCCGTCAGGATTTGAGGGCGAGGCGGGATTGCGATACGCGCAATCAGCTGCTGTGCGGTCTGCTCACTCAGAGGTGGATTGTTCATTGCCGTGGCTCCCTTCGAACGCCCAGTCCCGGGGCGTGAGCAATTCATAGAGTCGTGCTTCGGGTGAGCCGGCCTCGGGATGCCAATCGTAGCGCCAATGGACCACTGGGGGCAGGGACATCAAGATCGATTCGGTTCGACCCCCTGTTTGCAGGCCGAAGATGGTTCCCCGATCCCAGACCAAGTTGAACTCGACGTAGCGCCCGCGCCGGTAACATTGGAACTGCCGCTCCCGTTCGCCGTAGGGGTGGTGGCGGCGCCGCGCGACGATCGGCAGGTAAGCGGGCAGGAAATGGTCGCCGACCGCAAAGGTGAGCCGTTGTGCAGCGTCAAACGGGGTGTTGCCGTCGGCGCCAAGATCGTCGAAGAAGAGGCCGCCGACGCCCCGTGGTTCGTTGCGGTGTTTGAGGAAGAAGTAACGGTCACACCACGTTTTCCATTCCCGGTAGCACGTATCGTCTCCGCCACCGGCATGGACCGCGTCGCGGCAGGTGCGGTGGAAATGGACGATATCTTCGACGAACGGATAGTACGGGGTGAGATCCATCCCGCCGCCGAACCACCAGACGTCAGGCTGTGTGTCATTGCTGTGCGCGACGAAAAAGCGAACGTTGAGGTGCACCGTCGGGCAGTATGGGTTACGCGGGTGGAGCACGAGCGATACGCCCAGCGCTTCGAACGGGCGGCCAGCAAGTTCCTGACGGTGCGCCGTGGCGGAAGGGGGAAGGCTCGCCCCCCGGACATGGGAAAAGTTGCAGCCGCCCCGTTCGAAGAAGCGGCCATTTTCGATGAGACGGGTAAGCCCATCGCCTTGCAGACGGTCACCAGCGGGACGAGACCACGCATCGGTGTGAAACGGCTCACCGTCGAACGCTTCGAGCGACGAGACGATTTCGCGTTGCAGCGCAAGAAAACGGTCACGCAGTTCGGCGATTGGCAACGCCATCACGACCGTCCCGGTTTGGCAATGGCGCGGTGGCCGATGTCGCGACGCATCTGTTTGCCCGGGAATCGAATCTGTTCGGCGACGGCATAGGCACGCTGTTGTGCCGCGGCAACCGAGTCGCCCAATGCAGTGACCGCAAGGACTCGCCCCCCTGCGGTGACGAGGGTGCCGTCGTCGCGTTGCGCCGTGCCGGCGTGGAAAATCAACACCGAATCGTCATTGATGGCAAGCGGTGTCGGTTCTTTAGGTAGGCCCATGATCGGGTCCCCTTTCTTCGGCGCGTTGGGATAGCCTTGGGCAGCGAGCACCACCGCAAGCGCGACACGCCGATCCCATTCGGCAGTGGCGTCACCGATTCGCCCTTCGAGCGCGGCTTCGATGAGGTCGACAAGATCCGATTTGAGCCGCGCCATGATCGGTTGGGTTTCCGGGTCACCCATGCGGCAGTTGAATTCGACCACAAAAGGCGCGCCATTGGGCGCGATCATCAGCCCGGCATAGAGGAATCCGACGTAGGGCGTACCCTCTTCAGCCATCGCAGCGAGTGTGGGACGGATGATTTCCCGCATCACGCGCGCATGCACCTCGGGGGTGACGACCGGAGCAGGGCTGTAGGCCCCCATTCCGCCCGTGTTGGGCCCCTGGTCACCGTCCAAAAGGCGTTTGTGGTCTTGGCTGGTCGCGAGCGCCAACGCCTCTTTGCCGTCGGCAATCACGATGAAGCTCGCTTCCTCGCCTTCCAGGAACGCTTCGATGACCACACGCGCGCCCGCTTCCCCCATTTCCCGGCTCACCAACATTTTGTCGATTGCCGCATGTGCCTCGTCGAGCGTTTGCGCAACGACGACGCCTTTCCCGGCCGCGAGCCCATCGGCTTTGATGACGATCGGCGCGCCTTGGGCGTCGACGTAGGCGTGCGCTTCGTCGGGGTCAGAGAAGGTGGCGTAGGGCGCCGTGGGGATACCGTGCCGAGCCATGAAGGCTTTGGCGAACTCTTTGCTGGCTTCCAGCTGGGCAGCCGCTTGCGTCGGTCCGAAAATCGTGAGCCCTTCGGCTTGGAACGCATCGACGATTCCCGCCGCAAGTGGCGCTTCGGGACCCACTACCGTGAGATCGACGTGATGGCGCTTTGCCGCGTCGATCCAGGAGGGAATGTCATTCGCGGGGAGGTTGCGACATTTTTCCGTCGCGGCGGTCCCGGGGTTGCCTGGCGCGACGAACACGCGCTGCACCCGCGGCGACTGCGCGAGTTTCCAGGCAAGTGCATGTTCGCGACCGCCGCTCCCAACCACCATCACGGTTAAACCCAAATGTTTCATTGTGCCCTTCCTCTGCTTTGTTTTCTCTGACCGATCGGCTTCGTTTTGGCGTCGGGTGGTGCTCAGTGGCGGAAATGGCGCATGCCCGTGAAAACCATCGCAATCCCGTGTTCGTTTGCGGCTGCGATCACCTCTTCGTCGCGCACCGAGCCCCCCGGTTGGATCACTGCAGTGGCGCCTGCTTGCGCCAGGACATCGACGCCGTCGCGAAACGGAAAGAACGCGTCCGACGCCACGACCGAACCGCGCACCTCGAGCCCGGCGTTTTGCGCTTTGATCACGGCGATGCGCGAGGAGTCCACACGACTCATCTGGCCTGCGCCAATCCCGATCGTTTGCCCGTTTTTGCCGTAGACGATCGCGTTCGATTTGACGAATTTGGCAACGCGCCAGACAAAGAGGAGGTCGCGCATTTCGTCTTGCGTTGGTGTGCGGCGTGTCACCACTTTGAGGTGAGCGGGATCGAGCAGGTCGGTATCGTTGGACTGAACGAGCAATCCGCCGCCGATGCGCTTGAGATCCTGCTGCGCAACCGCTGGACCCCACGGACAGCGCAAAACCCGGACGTTTTTCTTCTCCGCAAGGCGCGCTCGAGCTTCTTGGGTGTAATCGGGCGCGATCACTACTTCGAGGAATTGCTGCGTCAGGGCTTCGGCTGCTGCGGCATCGACCACGGTATTGAACGCGATGATCCCGCCGAACGCAGAAGTGGGGTCGGTTGCGAACGCCTTGCGGTAGGCATCCGCTGCGCATTCGGCTACGGCAACGCCGCACGGGTTGGCGTGTTTGACGATCACGCACGCTGCTCCGTCTTGCTGGGGATCGAACTGTTTCACGCATTCCCACGCGGCGTCGGCATCTGCCAAGTTGTTGAACGAAAGGGCTTTGCCTTGCAGCGTTTCGGCAAGCGCAAGCGCGCCCGGCGCCGGATTGAGGTCGCGGTAGAACGCCGCCTGCTGGTGCGGGTTTTCACCATAGCGAAGCGGCATCACCAGGTCGAAGGAGAGGTGGAGGGCTTGGGGCCAGGTGGCGTCGCCTTCGAGCCGTTGTGTGAGGTAGGTGCTCACCATTGCATCATATCGCGCCGTGTGGGTGAAGGCTTTCGCAGCAAGACGAAAGCGTGTGGCGTAACTCACTTGGCCGCGGTTTTTGAGTTCGTCGAGCACGGGCGTGTAGTCGGCCGGGTCGACGATCACGGTGACGCCACCCTGCTCGTCGCCGTGGTTTTTCGCTGCGGCGCGAACCATCGCCGGGCCGCCGATGTCGATGTTTTCGATCGCCTCAGCTAGCGTGCAGTCGGGGCGGGCAACGGTGGCAGCGAATGGATAGAGGTTGACGGCGACGATCTCGATGGGGGGAATGTCGTGCGCGGCGAGCGTCGCGATGTGCTCGGGGTTGCTGCGATCGGCGAGGATGCCGCCGTGCACGCGTGGGTGCAGCGTCTTGACACGGCCATCGAGGATTTCCGGAAAGCCGGTGTGTTCGGCAACGTCGGTGACGGTCAAACCGGCGTCACGCAACGCTTTTGCGGTGCCGCCGGTAGAAAGCAGCGTGTAGCCCAATTGCGCCAACGCTTGGGCAAAGGGGATGAGGCCGGTTTTGTCGGAGACGCTCAAGAGCGCGGTGCGGTGGGTCATCGGTGGTTTCCTCGATCGATTTCAAGAATTCGGATAGAGGTCGTGCTCTTTCAGTTTGCGGCGCAACGTGTTGCGCGTCACACCAAGGAGTTCGGAAGCGCGGGTGATGTTGCCGTGGGTTCGGATGAGCACGTATTCAAAGAGCGTGCGTTCGACCCGCTTCATGACCATCGCGTGCAGATCCGACGGAGGCGCGCCGTCGAGATCGACGAAATAGCGGTCGAGCATGGTTTTGACCGCGATGCACAACGTATCGTCTGGGCGAAGGGGGTCGTGCGGGTAGGGGTTCTGTGGCGCATTCATGCGACGCGCTCCTCGAAAGTAGGCGGATCGGTGAAAAAGCGATCGATGAGTTCTCGCTGCGCCGCTGCGCTTTCCCGTTGGTTCATCTCCCGGCGAAACGCTGCGCCACCCGGTAACCCTTTCGAGTACCACCCGATGTGTTTACGCGCGATCTTGACCCCGGTCGTTTCACCGTAGAAGGCGTAGAGGTCTTCGAGATGCTCGAGCAGAATCGCACGAATTTCGGCACGGGAGGGAGGCGGAAGGTGTTTGCCGGTGGCGAGGTAGTGTTCGATTTCCCGGAAAATCCACGGGCGACCCTGTGCGGCCCGACCGATCATCACGGCGTCGGCACCGGTGTATTCCAGGACGTATTTGGCTTTTTCGGGTGTGTCGATATCCCCGTTCGCGATCACAGGAATCGACACGAGGCTTTTGACCCGGGCGATGGTGTCGTACTCTGCCTCTCCCATATATTGGTCGGCTCGTGTCCGACCGTGGATCGCCAGCGCACGAATCCCAAGGTCTTCAGCGATGCGCGCCAGTTCCGGCGCATTCTTGTTTTGCCGGTTCCAGCCGGTCCGCATCTTGAGGGTCACCGGGGTTTCGGGAACCGCTTTGACCACCGCTTCGAGAATCGCCGCAGCCAGTTTGAGGTCTTGCATCAACGCCGAGCCAGCGAAGACGTTGCAGACTTTCTTTGCGGGACACCCCATGTTGATATCGATGATCTGAGCGCCGCGATCGACGTTGTAGCGCGCCGCTTCGGCCATCATTCTGGGGTCGGCGCCTGCGATCTGAACGACGATCGGCTCGACTTCGCCCTCGTGGTTGGCACGGCGCTGTGTTTTGACACTGCCGTAGAGGAGCGAATTGGAGGTCACCATCTCAGAGACCGCAAGCCCCGCTCCCAAGCGCTTGCAGAGTTGGCGGAACGGGCGGTCGGTGACGCCTGCCATCGGAGCAACGAACAAATTGTTGCGCAGCGTAAAACCGAGGTAGTTCACGGCACGTATCGTTCGAGTTTTCGGGGGGAAAAGTATACCCTATCCCCCGCGCATCAGCGCTTCGATCTCGTCGATCGCAACCGGGACGTCACGGGTGAGCAAGGTGCATCCCGTTTCGGTGACCAGTGCGTCGTCTTCGATGCGAATGCCGATACCCCAAAAGTCGCGGGGGATATCCTCGGCAGGGTCGATGTAAAGCCCCGGTTCGATCGTCGTGACCATCCCTGGCTGTAACGTGATCGATTGCCCATCGATTTGATAGGGGCCGACGTCATGAACGTCGAGCCCCAGCCAATGGCCGGTGCGGTGGGGATAGAAGCGCAGATGGCGCTTTTCGGCGATGAGGGTGTCGACCTCGCCGGAGAGCAATCCCAGATCGACCAGGCCTTCGACCAAGACGCGGGTGGCGGCGTCGTGCGCTGCGGCAAACGGCGCCCCGGGGCGGGTTGCGGCAATCGCGGCGTTCTGAGCAGCGAGGACGATCTCGTAGAGTGCGCGCTGCGCGCCCGAGAAGCGGCCGTTGGCGGGAAACGTTCGCGTGATGTCGCTCGCGTAACCGCGATATTCGCAACCGGCGTCGATCAATACCAGCGCGCCGTCGGGAATGGTCGCGCGGTTTTCGACGTAGTGCAGAATGCAGGCGTTGGCGCCGCTTGCGACGATCGGCGGGTAGGCAGGCCCTTCGGCGCCCAGTTCACGGAAGGTGGCAAGGAGTTTGCCTTCGAGCGCCGCTTCGGTGATGCCGGGGCGGGTGACCTGCATCACGGCGCGGTGCGCGCTTGCAGCGATCGCCGCACTGGTTTCGAGGCACGCAATTTCGTAACGATCTTTGATTTGACGAAAGCGCGCGATCAACGCCCGGGCGTCGTACCACGCTTGCGGCGGGTTGATCCCTTGGCGGGTTTTGCGTTCGAGCGCGCTTTTCCACTGACGCAGCCGGGCGTCGACAGCCTCATGTTCCAGGATCGGCGCCCAGACGTTTGCCGCGCTGGCCAAGAAATCCGGCATTTTGGTGTCGAGCTCGTCCAGGGAAAAGGCGTCGTCGAGCGCGAGCGCTGCGGCGGCCCGTTCGACACCCAGCCGAAACCCGTCCCACTTTTCTTGTTCGGGGTTGCGGTCGCGACAAAAGAGCACCGCGCGCGGTTCGGCGAACGTGCGCAAGAGTAACCATGCGTCGGGTTCGGTAAAGCCCGTGAGGTAGTAAAAGTCGCTGTCGAAACGAAACGGGTAGTGGGTGTCGCGGTTGCGTCGCTGTTCGCGTGCGGTGGGCAGTAACAGCGCCCCGCCCCCAGCGGCTTCCATCGCTGCCAGGATGAGCGCACGCCGGTTTGCGAACGGCGTGGGGTCCGGATCCAGGCGGCCAACCGGCGGTTGCGGCGGTTGCGTAGGGGTAGCAGAAAGCGTGTGAGTCATGGGGCTCCTTTCCTGCATCCGGTGAGCAACTGGCGTTCGCGGCGCCAGCGGGCGAGCCGCTGCGGCGTGCCGATGTCCCACCACGGCGCTTCGGTGATTTCGTAACCGATGCGTCCCTCTGTGATGGCTTGGCGCAGCAAGGGGCCGAGCGGGGCACGGGTCTGTGGCGTCAGCGAAGTGAGCAACGCAGAACGGTACAAGGCAACACCAGCGAACGTATAGATATTGCCCCGGGTTGTATCGGCATGGGGCAGCAACGCGCCGCTGGGGGTGACCGTGAAATCGCCGTCGCGATGGTCCGGCGAATTGGGCGCAAGCAGCAGGTACCCAAGGTGATCCGGGTGGGTGTTCAGTTGTGCTTCACCTCGGCGCACGAACATGGCAAGTGACCAAGCGGGTGCGAGATCGACGTCGCCATTGACCACCAAAAAGGGGTCGCTATCGATGAGGGGAAGTGCCGTGCGAATACCCCCCGCCGTCTCCAGCCCGGGTGGGGTTTCTCTGCTGTACTGGACCGTGATTCGCCACGCGCTGCCGTCGCCGACGTACTGCTCGATCTGTTCACCCAGCCAACAAGGATTGAGGACCACAGAGCCGATACCGGCGTCGGCAAGCCGTTCGAGCCAGTGGGCGAGGAGCGGTGTTCCCGCGGCATCGGGAACGAGCGGTTTCGGGGTGGTGTCGGTGAGCGGACGCAGCCGTTCGCCACGACCGGCCACCAAGATCATGGCACACTTCATGGCGGCTGTTCAGAAGGTGAGTGCCACTTGGACCTCTTCCGGGTGCAGCCGCTCGAAAAGGCGCAACAACGGCTTCAGCGCGGAATAGCGCAGAAGGGCTTTCCACAGGTAGCGCCGAACCCGTGGCAGGTCGTCGAGATAGCCGGTTTTGCCGTCGCGGTAAGCCAGCCGGGCGAAGATCCCAAGCACTTTGAGGTGGCGCTGTACGCCCATCCATTCGTAATCGGCGTAGAAGTCGTCGAACCGCTCATGGATGGGAACGCCGAGCCGTCGTGCCTGCTGCCAGTAGCGGACGAGGAGGTCGAGCGTGAATTCCTCCGGCCACTCGAGGTAAGCGTCGCGCAAGAGTGAAACCGGGTCGTACGTAATCGGCCCCCAGACGGCATCTTGGAAATCGAGCACACCCAACGCCCCAAGGGGGCGCAGCGGATGGTTGTCCGGCAGCACCATGAGGTTGCGACTGTGGTAGTCGCGATGGACGAAAACCTGAGGCTGCGCCTGAGCGCGTTCGATCAGCGCGGTGAAGCTCTGCTCCAGCATCTGTTGCTCAGTAGCGGTAAGCGTGACACCCAGATGGCGGCCTAGGTACCATTCCGGGAACAGACGGAGCTCGGCTTTGAGTTTGGCGGCGTCGTACTCCGGAAGCGCTGCGGGACGAGGTTGCTTTTGAAGCACCAAGAGCGTGGCCAACGCTTCGGCATACCATTCGTGGGCGGTTTCCGGTTGGCTGTTTAGCCGCGTCGCCAGCGTCTCGCTGCCGAAGTCGCTCAGCAACACGAAACCCAGTTCCGCAGCCACGGCCTCGACCGTGGGAACGGGTACGTTGGCCTCGGCAAGACAGGCCCGAATCTGTAGCCACGGCTGGATCGCCTCTTTCTCCGGCGGTGCGTCCATCACGATGCGTGTCGTGCCATCGTTCAACCGTACGCGCCAATAGCGTCGGAAGCTGGCGTCTTCCGAAGCAGGGGTCAAGCTGTCGCTTGCGATCCCCAAGTCGTGCAACCAGGCAGTCAGTGCCAGACGGCGTTCCTCCATCGATCAGCCCAAACCCTTTCGTGTACAATCGCGCTAGACGATTGTAACCGAACTGATTGCCCTGTGACTTTCGTGCCTGATTCGAATGGACGTCGCGGCAAACCACCGCGACCGCGGTTGCGTCCTATCGTCGCGTGGTTGGCGGTGATGGGGTTTTCCTCATGGACTTGGGGGGAAGGGCTGCCTCCGTTCGAAGTCGATCCTTCTCTGCTGGGTTCTCCTTCGGCGGTTCCGCCTCAGCAAACGCCCGTTCTGCCTCATGACGCAGCGCCGAAGGATGCCGCGAACCCGAACCGCGAGCCTGAAGTCCCGGTGCCACTGACGTCGGCAACGTCTGCGCAGCGGGTCAGTGAACGCGATCTGCCGTTTTTGCCGGCTGGCACGGTGGTCGAGGCCGATCGCATTCGCGGCGAACGGGGTAAAACATTGGTCGCAGAAGGGGATGTCGTCGTTGCGCGGGATGGGCAGTTCGTGCGTGCCGAACGGCTCACCTACGACGAACCCTCGGAAACTGTGACCGCAACGGGTGCAGTAACCCTGGAGGATCGCGCCCTGGGGGTTCGGGTGACCGGTCCCGAAGCGCACTACAATTTGGCGGACAAGACGGGGGTCTTCCAGCAGCCGCGCTACTTTTTCACTCCGTCGGAAAAAAACCCGCACGCAACCGACGCCCACGGCGCAGCGCAAGCGGTCTATTTCGAAGGCGCAAACCAATATCGAATCGAAAGGGGAAGCTGGACCACCTGTGCGGCGCCGGACCCCGACTGGTATCTCCAAGCCGATCGCATCACACTGGATCGCAATACCAACGTCGGCCATGCGCAGGATGCGCGGTTGCGTTTCGGCGATACCACGCTTGTGGCGCTGCCGTGGTTGGAGTTTCCGCTTTCGAAGGAGCGGAAATCGGGCTGGCTCGTCCCCTCGTTCGGGGTGTCGAGCCGGGCCGGGGTACAGGTTGCGGTACCCTACTATTTCAACCTGGCCCCGAATTACGACCTGACGCTGACGCCAAGAATTTATACCCGTCGTGGACTGCAATTGGGCAGCCAATTCCGTTATCTGACCGAATCGATGCGCGGAACGCTCGAAGCGGAGGTGTTGCCGAGCGACCGCGAAGCGGGGCGAACGCGCGCGCTGGGAATCTGGCGGCATGAGCAGCGTTTCACTGACCAGCTCTACGGTACGGTCGATTACAACGCGGTGGGCGACCGGGACTACTTCAAAGATTTGAGCAACAACCTGAGCCTTTCCTCCACGGTTCATCTGCTGCGGCAAGGGTCGCTCTGGTACCATGGCGAGGGGTGGGGTTCGCAACTCCTGGTGCAGCAGTATCAAACGCTCGATCGCACCATCGAAACGCCCTACCGTTTGCTGCCGCAGTGGCGGCTCTGGTCGGCACCCGTCGCGTTGGGCAATGCCGGGCGCTTTGGCACCGTGACCTTTTCGGGGCAGGTAACGCAATTTCGCCACCCGGATGCGGGGTCTATCTCCTCTTCGGGACTCTATTGGACCGAAGGGACGCGCTGGGTGGCGACCCCCGAGTGGCGTCTGCCCATCGCAACCGAATGGTGGTCGGTGGAACCGCGCGTGCTGGCACATCTCAGCCACTATTCCCTCGACCAACCCGCGGTTGTCGGCGGGCGAACGACCCTTTCGCGCATATTGCCGATCGTTGCGCTCGACGCGCGGATGGCATTCGAACGCGACTGGCAGCTTTTTGGCCGTAACTGGTTGCAAACGCTGGAGCCTCGCCTCTTTTACCGCTACGCGCCCTATCGCGATCAGTCCGATTTTCCCCTTTTTGATACCGATCGGTACGGTTTTGGCTTTGCCCAGCTCTTCATGATGAACCCTTATACGGGGTATGATCGCGTTGCGGACGGTCACAGTGTCACGGTGGCGGTCACGTCGCGGTTGCTGGAGCCCGAAACGGGTAGAGAACGGATCCGTGCGTCGCTTGCGCAGCGTTTTTACCGTGACGATCCCAAAGTATTGCTCCCCGGAGAGGCGCCGTGGAGTAACCGGCGGACCGACCTGCTCGCGGAAGTGGTCTGGCAGCCTTTCGAGCGCTGGCGGACCAAAGGCTTTTGGCAATACGATCCCGACGAAGGAGTGAACCGCCGTTTCAACGCCGCGGTGCGTTATGAGGCAGGGCCAGCGAAGGTAGCCGGCTTCGACTACCGGTACACGCGCGATCAGCTGGAGGAAGTGGCGCTTTCGGGGCAATGGCCACTTGCGCCGCGCTGGTACGGGGTGAGCCGCATCGCCCGGTCACTGCAAGAAGACCGCTGGACGGAACTGCTCGCTGGGTTCGAATACAACGGCGGCTGCTGGGTTGGCCGGGTCGTGCTGCATCGCTATGCGCTTTCGAGCGCCAGCAACAACACAGCGATCTTTTTCCAACTCGAACTCAATGGGTTGGGGAGTTTGGGCAACGACCCGGGGTCGCTCCTGCGGCGAGCTGTACCGGGCTATGGCAGAATTGCGCCGACCGGCCCGGAGCGGTCGCTCGAGTCGGGGTGGTAGGAGAAGCGAATGAAAAAAAGGGTAGGTATCTGGGTGATCCGATGGGTTTTGGCGAGCGTCATGGTCGCGCTTCCGCCTGCGTGGGCTACGGATACCATCGGTGTGGTTGCCGTCGTCAATGGGGAACCCATTACCTCGTTGCAACTGGAACGGCGTCGCGCCCAGATCGAACGCCAATTGGCCCAGCAAGGGCGTGCGGCACCTGCGCAACAGATCGCCGACGAAGCATTGCGGTCGCTCATCGTCGAGCGTATTCAATTGCAGGCGGCGAAGCGATTCGGGATCGAGGTCGAACCGCGTGAAGTGGACGACGCGATCGCTTCGATCGCGGCGCGCAATGGGATGGACCGGACGCAACTGGAAGCCGCATTGCAGCAAGACGGAATCTCTTGGGCCACGTTCCAAGAGGAGATCCGCCGGCAAATCCTGTTGCAGCGGTTGCAAGCGCGGGTAACGCAAGGGTCCGACACCGTCAGTGACGCTGAACTCGACCATTTCATCGCAGCGTTTCCTGACCTCAAACGCCGTTTTGCCGAAGAGGCAGCGAACGTCGTGCAAACCCATGTCCGCCACATTCTGCTCAAAACGGGGGCGACCCTCACGGACGAGGAGGCAAAAGCGCGCCTCGTCGCGCTCAAAGAGCGGTTGGCGCGCGGTGAAGATTTCGCGGAACTCGCGCGCCTCCATTCCGAAGACGGCTCGGCCGCCAATGGCGGTGACCTGGGTTGGGTGTTGCCGGGCGATTTCGTCCCGGAATTCGAAACGGTAATGAACCGCTTGCCGGTCGGCGCGGTTTCCGATCCGGTGAAAACGCGGTTCGGATGGCATTTGATCCAGGTGGTGGCGCGGCGGCCGCTTGCCGACGATCCCGACGCGTTCCGCAATTACGCGCGCAACAAACTTCGCGAGCGGAAACGGCAGCAGGCGTATGAGGCGTTCGTCCAATCGCTCGAAGCCGAAGCAGTGATCGAGCGACCGACTGGTGAGGGTTTGCCGCGGTGAACGAAAACGCACGCGCTCCGTTGGCAATCACGCTGGGAGAGCCGGCTGGCATCGGCCCGGAACTCTGTGCCCGGCTGGTCGAACGGCGCTGGCCGCACCCGTTGGTGCTGATCGGAGATCCCGCATTGCTTGCGCGCTATGGTGTGACGTTGCCGGAATACGAACCGAACAAGCGGGTGCCCTTATCGATCCTGCCAGTTCCGCTTGTGGCACCCGTCACGCCGGGTGTGCTCGATCCCGCGAATGCCACCTATGTCCTTGCCACACTGGATCGCGCGATCGACGGCGCATTGGCGGGCGCATTCTCGGGCATCGTCACGGCGCCGGTGCATAAAGGGGTGATCAACGACGCGGGGATCCCCTTTACCGGCCACACCGAATATTTGATGGAAAAAGCTCAGGTCAACCAAGTGGTGATGATGTTGGTGGGGGGCGGCCTTCGCGTGGCGTTGGCTACCACCCATTTGCCGCTTGCCGAAGTGCCAGCGGCTATCACCGCAGAACGGCTCGAAGCGGTGATCCGGGTCCTGCACCACGATCTTGTCCATCGTTTCCGGATCGGTGCGCCACGCATCTTGGTTGCTGGGCTCAACCCCCACGCGGGTGAAGGGGGGCATCTGGGGCGCGAAGAGGTCGAAGTGATCGCGCCTACGCTCGCGCGGTTGCGGGAAGAAGGGCTCGACCTTGTCGGGCCGCTTCCAGCCGATACGCTGTTCACCCCACGGGTGCTTTCGGGTTCTGACGCCCAATTGGCGATGTACCACGACCAAGGGTTGGCGGTGCTCAAATACGCCAGCTTCGGGAAAGGGGTCAATGTCACGTTGGGGTTGCCGTTCGTGCGCACGAGTGTCGATCACGGCACTGCGCTCGACCTTGCGGGAAAAGGGGTTGCCGATCCCGGTAGCTTGTTTGCTGCCGTAACGCTGGCATCCGAACTCGCGCAATGAACCGATCTTTTCCCGCGCCTCGCAAGCGGTTTGGCCAGAACTTCCTGCGCGATCGCAACGTGGTGGCACGCATCGTCGCTGCGATTGCGCCGCAACCCGGCGAAACGGTCATCGAAATCGGCCCGGGGCGGGGTGCGCTCACCGAACCGCTCAGCCGTGTCGTGGCAGAACAGGGGGGGCGATTGACGGTGGTCGAGCTCGACCGCGACCTGGCCGCCTACTGGCAAGAACGCGCGGCGCAGGGTGCACCGATCAACGTGGTCGCGTCGGACGCACTGCAAGTCGATTTTGCCGCGTTCGGTGCCCCTTTGGTGATCGTCGGCAATTTGCCGTACAACGTCTCATCGCCGCTGCTTTTTCACTTCGCGCGCTTTCACGAACAGATCGCGCGGCTCGTTTTGATGCTGCAGAAAGAGGTGGTCGAGCGGATCGCGGCGCAGCCAGGCAGTAAAACCTACGGGCGGTTGAGCGTGATGGTGCAGCGCCGTTTTCGCGTCACGAAATGTTTCGATGTGCCGCCCGGCGCTTTCTGGCCGGTACCGAAAGTGGTCTCGAGCGTGGTGAAGCTCGAACCGTTACGGCCAGACCCTTATCCGCAACTCGACGAGAAGCGGTTCGAAACGGTGGTGCGCACGGCGTTTGGACAGCGGCGTAAAACCTTGGCCAACGCGCTCAAAGGGGAGATCGATAGTGAAACGATCCGCGCGCTGGGTATCGACCCCAACGCGCGCGCTGAAACGCTGCCCGTGGACGCGTTCGTGCGTTTGGTATGTGCACTGCCACGAACGAGCGCCCAACCTGAGCCGTAACAGCGGGGTCAGCCGTTGCTGCCGCCTTCGTTTTGCTGCGGCTTGACCGGACAGGTGTTCATGCCCAGAATGGTATAGAGGGGGCAGAATCCAACCAGCCCGGTGACGAGCGGGACAACGCCAATCCACGTCCACGGGGTACCGATTCCCATGATCGCCAGAACGAGCAAAATGGCGCCCACGGCAATGCGCAGGATTTTGTCGATGCCACCCACGTTGGTTTTCATGGTCGTTCTCCTTCAGGTTCTACGGTATCTCACTATATCATAGTGTATTGATCGACGAGAGACAAGGATGATGGGCGAAAGTATCCTCGGGTGGAGCATCGCGGTCGCAGCATTGGTCGCGGCGGGTTGGGGCTGGCGGCACAGCATGATTTGGCGCCAACGCTACTTCAATGAAGCGCAGCGCTGGGCAGATGCGCGCGCGACCATGCTGGCCCAAGTGGCGCGGTTGGAGGCCGAATTGGCGGCGGCGCGCAGCGAACTTCAGCAAAAGCTCGAAGCCGAACGGGCGCGCCACCAGGAAGTAATCGAAGCGCTCGAAAAGCAACACCAGCAAACGTTAGCGGCATTGACCGAACGCCATCAGATGGAACTCGCAGCCCGTGACCAGCAGCACCAAGAGGCGCTGGCGGCGCGCGAGGCGCTGCAGGCCGAGCGCGACATCGCTTGGCGAGAGAAACTGACGCTCTTGGAGTCGGCGCGAGAAACCCTTACCCGTGAGTTCCAAGCGATCGCACACCAGCTCTTCGAAGAGAAGAGCCAGCGCCTTACCGCGCTCAACCAAGAGCAGTTGAGCGCCCTTTTGAACCCCTTGCGCGAACGGTTGGACGGATTTCGCCAAAAAGTGGAAGAGATCTACGTCACCGAAAGCAAGGACCGCGCCGCAATCGCCGAGCAGGTGCGGCAGCTGATGCGCCTCAACCAGACCCTTTCCGAAGAGGCGCGGCAACTCACCCACGCGTTGAAAGGTACGCAGCAGACGCAAGGGGCATGGGGAGAGATCGTGCTCGAACGGCTTTTGGAATTGGCCGGACTCCATGAAGGGCGCGAATACTTCACCCAGGTGAGCCACACCGTCGACGGCGAACGGTTGCGGCCAGACGTGGTGGTGCAACTGCCGGGCGATCGGGTATTGGTGATCGACGCCAAAGTGTCGCTCACTGCCTATACCGAAGCCGTCGCCGCAACCGAAGATGCGGCGCGCGAACGGGCACTGAACGCGCACGTCGCGTCGATCCGGCGCCACATCGACGGCCTTGCGAAACGCCACTATCCTGCGCTCTTTCCTGGTAAGACGCTCGATTTCGTCGTCCTGTTCGTCGCGGTCGAACCGGCGTTTCTCGCCGCGTTGGAGCGGGCGCCAACGCTCTTTGCCGAAGCCTGGGACAAAAACGTCTTGCTCACGAGCCCTTCGACGCTGCTCTTCGTGCTGCGCACCGTCGAACACTTGTGGCGGCAAGAGGCGCAAAGCCGCAACGCGCAGGAGATCGCGCAGCGCGGCGCGGAACTCTACGACAAATTGGTCGGTTTTCTCGACGCGATGGCCGAAGTCAAGCAACGCTTGGCGCAAGCGAACCGGGCATTCGAAACGGCCGAAAAACGGCTGGTGAGCGGCCGTGGTAGCCTCGTCTGGCAAGCGGAGCAATTGAAAGCGCTGGGGGTGAAACCGAAGAAAACGGTTCCCGAGGCGTGGTCCGAGCAAGCGGCAGAGTGCGAAGAAGAAGCCGATCTCACACAGCGCTTATCGGTTACAAATCCTGAGCTGCCTGCGGAATAAAAGGCGCGAACCACTCCGGAAGTGGCGCATTTTCCAGTGATCGTTGCGTGAAAAGATAACGGCCGTCGCAGACGAAACCGAGCGCTTCCCAAGCGACACGATTCAGCGCAGCGCACAGCGCTTCCAGATCGACGGTGGTGTCATGGGGAAATAGCGCCAACACGGAACCCTCGAAGTCGCGGCAGGGGTGGAGGAAAAAGGGTTTTGGGGCACGGGTTTTGGTATTGACATAGACGCGTGGCGCGTCGGTCTGAGGGTGGCTCCGCCCCCAATGCCACCAATTGCTTTCGTCGAAGCGGCGTACCCGGCGGTTGATCAACCGCGCTTTGTGTTCGAGTAACCACGGTGCAGGGGCAGCCGGGTCCGGCCAGAACATGCGCCGCGTCTTTCCGGTGCGCACCGTAGCCGAATAGACGAATTCGCGGTTGGCATAGCGAGGATTCGCGAAAATCGCGTCGGCACCCGAAACCGCCCCCACTTTGACCGAGGCGATCTGGTTGAGGCGAAACGGATGGTGATCCGAAAGGAACAACAGGTGGCCAGCGCACTCGGTGAAGTGGCGCAGCTCCCAGGTGAGTCGTGCCGCGTCGTCGGGTATGGGATCACCGCCTTTGACGGTAGCGACCAGAGTGCGGCGGGAAAAGTCGTTTTTTACATAACGAAAAATCTGACAGTTCGGGAGGGCGTCGGCAAAGATCCGCGCGTCACCCAGCTCGATGAGGTGGGTGATCGTTCCTTGCGCAAAGAGCCAGCGGTTGAGCGGCACTGCCGCGGTGGCTTTGAGCCAATCGCGTGGGGTGATGAAAATCAGTTCGCCCCCCGGGCGTAGCCGGCGGACTCCCTCGGCAATGAAATAGAGGTAAAGGTTGGCGCGGGCGTCGAGTTTGGGCAACGCGAACTGGTCGCTCAGGGATCGCCACAATTTACGTGTGGTCTTATCGATCCATTGTCCACGAACGTACGGGGGATTACCGACGATGGTCGCAAATGTCGCTTCGGGTTCCCAAGCGAAAAAATTGGCAAGGTGCGTGCCCGGTAGCGCAACGGCGGGGTCTCTTTCCACCGCGACGATCGCCAAGGGCGTGGCGCCAAAGCGTTCTCTGAGCGCACGCAGAATCGCGCCATCACCAGCCGCCGGTTCAAGAACCGGACCACGTGGAGTGACCAAGGACGCGATCAATCGCGCCACATTGGGCGGCGTGAAAAATTGCCCCAAAAGCGCTTGTTTGGACACAGCGGGGGATTGACTGTTTGGAGGTTCTGGTTTAAGATGATCCATTGTTAATAACCAACAAGTCACTAAAAGAAAGGAGCAGACGATGGCCGATCTCTTTACTCCGCTGGAAATGGGGCGTTTGACCCTGCCCAATCGGATTCTGATGGCACCGATGACGCGGTGTCGAGCGGAACGTGATGGTACGCCGACTCCGATCATGGCGGAATACTATGCGCAGCGCGCATCAAGCGGGTTGATCATCACCGAAGCGACCGCGGTCGCGCCCGAAGGGATAGGCTACATCTATACCCCGGGGATTTGGAACGACCGCCAGCAAGCGGCGTGGCAGCACGTAACCGAAGCGGTCCATCGCGCCGGCGGCCGAATCTATTGTCAAATTTGGCACGTGGGCCGGGTCTCCCATCCCGATTTGCAACCCAACGGGGCGTTGCCGATTGCCCCGTCAGCGATTGCGCCCGAAGGGACGGTCTACACCTACGAAGGGCCTAAACCGTTCGTCACACCGCGCGCGCTCGAAACGGACGAAATCCCCGGAATCGTTCAGCAGTTTGCCGACGCAGCGCGGCGCGCGATCGCGGTGGGTTTCGACGGTGTCGAGGTCCATGGCGCGAATGGCTACCTCATCGACCAGTTCTTGCGGGACGGCAGCAACCACCGCACCGATCGGTACGGGGGGTCGATCGAAAACCGCGCCCGTTTCCTGATGGAAGTGCTCGACGCCGTCGTGCAGGCGGTTGGAGCAGATCGTGTCGGTTTGCGGCTCTCCCCCGTTCAGCCGTTCAATTCGATGTCCGACTCCAACCCCGAAGCGACGTTTACCCGGGTGGTCGAAATGGTGCAAGCGTGGCCACTTGCTTACCTGCATGTGACACGCATGGGAATCGACCAACCGGGGAAAGCAGGGCCATTTTTCGAGCCGCTTACGCTCAAGAAGCGGTGGCCGGGCGTGTTCGTCGCGAACCACGGTGCGGATCGCGATACCGGTAACCAATGGATTCACGATGGCCTGGCCGATGCGGTCGCGTATGGGGCGCTCTACCTGAGCAACCCCGATTTGGTCGAGAAGTTCCGTACCGGTAGAGCGCTGCGCGCCCCCGACCCGAAAACGTTCTATCAGGGCGGGGCGAAGGGTTACACCGAGTTCGACGATTGAGTTGCCATATTTGTGGGGGGAAGCCATTCCACCCACACCGGCGCATGGTCCGAGGGGCGCTGCCACGTCCGCGGTTCCCGGTCGACGCCTGCGGCGATCACGCATCGGGCAAGCGGCGCGCTCACCAAGATGTGATCGATCCGCAACCCGATGTTGCGCCGAAACGCCCCTTGGCGATAATCCCACCACGAGTAGAGGACCTCCTCTGGGTGGCAGATGCGTACGGCGTCGGTGAAACCCTGCGCGACGAGTTCTGCCCACGCGGCACGTTCGGCACTGGAGACGTGGATCGACTCTTCGGGCCAGCTCGGGTGGGCGTCGCGCGCTTCGGGTGCGATATTGGCGTCTCCCATCACAAAGATCGCTTGACGCTGGGGGTCGAGCGCGGCGAGCCACGCAGTGAGCGCTTCGATCCATCGGAGTTTGTACGCGAATTTTTCGCTGCCCACTGCTTGACCGTTCGGGAAATAGGCGGAAACGGTCCAGAGGGGGCGCGTTTGAGCGGGAATGCGCCACTCAACCGCTAAGAGTCGCGCGGCGTCGTCGGCAAAGCCAGGGATGCCGCGATGGACTTCCTGCGCCTGCCATTCGTTGGGTGCGATGAGGGCGACGCCGTTGTAGGTGGGTTGTCCAAATGCCAGAATTTGGTATCCCCGTTCCGCGAACGGTTCCGTGGGCACCTGTTCGGTGACGCATTTCAGCTCCTGCAACGCGACGAGCGTTGGGCGCTTTTCGTCCAGATAGCGCAGCACGTGGGGCAAGCGCACCTTGAGCGAATTGACGTTCCAGGTCACGAACCGATTCGCATCACAGCTCATAGTGCGGCTCCTGGCACTGTGTGGGCAACCAGAAAGGCGACTACCTGCGGAAGTAGCTCAGAAAAATTCGAAAGCGCATGGTCCCCCCCTTCCAGCATCCAGTGGTGCGCCCCTGGGTAGCGGGCAACCATCTCACGCCAGTCGAGAAGCTCATCACCTTTTGCGGCGACGAGCAAAACGCGCTCGGGATTGGGAAGTAGCCCCACGGCGAGCGCTTCCAGTTGTGCGACGTGTGCCGCGGTGAAGGTGAAACGCTGCGTGGGATCATGCCAGCAGGTCTGCTCACCGATCTGCGCCCGTAAATCGCGTGCGGGGTAGATGGCAGGGTTCAGCAAAACCACCCGCGCAGTCACGGCTTTGGCAGCGAGCCAAGTGGCGTAAAAACCGCCCAGGGACGAACCGACGATCCCGAGTCGCGCGTCCGCAGGAAGCGCGGCGTACCAGCGGTCGATCAGCGCTGCGGCGGCAAAAGGGGCCGGTGGCAGCGCTGGGCAGTGCCAGACGATTTCGGGATGGTGCTCCGCCAAATAGGCCTTGAGCAGCTGGGCTTTGAACGATTGCGGCGACGAGCGAAAACCGTGGAGATAGAGCAGGTGCGTCAGCGCCATCACTCAGGCTCCCGTCGGTTCGGTGTCTGGTTGGGAGCCGAGTGTAAGCGCCAACAGCGCATCGATCTTCGGTTCACGCCCGCGGAATGCAACGAACGATTCGAGCGCGGGTCGGCTTGCCCCCACCGCAAGGATCTCTCGCCAGAATCGTTCGCCCACCGTGGGATCGACCACGCTGCCGCGCGTTTCTGCCGCTTCCAGAAACGCCTGATACGCATCGGCGGCGAGCACTTCGGCCCATTTGTACGAGTAGTACCCTGCCGCGTAACCACCGGCGAAGATGTGGCTGAAGCTGTGGGGAAAGCGGTGCCATTGGGGCGGAGTAAACACCGCCACTTCGGCGCGGACTTCGTCGAGGATCCGCATCACGTCGTCTAGCGCGACGTCATGCCGTCCTTCTGGGGTTGCCGCAACGCCCAATTCGCTGTGGATGCGAAAGTCGAAGAGCGCGAATTCGATCTGGCGGACCGTTTGCATTCCCGCCTGGAAGAAGCGCGCGGCGGTCATCTTGTCGAAGAGCGCGCGCGGCAGTGTCTCGCCCGTTTCGACATGCGCGGTGAGGGTCTGCAGTACTTCCCACTCCCACGCGAAAAATTCGAAAAACTGACTGGGTAGTTCCACTGCGTCCCATTCCACGTGGTTGAGCCCGGCGATCTCGCGCTCTTCCACTTGGGTAAGTAGGTGGTGCAGCCCGTGCCCCATCTCATGAAAGAGGGTGAGGACTTCGTCGTGGGTGAGGGTAGTGGGCTTGTCGCCCACAGGTGGCGCGAAATTGCACACCAAATAGACCACCGGATGATCCACGCGACCATCGAGGTGACGATGGCGGCTTTTCGCGTCGTTCATCCATGCGCCGCCTTTTTTCGTCTCCCGCGCAAAGAGATCGAGGTAGAGGTAACCGACCGTTTCTCCCGCTTTGTCGAGCCGGTAGGTGCGTACGTCCGCGTGCCACGTGGGCAGCACCACCTCTTCGAACGTGACGCCGTAGAGGCGCGTGATGAGCGCGAAGAGCCCGTCGAGCACTTTGGGAAGCGGAAAGTATTGCCGCAGTTCGTCGTCGGAAAAGGCGTATTTCGCTTGGCGCAGCTTTTCGCTGGCGAACGCGATGTCCCATGGTTCCAGTGGGCTCACCCCCAGGGTGTCGCGCGCAAAGCGCTCCAACTCCGCTTTGTCCCGTTCCGCGTAGGGACGCGCCGCGCGGGCCAGATCGGCCAGGAAGTCGCGCACCGCCTCCGGCGACGGCGCCATTTTCGGCGCAAGCGAATAGGCGGCGTAGTGGGGAAAGCCCAAAAGCTGCGCCTCTTCCTGCCGCAGTGCCAAGATTTCCGTGAGAATCGGGCCGTTGTCCTGTTCGGGCGGACCGAATTCGGAGGCGCGGGTGGCGTAGGCTCGGTAAAAGCGAGCGCGCCAGGCGCGATCTTCGGCATACTGCATCACCGGCAGATAAAAAGGCATCTGCAGCGTGAACTTCCACCCCGAAGCGCCGTCGCGTTCTGCTGCGGCACGCGCCATCGCACGGACCGTTTCCGGTAGCCCGGCCAATTGCGCTTCGTCGGTGACGAGTTCGCTATAAGCGTTCGTCGCATCGAGAAGGTTTTCGGAAAATTTCGCTGCCAGTGCAGAGAGCCGCTCCTGGATGGCAAGGAAGCGCGGACGGGCCGTCTCGGGAAGTTCGGCGCCCGAAAGCAGCCGGTCGCGCACTTCCAATTCCAGAGCGCGGCGCCGCCATGCGTTGAGGTCCGGTGCCTGCGCGAGCAAGCGCTTCATGCCCGCGTAGAGATCGGGGTCTTGCCCCAATTCGCTCCAAAAGCGGGTCATCTCCGGCAGCAATTCGTTATAGACGGCACGCCACTCGGGAGTGTCCAGCACACTATGCAAATGCGCGACCACGCCCCAAAGCGCGCCTAAGCGTTCCAGCGCTTCGTCGAGAGGGGCGTACCATTCGGCCCACGTCAACGCGGCGTTTGTGGTCTGCACCGCCCGTTTCGCCTGAGTGACCGCGGCTTGCGCCGTAGCCAGCGCAGAACGGATCGCCGCAGTTGCCCGCTCCGGTATCAGCGCATCGAACGGAGGGAATTGCCAATGGGTCAGCAAAGGGGTGAGGTCGTCGGAAGTTGGGGTTTTCTCTGTCATCGTTGTCATGGGAAAATCGCGTACCGAGTGGAATCGATAGCCGCAATTGTACCGGCGGCAACCGCGATTCGCCGTGCCCGGTGCACACGTGCGTGTAGGACGCAAGATGAACCAGTTTGAACGCTTTGTCGAACACCCCAAGGGGAAGCTTTTCGTAGCCAGTTGGCAGCCGGATCCGGTTGCGCCTTCTGGTAGCGCGAACGTCCCTTTTTTGCTGCTCCACGATTCGTTGGGGTGTGTAGGGCTGTGGCGCGATTTTCCTGACCGCTTGGCACAAACCCTCGGCGTACCCGTCCATGCCTACGATCGGCTCGGCTACGGACGCTCCAGCGCGAGAAACGGGCCGCAGCCGCTTTCGTTCATTGCCGACGAGGCGCAAGCGGGCATCGTGCCGGTGCTGGACGCGCTCGCAATCGATCGCTGTGTATTGCTCGGTCACAGCGTCGGGGGCGCGATGGCGCTCACTGCCGCGGCAATCCACCCAGAGCGCGTCGCGGGCGTGGTGACGATCGCGGCGCAGGCGTTCGTCGAGCAGCGCACGCTCGAGGGCATTCGTGCCGCGAAAGCGCTGTTTGCGCACCCCGAACAACGTGCGCGGCTTACCCGCTGGCACGGAGCAAAAGCGCAATGGGTACTCGATGCGTGGACCGAAACGTGGCTCGATTCGGCTTTCCGGGATTGGTCGCTTGTTTCGGTGCTGCCCAAAGTCACCGCACCGGTATTGGCGATTCACGGGGATCGCGACGAATACGGCTCTGAAGTGTTTCCCAACGCGATTGCCGCAGGCGTCGTAGGGCCGGCAGAACAAGTGATCCTACGCGACTGCGGCCATCTTCCGCATCGCGAACGGCCCGACGAGGTGATGACCGCGATTACCGCTTGGTTTCGGCGCCGTTTAGCGTGACGTTGCGCGCGCGCGTTTCCGTGACCATGAAACCCGCCAGCCACCCGATGACAGCAGCCCCAGCCAAGACACTGATCGCGGCCGTCATCGCGTCGGGCGGGTAGAGGCGGACCCCATCGACCACCGTCGCGCCCCCCAGCGCGTCCAAGATCGCCCCAACAATCGGCTGCAGTAAAGCGCCGCTCAAAAAGCCGCCCATATTGGTGAGCGCGGTGCTCATCCCGGAAAGATGCGGCGGGTTGACCTCTTTCGCGCACGCCCAAGTGAGGACGAACGCCGCATTGGCAAAACCCATCACCAAAAAGAGCAGGAAGGTAACGATTACGGGTTGTGCGGAAAGGGTGAGGAACGCTCCCCAACAGGCCACATAGACGGTGCTGGCGGCTACCAAAACGGTTTTGCGGCGCGCCAGGCGATCCGAAAGCGCACCCAACGCCAGGCATCCGATGGCAAACGCCAGGAAATAGGCAGAAAGGTGGTGTGACGCCAGAATTTTGTCGGCGCCATGAACGCTCATCAGGTAGGGCGTTGCCCAAAGGCCAGCGAACGCAAAAAAGCTGCCCGCGATGCCGAAATTGGCAACCACGGCAGGCCAAGTGCGCCGGTTGCGCACGATGGCCATCAAACCGTTCATCACGGTGCTGCGTTCGATCGGGCGGCGGTGTTCGCTGGGTTCGTTTTCGATGAGCCGCCAACAAAGCAGCGCCACCACGAAGGAAAGTAGCGCGGTAAAGAGAAAGACACCGCGCCACCCGGTGATCTGCGCAACCGCGGTGAGCGGCGTTCCCGCGAGCATCGAACCCAGGTTGCCCAAAAAGAGCGCAAGACCGACGAGCGACGCGAATCGCCGTTCGTCGTACCAGAGCGCAAAGAGTTTGAGCATTGCGATGAAGGTGACCGAAACCCCCAAACCGGTGAGGGTCCGCCCGGCAATCGCCCAGGAGAGCGTTGGCGCCAACGCAAAGAGCAGGCTTCCCGCCGCTGCGACGAACCCGCCCGCAACGATCACCCGTTTCGGCCCAAGGGTATCGGCCAGAATCCCAGTGGGAAGCTGCATCAGGGTATACACATAAAAATAGGTCGCGGCCAGCACCCCGAGCGACGCCGCGTTCGTCTGAAACGCCGTGGCGAGCTCCGGAGCAATCCCCGCGGGCGCAAAACGGTGAAAGAACGACAGCACGTAAGCGGCAATGACGGCAACCAGCGCCAAACGCCGCGCTGCCGCGGAAGGGTGGGGGGTGTTGTGGGGTGAGGGGTTGGTTGGGGGCATGGTCAGACCTCAGGAATCACACAGTTCGATATGAGGTGAGTATTAGGGCAACACCCGCCCCGTCAGCCGCTCATACGCTTCCCGGTATTTCTGTCGAGTCTTTTCGATCACTTCGGGCGGAAGTTTCGGTGCCGGGGGCTGTTTGTTCCAGTCGAGCGATTCGAGGTAGTCACGGACGAACTGCTTGTCAAAGGAGGGCGGATTGGTGCCGGGTTGCCAGGCGTCGGCGGGCCAAAAGCGGGAGGAGTCCGGTGTGAGCACTTCGTCGATGAGGTGAAGGGTGCCGTGTTCGTCGATGCCGAATTCGAATTTGGTGTCGGCGATGATCACGCCGCGGGCGAGCGCATAGTCGTGTGCTTTTTGGTACAGCGTCAGTGCCGCGTTGCGTGCGGCCTCAGCGAGCGCGGCGCCGTCGAACGGGGCGAGCGCTTCGGCACAACGCGCTTGCGCTTCGGCAAACGAGATGTTTTCGTCGTGTTCGCCCACCTCTGCTTTGGTTGCTGGGGTGAAGATCGGTTCTGGGAGTTTTTCGGCCAGGCGCAATCCTTCGGGAAGTGGGATACCACACACGGCACCGGTCGCTTGGTATTCTTTCCAGCCAGAGCCAATCAGATAGCCGCGGACCACGGCTTCGATGGGCAGGGGCTTGAGCCGTTTCACGACCATCGCGCGGCCGGTCACCTGGTCGCGTTCCTCTGGGGCGACGACGCTTTCCGGCGCGATGTCCGTGCGTTGATCGGCGACGATTCCCTCCAGGGTGTCGAACCAGAACGCGGTGATTTGGGTGAGGATCTTGCCCTTTTCGGGGATTGGGTCGGGCAGGATGACGTCAAACGCGGAGAGACGGTCACTGGCGATCACCAGGAGTTTGTCGTCGCCTACTGCGTAGATGTCGCGCACTTTGCCACGGCCAATGAGCGGGAGGCTTTTGAGGTTCGATTCGTAGAGCGCTTGGGTCATGGTTTCTCTCTTTCAGTCTGATAGGGTTCAGTGCACAGAGACGTGGAGGCGCTGCCGAAGGCGGTGGATGCTGTAGGCGGCAGCAGCGGCAATTACCGGAATGGCGATCGCGGTGATCAGTTCCGGCGATGCCGGTAGCCACCCTTTCGCGCCCTTGGCCAGGTATTGCACCAGTTGCGAGCCGTAGTAGGTGATCGCGACCACGGAGAAGTGTTCTGCCGCCTCTTGCAGCCGCAGTTGCAGCCGGGCGCGGCGGTTCATTTCGTCCAGCAGTTGCTGGTTTTGCTCTTGGAGTTTGAGATCGACACGGGTGCGCAAGAGTTGCGAGTTACGCGCGATGCGGGCAGAGAGTTCTTCCTGGCGGCGGTGCACTGCGGCGCAGGTGTTCATCGCGGGGGCAAGGCGCCGTTCCAAGAATCCTTTCAAGGTCGAGTAGCCAGAAAGGCGCTGTTCGCGCAGATCATCGGCCCGCTGCTGAACCAGGCGGTAGTAAGCGGCGGCAGCACCGAAGCGGAAGTTGGAGTCGGCGACCGAGCGTTCGACTTCGGCGGCCAGTTGGGTAAGGCGTTGGAGCAGAACCCGCTCACTTTCGATGGTGTTGGCTTCGCCCAGGTCGTGCATCAATTGCGCCAGCCGCTTTTCCCAGAGAGAGAGTTCGGCGCTCACCATTCGTGCTGCGGGAAACGCCAAAAGGGCGAGCATGCGGTAGGTTTCGATTTCGATCAGCCGCTGCACGATCCGGCCCAATTGCCGCGGCAAAATGGCACCGTCGATGATGGTGAAGTGGGTCATGCCGTCGTGGAGGTGGAAGTCGGTGAAGAGCCACCCGGCGCCGTCGGCGATCTTCGAGGCGACGGTGGTGGGACCGAGCGGATCGATGGCGTCGATGAACTGATCCGGCGGGGTTTCGCGGATGGTTTGGATGTCGACGGCGACGGCGGCAATCAACGATCCGGGTCCTTGGTCGATCCAATGCGGGGGAAGTTTCGCCAGGATCGCTTCGGTGCCGGGGGTTCCTTCGCAATAGACGGTGTAAGAGACGAACTCGGTGTGGTGTTCCCATTTCACCCGCAGGTCACCGTATTCGACGAGCTCTTGGCGGTCAGAGCTGTCGTTCAGCCGTTTGACGTCGGGACGATTGGTCAGAAGGGCCCAGTGGGCGCGCGCTGCGGGGTGTTCGTCGGGTTCGATGAGAAACGCCCAGGAGCGGACCTGAGCGGGGGCGGTGACGACCACCGACGGGCGGGCATGGAGTTCATTGTGCAGTGTCTCCCGCAGGTCGTGAAGACGAAAAGCGGTAGCCATCGGCATTCCTCAAAGCCGTTCCGCCGCGGCTTCGGCAAGGCGTGAGCGTTCGCCGCGCGCCAGCGTGACGTGGCCGCTGTGGGCCCATCCTTTCATGCGTTCGACCAGATAGGTGAGGCCAGAGCTGCCTTCAGTGAGATAGGGGGTGTCGATCTGCGCCAAGTTACCCAGACAGATCACTTTGGTTCCGGGCCCTGCGCGGGTGATGAGCGTCCTCATCTGTTTGGCGGTGAGGTTTTGCGCTTCATCGAGCACCAAGTATTTGCGCACGAAGGTACGCCCGCGCATGAAATTGATGCTCTTGATCTTGACTTTGGCGCGGATGAGCTCGATCGACGCGCCACGGCCCCATGCGCCCCCTTCGCCGTTTCCGGCCAAGACTTCGAGGTTGTCTTCGAGTGCCCCCATCCACGGCGCCATCTTCTCTTCTTCGGTGCCGGGCAGAAAGCCGATGTCTTCGCCGATGGGGACGGTGGCGCGGGTGAAGATCACTTCGCTGTAGATTTTTTGGTCGAGCGTTTGCGCCAGACCCGCGGCCAGGGTAAGGAGCGTCTTGCCGGTACCCGCTTGCCCCAAAATGGTGACGAGGTCGACTTCTGGATCCATGAGCAGATCGAGCGCGAAATTCTGTTCGCGGTTTCGCGCCGTGATGCCCCAGACGGCGTTTTTTTCATGGCGAAAGTCGCGCACGCTCTTCAAAACCGCCGCGCCATCCTCGAAACGGACCACCCGCGCTTCGAAGGAGGGGTCGTCCGCGGAGACGACGAATTCGTTGGGATAGCAGTCTGCGGCGGTGAGCGCTTTCGTTTGCCACCAATCGAACCCGTCGGCCCGCCACGCTTTGAGGTCGGGTGCACGGGTTTCCCAGAAGCCCGGCGGGAGCTCGTAGATGCCGGAGTAGAGGAGGTCGGTGTCCTCCAGCAGTTTGTCGTTGCGGTAGTCTTGCGCCAGAAGGCCAAGCGCCCGCGCTTTGATGCGCAGGTTGATATCCTTGGAAACCAGGATCACCGGACGCGGGGCAAACTGTTCAGAGAGCGCTTTGACGAGCGACAGAATCGCGTTGTCGTTTTGCGAAAGCGGCAACCCCGGTGGAAGCGGTGAGGCGATCGCTTCCGTTTGGAAATAGAGGCAACCGGTGGCCATTCCTCCGGAAGGTTCCGTGAGCGCATACCCGTCACGGATTTCGTGGCTGGCTTCTCCGATGATCGCTTCGAGTTCCCGACTCACCTGCCGGACGTTGCGCGCGACCTCGGAAAGCCCTTTCTTGTGCTGATCGAGTTCTTCGAGCGTGGCAAGGGGCAGGTAAATGTCGTGTTCTGCGAAACGAAAGAGGGCTGTGGGGTCGTGCATGAGCACGTTGGTGTCGAGTACGAAGAGTTTGCGCTCCGCGTTACGCGTCACTTTTGTCGCTTTTTTGGGGCGTGACCGCCGCGTGGCCTTCCGGGGCTCGTTCATTTCGACTCCAAAAATGGGTAATAGAGTAGGATACGCACTGCGATCATGCGTTCTTGGCGATTTCCCGCAGTTTTGCCAAGACCGCTTCCGCGTGTCCATCTACCTTGACTTTGCGCCAGATTGCGGCGATGTTTCCATCCGCGTCGATCAAAAAGGTACTGCGCTCGATCCCCCGCACCGGTTTGCCGTACATCGTTTTGTTGCGCATCACGTCGTACGCTTGGCACGCGACCTCTTCAGGGTCGCTCACCAGGTCGAACGGTAAAGAGAATTTGGCTTTGAACTTTTCATGCGAGGCGACGGAGTCGCGCGATAGCCCCAGGATCACGGCGCCCAGTGCAGTGAATTGGTCGTAAAGGTCACGAAAAGCGATCGCTTCGTTGGTACAACCAGGCGTATTGTCACGGGGGTAGAAATAGAGGACGACCGGTTTTCCTTTGAGCGCCGAAAGTGTGATCGTTTGGTTTCCGGTTGCCGGCAAGGTGAAATCGGGTGCCGGTTGGTTGAGTTCAAGCGTCATGGGGTGCTCCTTTCGTTAGCGCAAAACCAGTCCAGCGACGACACGTCGCCCTTCGCTGGCCAGGACATTATACGTGCGGCAAGCGGCTGGCAACGCCATCACTTCGAATCCGATGCCGGATTGGGTCAGGCGTTGCAGTGCCGCAGCAGGCGGCCAGACAAGGGTCGGGCCCGACCCAAGCAGGATCAATTCCGGCTGGTGGGCCAAGAGCTGTTCGACGGCTGCCGCGTCGAAGGAGGGCCAGCCAGTTTCGAGCCACCCGGGATGGGCGGCGTCAGGCGTCAAAATGAGATTCTGTTCGTGCCGTTCGCCGTCGATCGCAATCCAGCCATCGCCGTGCGCGGTGATGAGACGCACGTCGCCTGTCAATTCCAGTTGCAATTTCACCGCTGCTTCTCCTTGCGCCGCTTTTTCGCTAAGATTACCGACTCGCCCCATTTTCGCCAAGAGGAGTGCCGCAATGAAACCTGCTGACGTTCCGCTTTCGTCTTCATCGCAACGGCTCGATGCGCCGAAAGCTGCGCCGGGTGGGGAAGCTCCGGTGGCGGCAGAGGCGGAACGGGTCTGGCGGCCAATCCTCAAATCGTCGAAACTCGACGACGTCTGCTACGACATCCGCGGACCGGTGCTCGAACGCGCCAAGGAGATGGAGTCCGAGGGGCACAAGATCATCAAACTCAATATCGGCAATTTGGCGCCGTTCGGTTTCGAACCGCCGGAAGAGATCGTGGTCGATGTGATTCGCAATTTTCGCGACGCGAGTGGTTACACCGACTCGAAAGGACTCTTCGCGCCACGCAAGGCGGTGGTGCAGTACATGCAGACCAAAGGGGTTCCAGGCGTCGATGTCGAGGATGTGTACCTGGGCAACGGGGCGTCGGAATTGATCGTGATGAGCCTGCAGGGGCTTTTGGAGTCTGGTGACGAGGTGCTCGTCCCTGCACCCGATTATCCCCTGTGGACCGCGGCGGTTTCGCTGGCTGGCGGCAAACCCCGCCACTACCTGTGCGACGAAGCGTCCGATTGGTACCCGGATCTCGCCGACATCCGCAAAAAGGTGACCGACCGAACTCGTGCGATCGTCGTGATCAACCCGAACAACCCTACCGGCGCGCTCTATCCGCGCGAAATCCTGGAAGGAATCGTTCAGATCGCGCGGGAACATCAGCTCATCGTGTTCGCCGACGAGATCTACGACAAGATGCTCTATGATGGGCGAGAGCATGTCTCGATTGCGTCGCTTGCCGATGATGTTTTTTTCATCACGATCAACGGGTTGTCGAAAAATTACCGCTCGTGTGGCTATCGCGCCGGATGGATGGTCCTTTCTGGTGAACGGCGCCACGCGCGCGATTACATCGAAGGGCTCAATATCTTGGCGTCGATGCGCCTCTGTTCCAACGTGCCTGGTCAGATGGCGATCCAAACCGCGCTTGGCGGCTACCAAAGCATTCAAGAGCTGGTCGCACCGAACGGGCGTCTGACGCGCCAACGCAACATCGCCTACCAGATGTTGAACGAGATTCCCGGGGTTTCGGCGGTGAAGGCGCAAGCAACGCTCTATATGTTCCCACGGCTCGACCCGAAGGTTTATCCGATTGTCGACGACCAGCAGTTCGTCTTGGAGCTTTTGGAAGAGGAGCGGGTGTTGGTCGTGCAAGGGACCGGTTTCAACTGGCCCAATCCGGACCATTTCCGGATGGTTTTCTTGCCGCACGAAGACGATTTGCGTGACGCGATCGAACGGATCGCCCGTTTCTGCGACCGCTATCGCCGGCGGCATCAAGTGATTGTGACGCAAAAGGAAGGGACGGAATGAAAGCGATACGTGTCGGATTGTTGGGAATTGGAACCGTAGGTGGGGGGGTTTGGAGTGTATTGACGCGCAACGCGGGCGAAATCGCTCGGCGTGCGGGGCGTCCCATCGCGATCGTGGCGGTGGCGGACCGTAACCTCGAGCGTGCGCGCGCGGTGGTGGGCGAACAGGCGCTCGCCGATGGCGTACGCCTCACCGAGGATGCCTTCTCGGTGGTCAATGACCCAACGATCGATATCGTCGTCGAGCTGATCGGTGGTTACACGGTTGCGAAAGAGCTTGTGTTGGCAGCGATTGCCGCGGGTAAGCACGTGGTGACCGCGAACAAGGCGCTTTTGGCCGTGCATGGTGCGGAAATCTTCGCCGCGGCGCAGGAAAAAGGGGTGATGGTAGCGTTCGAAGCCGCGGTGGCTGGTGGGATTCCGATCATCAAAGCGCTGCGCGAAGGGTTAGCCGCAAACCGCATCGAATGGGTGGCGGGAATCATCAACGGGACCACCAATTATATCCTCACGCAGATGGATCAGCGGGGCCTGAGCTTTGACGGGGCGCTGCAAGAAGCGCAAGCGCTCGGCTACGCCGAGGCCGACCCCACGTTCGACATCGAAGGCATCGACGCCGCGCACAAAGCAACGCTCCTTGCTTCGCTTGCGTTCGGAGTGCCGATCCAATTCGACAAAGCCTACGTCGAAGGGATCACAAGAATCGACGCGCGTGATGTCGCCCACGCTGAAGCGTTGGGCTACCGTATCAAATTGTTGGGAATCGCGAAGCGGCGTGAACAGGGGTTCGAACTTCGGGTCCATCCCACGCTCATTCCGAAAGACCACCTCTTGGCCAGTGTCTCTGGCGCGATGAACGCGGTATTGGTCAAAGGAGACGCGGTGGGGCAAACCCTCTATTACGGCGCCGGCGCCGGTTCGGAACCGACCGCAAGCGCCGTGATCGCCGATCTGGTCGATGTGACGCGGCTGCATACCGCCGATCCGGAAAACCGTGTCCCGCACCTAGCGTTCCAACCGGATCAGGTGCAGGATGTGGCTGCGCTACCCATCGCACAATGCCGTTCTTGTTACTATTTGCGGCTAAACGTAGCCGATCGACCTGGGGTGCTTGCGGAAATCGCGCATGTGTTGGCGAAAGAGTCGGTGTCGATCGCCGCACTGGTGCAAAAGGAACCCATTGCCGAACAGGCCGAACTGGTGCTCCTGACCCATGAAACCGAAGAACAGGCAGTAGACGCCGCAATTGCCGGTATTACTGCACTGCCGTTCGTCGTGGGGTCGGTGACGAAATTACGGGTCGAGCATTTGACCTGAGGGAAGATGCGCGACGGAGTTTCGGCCGATGCGGCTTCTGCCCAAAGAGCGGAATGTGATTGCTGAACTGGTCCGCAGCTACTTTGGGCCAGATGCCCGAGTTTGGCTTTTTGGCTCGCGGGTCGATGATGCCGCGCGCGGCGGAGACATCGACTTGTACATCGAGACCCCCGAGGCGGTGGACAATCTCGCGCTGGCACGCGCCCGTTTTCTCGTGGCGCTGCAGCGCGCTTTAGGGGAGCGAAAAATCGACGTGGTGATCCAAACCCCCGCGGGGCCAAAACTTCCGATCCACCGTATTGCCCGCAATACAGGGGTGCGCCTTGATCTCTGAAAGTGAAAGGGAACGGCTCGCCCACCTGGTTGCGATCGTCCAGCGTGAGGTCGCTGCTCTAGAGGTCTCTGACCGCGCGCTTTTTGCCAATTTGGAGTGGCTGTCCGAATTTTGGGCTCTGACCGCAGAGAGCCCGCTTACCGAACGGATCGACGCCTTTCTTTTGCGTTTTGCCCGGCTCCAAGATACGCTGGGAGATAAACTCTTGCCAGCAGTCTTGAGGTTACTTGCAGAACCCCCCCGAGCGATGCGCGACCGTCTCGACTTTGCGGAGCGGATGGGCTGGGTAGCCTCGAGCGATGAGTGGTTGGTGCTCCGCGAATTGCGCAACCGAATGGTCCATGAGTATCTTCTGGAACCCCAGGCAGCGGTTGAAGCGCTGCTCGCGGCCCATCGCTTCGTGCCGGCGCTGATTGCAACCGCCAATGCCCTGATCGAAGAGGTGAGCAGACGAGGGTGGCTCCCCAGCCATCACCCTCCAATATAGGACATTTCGATGCGCTTGCGCGGCGCCGTGGCTTGCGTGCGGAGCTCCGAATAACGGTCGCCACGAATTTTCCAGATCGCCGCGATCGCACGCGCCAGCGTCGTTTCGTCGGCGCCGTCGCGCACCAGTAGCCGCAAGTCGTACCCCCGGTCGGCGAAAAGACAGGTGAAGAGCTTGCCGTCGGTAGAGAGGCGCAGGCGCGTACACCCGCGGCAGAAGGGTTGCGTGACCGAGGCGATCACGCCAATTTCCCCCGCCCCGTCTCGGTACCGCCAGCGTTCGGCCACTTCGCCAAAATAGTTGGGTTCGAGCGGCTCCAACGGCCAGCGTGCGTCGATCCGTTCTAGGATCTCTTTGGCGGGCACGACGTGCGCCATCTGCCAACCGTTCGTTGCCCCGACATCCATGAATTCGATGAAGCGCAGAATCACCCCTGTGCCACGAAAGTGTTCCGCCATTGCAGTGATCTCGTGGTCATTGATGCCGCGTTTCACCACCATGTTGACTTTGAGTGGGGTGAGTCCTGCAGACAACGCGGCTTCGATCCCTTCCAGCACCCGCATTACCGGTACTTTGACGTCGGCGATCGCTTCGAAGGTTTCCTGGCTGAGCGCATCGAGGCTCACCGTGACGCGCGCTAGGCCGGCGTCTTTGAGCGCTGCGGCGAATTTCGGTAACAGCACACCGTTGGTGGTGAGCGTGAGTTCCACCGGTAGCTGGGCCAACCGTTCGATCAGTTTGGGCAGATCGCGGCGCAGCAACGGTTCTCCCCCTGTGATGCGGATTTTGCGCACCCCCAGCGCGACGAATGCGCGCGCCACCCGTTCGATCTCTTCGAACGTCAGGATTTCAGCGCGCGGTAAGAAGTGGTACCCATCGAACGCCTCCCGTGGCATGCAGTAGGTGCAACGGAAATTGCAGCGGTCGGTAACCGAAATGCGAAGGTCGGCGAGCGGGCGGTTACGTTGATCATGAACCGGGCCCGTTCCCGAATCGGCAAGTGGCGGAAGGGTCAGTAGCGTGCCTGCTTCCGAAAGGGGCTCGTAACGGAGCGCTTCGGCCATTGGGTCTTCTCCGTTGGTTTCAGGGTCGCCGTTGCTACAATCGTGCGACGCAGTTCTTGTGATGATAACGCGATCGTAACGCGACGGACGCCAAACCGACAAGACAGATGACCCAAATCGCCACGCTCGACCCGCAATCGTTGTACCGTCGTACCCAGCTCGACACGCAACCGGTACCCGATTCGACCCATCGCCCCCCGTTCGTCGGACAGGACGCGGCGCTGGAAACGCTTGCTTTGGCATTGGCAGATGCGCGGCGGGGCCACGTCGTGCTCATGGCACCACCGGGTTACGGACGCCACGCGATCGCGCGGTGGACCGCGGAACAGGCGGCACGCAAGCGATTGTCACCGCACGATCTCCTGTACGTTCCCCGTTTCGACGATCCGTTGCGCCCGCAATTGCTGCGGTTGCCTGCAGGTAAAGGGCGGGAACTCGCCGCGGCAGTCGAACGACTGGTGCAGCGGTTGCCCGAACTGGTGCGCGGCGCGCTCACCGCCGATCCCCACCGGACGCGGATCGAAGCGCTGCTGAAGCGACACCAAGAGCGGCAGCAGCAGGCGCTAGCCGAGATTCGCGACGGATGCGCGGGGGATCGCCTCAAGCTGCTGCAAACCGACGATGGTTGGGCGCTCGTTCCCACCGATGAGCACGGCGAACCCTTTACCCCGGAGGCCTATGCCGCATTGCCCGAAACGGAACGAAAGCGTTGGGAAGAGCGAGTAGCGCGCTGGCGCGACCGGTTGGCTGCGGTGTTGGCCCGTTTCCCGGAATGGGACGAGGCGCTGGCTGATGCGATCGACGCGGCTGAGCGGGACGCCTTAGCGCCTGTGGCGCGTCATCTTTTGCACCCACTTCGCGAAGCGTTCGCCGATTTTTCCGAGGTGCTCGCTTACCTCGATGCATTCGAAGCGGAACTCGTTAGGGGGCCGCGGCCCTGGTTGGCGCGCGACGGTACCGAGGTCCTGATCGACGAAGCGGTTCTGGCGCACTATCTCGTCAACCCATCCGTTGTCCATGAGGCTCAGGCGCATGCCCCAGTCTGTTTGGGGGAGAACATTTCCCATGCAACGCTCGTCGGATGGGTGGAAAGCGAAGTGGTCGAAGATGAACGGATCTCCGACCATCGCCATATCCGGGCCGGGCATTTGGCCCAGGCTGCCGATGGGTTTCTGCTCGTCGACGCAACGGCGTTGCTCGCCGACAGCGACGCCTGGCAAGCACTCAAACGGACTCTGGCGACGCAGCGGGTAGAGGTCGCCCCTCCCCCCGCCCAAACCCGCTGGGGGGCGCTGCCGCTCGTGCGCCCCGATCCCATCCCTTTTGCCGGACAAGTCATCCTCATCGTTACCCCAGAAATTTATGAGGCGTTGCGCGACCTCGACGAGACTTTTACCACCCTCTTTCCTTGGGTGGTCGAACTGGAGCACACCGTCCCGCGAACCCCAGAAAACGAAGCACGGTACGCAGCGGTGTTGCGGCAACTCCTTGCAGATGACGGGGACGACGGGCCGGAGGTGAGCGACGACGCGATCGCGCGCGCGCTCGAAGCGGCGGCGCGTGCCGCGGAAGATCAGCAGCGGCTGGCATTGACCGTAGGGCGCTTCGCCGGGTTGCTGCGCGAAGCTGCGGCATGGGCGCAGGCGCAAGGGCGGAAAGTGGTGGCGCGGCAGGATGTCGAGGCGGCGGTCCGTGCGCGTTTTGCGCGAACCGGTTCCGCGTGGCGCGAAACGATTGCGGCAATCGCTGACGGGACCCACCTCATCACCACGCGGGGAAACCGTGTCGGGCAGGTCAATGGCTTGGTCGTCTTCGAAAGCGGCGAAGAGGCGTATGGGCACCCCATCCGAATCACTGCGTCGGTGCGGATGGGGGGTGAAGGCGAAGTGCTCGACATCGAGCGCGAAAGCGAACTCGGTGGGTCGATTCACAGCAAAGGGGTTATGATTCTTTCTGCGTTCTTGAGTGGCCGCTTTGGGCGCAGGCGACCCCTTGCGCTCTCCGCAACCCTGGTGATGGAGCAGTCCTACGGCTTTGTCGAAGGGGACTCGGCGTCGTTGGCTGAAGCGCTTGCGCTCCTCTCGGCGATTGCGGGGGTGCCGCTTGAGCAATCGATCGCAGTGACCGGGTCGATCAACCAGTTCGGTGAGGTGCAGGCCGTTGGCGCGATCAACGAAAAAATCGAAGGGTGGTATGCGGTCTGTGCAGCGGCTGGGCTCGACGGCAGCCACGGTGTGATCCTACCTGCCGCGAACTGCCGCCATTTGATGCTGGATGATGCGGTAATCGCTGCGGTGCGTGCAGGCCGCTTTCACCTTTGGCCGGTGCGCTCGGTCGATGAAGCCGCGGCGGTACTTACTGGTCGCCCGATTCGTGGTCCCCAAAGTTTGCCTGCGCGCGTTGCCGATGCGCTTGCCCATTTCGCGCGTTGGCATGACGAGAAGGGGGCGAGTTGGCGCCGCCCGTGGCAACGGCGGCGCGAATGAGTTGCGAGGTGGAGATGACGGTTCCGAGCGAAGCGTCCAAACGCGCGCGACAAAAAGGAGATAAGCCCGACTTTCCTCGGCTGCGTCTTGCCGCCAGTGGTTGCCTACTCGGTCAGCCAGTGCGGTACAACGGTGGCCACGCGCAGGACGATTTTGTTCAGCGTTTGCGTCATTACGCCGATTTTTCTCCTTTCTGTCCCGAAGCACCCGTTTTGGGAACCCCGCGCGAGACGATCCGTCTGGTTTCGGTCGATGGGAAAGTGCGGGTTCGGGGCACCGTGAGTGGCACGGACGTCACCGAGGCAATCGAAGCGAGCTGCGAACGGCAGGCGCTTGCGGTGTTGGCCTACCAGCCCGACGGTGTGATCGTGAAGTCGAAGTCACCGACGTGCGGTTTGGAGCGTGTCAAACTCTACCGCGAGGATGGCGTCTGGCAAAGTCCGCGTGACCCCGTGACCTCGGGGCGGTTCACTGCGCGGCTTCTCACTGCCGCTCCGTTCTTGCCAATCGAAGAGGAAGGGCGACTCCACGATGCGTGGCTGCGTGAGCAGTTCATGCTGCGCGTCTATACCCGAGCACGCTGGCGGACCTTTGTGACGTCGGAACCGGTCACGGTGGCGGGGTTACAACGGTTTCACCGCCGCCACAAGCTGATCCTGTTGGCAAGGAACGAGATGATCCTGCGCCGACTGGGGGCGCTGGTTGCTGCCGCAACGTCGGAGAACCTGTCCCAAACACTCGCCCTCTACGATAAGCTCCTCAATGAAGCCTTTGCAACCGCTTCGTCGCGTCGCCGTTTGCGCAATGTCTTTCACCACGTTCTGGGGTATTTCAAAACGGTGCTCCGTTCTGAGGAGAAGCGTTTTTACCTGCAAACGCTCGACGAGTTCATCGCGGGTGTGGTACCGCTCATTACCGTGATCAAGGTGTGGGAAGGACTGTTGTTGCGCCGGCCGCACCCCTATCTGGCGGAGCAGATCTTTTGGCATCCCTATCCACCTGAACTCGCGTTGCGTTCCGCGGTGAGTGCAACGCGGTGAGTGGTTGCATTTCGCGAACGGATGTGCTAAAAATGCGACAAGTCATTTATAAGACTTGCGTTTGAGAAAACACGTGATGTCGTACACCTCTCTCCTTCTGGTCGTAGTAGTCGTCGTAAGCCAGCCAATCGGCCGGAGGGCGGGCGTGTAGCCAGTAACGGTAAGCAACCCAGCAAACCCCTCCGGCGACCCCGGAGGGGTTTTTGTTTTAGAGGAGTCGAAAATGGAGACGATGACCGGGGCCGAATTGATGGTGCGGCTCTTGGAACGGCAGGGGATCACCCAACTCACAGGCATTCCCGGCGGGGCGATCCTTCCCTTTTACGACGCATTGGCGCAACGAGGGACGATCGAACACATCCTGGCGCGTCATGAGCAAGGGGCAGGTTTCATCGCGCAAGGCATGGCGCGGGTGACGGGGCGAGCGGCGGTGTGCGTCGCATCGAGCGGTCCAGGCGCCACCAACCTGCTCACCGCGATTGCCGATGCGCACCTCGATTCGATTCCGCTCGTCGCGATCACCGGTCAGGTGCCTCTGGCGATGGTGGGTACCGACGCGTTTCAGGAGGTCGACGTCTATGGCATGTCGATCCCGATCACCAAGCACAATTTTTTGGTGCGCTCGGCCGCCGAACTGTTGGAGGTGATTCCGCAAGCGTTTCGTCTGGCGCAAAGCGGTCGGCCCGGTCCGGTACTCGTCGATGTTCCGAAAGACATCCAGAATCAGAAAGTGAGTTTTGAGCACTGGCCGCATCCAGGAGCGCGCGAACCAGGCCCAGAAATCCCCATGGAAGCGATCGAACAAGCGGCCACGTTGATCAACGAAGCGGAGCGACCGGTGCTCTATCTTGGCGGGGGGGTTGTTGCAAGCGAAGCTGCGTCGCTTGCGGTGGCACTTGCCGAACAGGCATCGATGCCCACCGTGATGACGCTGATGGGGCTGGGCGCGATGCCGGTCGACCATCCGCTCTCATTGGGGATGCTCGGCATGCACGGCGCGCGCTACGCCAATTTCGCGGTGCAAGAAAGCGACCTCTTGGTAGTGGTGGGCGCGCGTCTCGACGACCGAGCGGTTGGCAAGGCCAGCGCGTTCGCTCCAAACGCCAAGATCGTTCACGTCGATATCGACCGCGCCGAATTCGGCAAGATCAAAACGCCGTACCTTGCGGTTCATGCCGACGTGAAAGCGGCGCTTGCGGCGCTGTTGCCACGCGTGCGGCCGCAGATGCGCAAGCGGTGGCTTTCGCACGTCGCAGCGCTCAAGGCGCGTTATCCGCTCGCGATGCCCGGGCGAGACGACGTGCGCCAGCACTACGGTCTCATCGCGGCAGTTGCCGAAGCGCTCGACGATTCAGCGGTGGTGGTGACCGACGTGGGCCAACACCAGATGTGGGCCGCGCAGGCCTATCCGTTGCGGCGACCGCGGCAATGGCTCACCTCGGGCGGATTGGGGACGATGGGGTTTGGTTTGCCCGCTGCGATCGGCGCAGCGCTTGCCGAACCGCAGCGGACCGTGGTGCTGTTTACGGGCGACGGCAGTATCAAAATGAACATCCAAGAGTTGGCAACCCTTGCCGAGCTGCAAGCCAACGTCAAGATCGTCTTGATGGACAACCGCTCTTTGGGACTTGTCTATCAGCAACAAAACCTCTTCTACGGCAAACGGGTAATTGCGTCCCGCTATGGTCATGGGGTCGATTTCGTCACCGTGGCGCGGGGGTTTGGCGTTCCCGCGTTCGATCTCGATGGCGTGGCGGACCCGAAAGCAGCACTTGCCGAGGCGCTGACCACACCCGGCCCGGTCTTCATCCGTTGTCCGATCGATGCCGAAGCGTTCGTCTATCCCATGGTGCCTCCCGGGGCAGCGAACACCGAAATGATCGAGGCGTAACGACAAGGAGCAAGCGATGATCGAACAGGTAGCAGAGCCGCTGCCGACGAGCGGTTTCGAGAAAACGGTTTTGGAGCTCGAAGTAAATAACCATCCGGGAGTGATGAGCCATATCGTCGGGCTCTTTGCACGACGGGCGTTCAACGTCGAAGGGATTTTGTGTATGCCGTTGCCTGACGGGACGGTGAGTCGCATTTGGCTCCTGGTCTTTGCCGACCAGCGGCTGGAACAGCTCATCAAACAGCTGGAAAAATTGGTCGACGTCCGTTCGGTCCGCCAGCATGGGGCGGACCACGACGTCTTTGTTCAGGCAGAGCGCTTCTTCCGCTGACGCGTGCGATAATCGACCTATCCAGACGTTCAGGAATGGCGGATGAGCGGTAACACCTTTGGGCAGTTTTTTCGGGTGACGACTTTTGGCGAGTCGCATGGACCGGCGCTCGGGTGCGTGATCGATGGGTGCCCGCCAGGACTTCCGATCGACGAAGCGGAGATTCAGCGGGAGTTGGATCGGCGCAAACCGGGAACGAGCCGATTCGTGACGCAGCGGCGCGAGCCGGACCGCGTCGAGATCCTCTCCGGCGTCTTCGAAGGGGTGAGCACAGGTACGCCCATTGCGCTCCTCATTCGCAACGAAGATCAGCGCTCGAAAGACTACGGCAAGATCGCAGCAACCTTCCGCCCTGGTCATGCCGACTACCCCTATCTGATGAAATATGGGATTCGCGACCATCGAGGGGGCGGACGCGCTTCGGCACGCGAAACCGCGGCGCGCGTTGCGGCCGGGGCGATCGCGAAGAAGTGGTTGCACGCCCATTACGGGATCGTGATTCGTGCGTTCTTGGCGCAGATGGGGCCGATTGCGATTCCGTTCGTTTCGTGGGACGAGGTCGACCGCAATCCATTTTTTGCGCCCAACGCGGAAATCGTTCCCGAACTTGAAACCTATCTTGATGAAGTCCGTCGTGCGGGCGATTCGGTCGGCGGCAAAGTGACGGTCATCGCTAGCCACGTGCCAGTGGGGTTGGGGGAACCGGTCTTTGGCAAGCTCGACGCGGAAATCGCCTACGCGATGATGGGCATCAACGCGGTCAAAGGGGTCGAGATCGGTGACGGAATGGCGGTTGCCGCACAGCACGGTAGCGAACATGGCGACGAAATCACGCCGGAAGGTTTTGTGAGCGACCACGCCGGGGGGATGCTCGGCGGAATCAGCACCGGGCAACCGATCATCGTCCATCTGGCGATCAAGCCCACTTCGAGTATTCGCATTGCGAAGCGATCGATCACCATCACAGGCGAGCCCACCGAAGTGGTGACCACTGGCCGCCACGACCCGTGCGTCGCGCTTCGGGCGGCACCGATCGCCGAAGCGATGCTTGCGCTGGTATTGATCGACCAGGCGTTGCGTCACCGGGCGCAATGTGGCGATGTGACGCCCCCCCTTCGCCCGGTTCCTGGGGTTGCACCGCAGGGTCAGTTGCCGTTTCCGCTTCCTCCTGAAGCGCCGTAGCGCACCGTTTGCTGCGCGATGAGTACCGCGCGTTTCCCCTTCTGGCCGCTTGCGGGGTATCAGTTTTTCTATTTTGCGTTCATCGGTATCTTTTCTCCCTACTTTCCGCTCTACCTCGACGCGGTGGGGTGGGGCGCCGGGGCGATCGCGGCATTGATGGTCGTGATGCAAGCGGCGCGTATCGTCGCGCCAACGCTCTGGTCGCTCTGGGCTGGAAATCGTTACGAACGCATGCGCCAAGTGGTGCGCTGGGCGCCTCTTGCCGCGGTCGGCGGCTTTTCGCTCTTTTACTTTTCCCATGACGTACAGGCAGCGCTCGTTGCGGTTGGGATCGTCGCGTTTTTCTGGAGTGGGGCGCTTCCGCTTGTCGAAGCGTTGACGTTGGCCCATCTGGGCCGGGCGGTGCGGCGCTATCCATTGATCCGGCTCTGGGGGTCGGTGGGGTTCATCGTGGCCGTGGTGGGTGTGGGGGTGTGGCTCGAAATCATGCCGTTGCCCACGGTTCGTGACTGGATTCTGCTGGTCCTGGTGTTGCTCACCCTCTTGGGGTGGACACTGCCGCTACCATCGGATCCTCCTGCGTCAACCACGCTGCAGCACGCAAACTGGCGGTGGTGGCGCGCGCCGGCGGTGCGCTGGTTTTTGGGCGCGGTCTGCCTGATGTCGGTAGCGCACGGGGCGCTCTACACTTTTTTTTCGTTGCACCTTACGCTCATCGGCTATAGCAAGGTCACGATCGGGATCTTGTGGGCGTTGGGGGTGATTGCCGAAATCGGCCTTTTTTTGATTCTGCCCCGTCTGACCCAGCAATGGGGCGTTGCCTGGCCGTTTGTCGTAACGTTCGCCGTGGCCACGCTGCGCTTCCTGCTCATCGGTTGGTTGGCGGAGTCGCTCGTCTGGGTGGTGGTCGCCCAGCTCATGCACGCGGTCACCTTTGCGCTCTACCACGGTTGCGCCGTGCAACTCGTCAACGGTTGGTTTGGGGCACGGGCACCGGCGTTGGGGCAGGCCCTTTACAGCAGCCTCTCTTTTGGTTTGGGGGGGATGATCGGCTCGGCGTTGGCTGGCATTGTCTGGACACACGGTGGCCCTGGGTGGACGTTTACCGCGTCGAGCGTCGCGGCGCTGGGGGGTTTTGTCGCCGCGTGGCGGAGCGTGCGCACCGCGACACCATTTGTCAGAGCAAACGGTCCTATGGAATAATTGCACGATCCAACAAAGGAAAGATGGGATGGCAGGCAAAACGCTTTACGACAAACTCTGGGACGCCCATCTCGTTCGGCAAGATCCGGACGGAACGGCGCTCATCTACATCGATCGGCATCTGGTTCACGAGGTGACCAGCCCGCAGGCGTTCGAAGGGCTGCGCTTGGCGGGGCGAAAACCGTGGCGAATCGATTCGGTCGTTGCCACCGCTGACCACAACGTGCCGACGGATCCGCAAGAGGCTGAAATCAAAGACCCGGTCTCGCGTGAACAGGTGGTGACGCTCGACGCCAATATCCGCGCGTTCGGGGCACTGGCCTATTTTCCCTATCGCGACACCCGACAGGGGATCGTCCATGTGATCGGACCGGAAACTGGAGCGGTCCTACCCGGGATGACTGTGGTTTGTGGCGATTCCCATACCTCGACGCACGGGGCGTTTGCCTGCTTGGCGCACGGTATCGGCACGTCGGAAGTCGAGCATGTCCTGGCCACGCAGTGTCTGGTCGCGAAAAAATCGAAGAATATGCGCATCTGGGTCGATGGTGCGCTTCCGGAAGGCGTCACGGCGAAGGACCTGATTCTGGCGATCATCGGCAAGATCGGTACCGCAGGCGGAACAGGGCACGCGATCGAATTTGCGGGGCCTGCCGTTGCTGCACTCTCGATGGAAGGGCGGATGACCGTCTGCAACATGGCGATCGAAGCCGGTGCCCGTGTGGGGATGGTCGCGGCGGACGACAAAACCATCGACTATTTTGCCGACAAACCCTTTGCGCCGAAAGGAGCGTTGTGGGAACAAGCGGTCGCTTATTGGCGGACGCTTACGAGCGACGACGACGCCCATTTCGATCAGGAAATTCATCTCGATGGGAGAACGCTGGTACCGATGGTCACGTGGGGCACCAACCCGGAACAGGTGACGACGATAGACGGCGTCGTTCCGGACCCTGAATCGTTTTCCGATCCGGTGAAGTGCGCTGCGGCGAAACGGGCGCTCGAATACATGGGGCTCACGCCCGGAACGAAGATCACCGAAATTTCCGTCGATCAGGTATTCATCGGGTCGTGTACCAATTCCCGCATCGAAGATCTGCGCGAAGCGGCACGCGTGGTTCAGAAATTGGGCCGCGGTAAAGCGGAAAACGTCAAACGCGTGCTCGTCGTGCCTGGGTCTGGGCAGGTGAAAGCCCAAGCCGAAGCCGAAGGCCTCGATCGGATCTTTCGTGCAGCTGGTTTCGAGTGGCGTGCGCCGGGCTGTTCGATGTGTCTGGGAATGAATCCCGATCAGTTACGACCTGGTGAGCGCTGCGCCTCGACCTCGAACCGCAATTTCGAAGGGCGTCAAGGGCCGGGCGGCCGTACGCATCTGGTGAGCCCCGCGATGGCGGCTGCCGCGGCGATTTTCGGCCATTTCGTCGATGTTCGGAGCCTGTGATGCGTGCAACTCTGCTCTTTTTGCTTGTCTCGACATTCTTGATGGGCTGCAACACGGTGCAGGGAGTGGGTAAAGATCTCGAAAAAGTGGGCGAGGTCATTCAACAAAAGGCTAAGTAATCATGCAACCTTTTACCGTTCATGAAGGAATCGTCGCGCCGCTGGATCGCGCAAACGTCGATACCGATGCGATCATACCGAAGCAGTTTCTGAAATCCGTGCGCCGCAGCGGTTTTGGTCCCTACCTCTTCGACCAATGGCGCTATTTGGACCGTGGCGAACCCGGGATGGACTGCAGTCAGCGGCCCAAAAATCCCGATTTCGTCCTCAATCAGCCCCGGTATGCCGGAGCCACCATTCTGCTCGCGCGGGAAAATTTCGGTTGTGGCAGTTCCCGCGAGCATGCGCCGTGGGCGCTGGTCGATTACGGCTTTCGCGCGATCATTGCGCCGAGCTTTGCCGATATCTTCTATAACAACAGTTTCAAGAACGGTCTGTTGCTCATCACCTTGCCTGCGGATACGGTCGACCAACTCTTTGCCGAGTGCGTGGCAACCCCGGGCTATCGCTTGAAGATCGACCTTGCGCAGCAGACAGTCACCAAACCGGATGGTTCGCAATTGCGTTTCTCGATCGACCCATTCCGCAAGGAGTGTCTACTGAACGGGTGGGATGAGATCGGTCTGACCCTCAGGCATGCCGACGAAATTCGTGCGTTCGAAGCACAGTACCGTGAACGCTACCCCTTCTATTTCGTGAAAGGATGACCATGTCGGTTACCAAAAAGGTCTGTCTGCTCCCGGGTGATGGCATCGGACCGGAGATCGTTGCCGAAGCCGTCAAAGTGCTGAAAGCGTTACAGCTTCCGCTCGAATTCGAAACCGCGCTCCTTGGAGGTGCTGCAGTCGATGCCACGGGCGAACCCTATCCCGAAGCAACGCAGACGCTCGCGCGCGAAGCCGACGCGGTTTTGTTGGGTGCTGTTGGCGGCCCGAAGTGGGATACGCTTCCCCGTCCGCAGCGACCGGAACGGGGCCTGTTGGCGATCCGCAAAGACTTGAACCTCTTTGCCAACCTGCGCCCGGCGATCCTCTATGACGAACTGGCCGCGGCTTCGACCCTCAAGCCGGAGGTGGTTGCCGGGCTCGACATTCTGATCGTGCGCGAATTGACAGGCGACATCTACTTTGGTGAGCCGCGTGGGATCGAGATGCGCAACGGCGAGCGCGTCGGGTTCAACACGATGATCTATTCGGAAGCCGAGATCCGGCGGATTGGTCGAATCGCGTTCGAGGCGGCACGCAAACGGCGCAAGCACCTCTGCTCGGTCGACAAGATGAACGTGCTCGAAACCACACAGCTGTGGCGTGACGTGATGAACGAACTCGCGCCGGAATACCCCGACGTGACGCTCACCCACATGCTGGTCGACAATGCCGCGATGCAGTTGGTTCGCGCGCCGAAACAGTTCGACGTGATCGTTACCGGCAATATGTTTGGCGACATCCTTTCGGACGAAGCGGCGATGCTCACCGGCTCGATCGGCATGCTTCCTTCGGCGTCACTCAACGAAACGGGCAAAGGGCTCTACGAGCCGTGTCATGGTTCCGCCCCCGATATCGCGGGGCAGGGGGTTGCGAACCCGCTGGCGACGATCCTTTCGGCAGCGATGATGTTGCGTTACAGTTTCGGTTGGGAAGACCCGGCGCGGGCCATCGAGCGCGCAGTGCAGAAGGTCCTGGCGCAAGGGCTTCGCACGCGCGATATCGCCGCGCCTGGGGATACGGTCGTAGGAACCGCGGCGATGGGAGACGCGGTGGTCGCGGCATTGGCTTGACTTTTTGGTAATGGGAGTGGAACACGATGGCAAAACCACGCGTGGGTTTGATCGGTTGGCGCGGCATGGTCGGTTCTGTCCTCATGCAGCGGATGACCGAAGCGGGCGATTTCGCACATATCGAACCGGTCTATTTTTCCACGTCGGCTGCTGGGAAGCCGGCGCCGACCTTTGGCGGTGTGACACCCGAACTGCCGCTGCAAGACGCCTACGACATCGACGCGTTGAAACCCATGGATATCATCGTCACCTGTCAAGGGGGCGATTACACGAAAGCGGTCTACCGCAAACTTCGTGATGCCGGGTGGCAAGGGCACTGGATCGACGCCGCGAGCGCGTTGCGCATGCAACCCCATACCGTGATCGTGCTCGATCCGGTGAACCGACCCGTGATCGACGCGGCATTGGCGAACGGTGGGCGCGATTGGATCGGCGGCAACTGTACCGTTTCCCTGATGCTCATGGCAATTGGTGGTTTGTTTCAAGCCGGCTTGGTCGAATGGGTGAGTGCGATGACCTACCAGGCCGCGTCCGGCGCCGGAGCGCAAAACATGCGCGAACTCTTGCAGCAGATGGGGCGGCTCTACCAGGCGGTGGAACAGGAACTCGCCGATCCTGCGAGCGCGATTCTGGAGATCGACCGGAAAGTCACCGAAACAATGCGGTCGCCCGATTTTCCCACCCAGCATTTCCGCGGTGCGCCGCTTGCGGGAAGTCTCATTCCCTGGATCGACGTCCCGGTCGAGCACGGACAGTCGAAAGAGGAGTGGAAAGGGGGTGCGGAGTGCAACAAAATCCTGGGGTTGCCCCCTTTCCGTTCGCCCGGCTCGATCCCGATCGACGGCATCTGTGTGCGGATTGGGGCGATGCGGTGTCATTCGCAAGGGCTCACCATCAAGTTAAAGCGCGATGTACCGTTAACGGAGCTCGAAGCGCTGATCGCCAATGCCAACGAATGGGTGAAAGTGGTGCCCAACGAACGGGAAATCACGGAGCGTGAGCTGACGCCCGCGGCGGTTTCCGGAACACTCACCGTTCCCGTTGGGCGGCTGCACAAATTGGCGATGGGGCCCGAGTACCTGGGGGCGTTCACCGTGGGAGACCAATTGCTCTGGGGTGCAGCAGAACCGTTACGGCGCATGTTGCGCATTTTGTTGGAACAGCGTTCCTGACAGGACGGGCGGAGAACGGCTCGGAAACGTAGGAAAAGGGGGGACAACCGTGGCCGCACCACAACATCGCATGAAAAAATGGTTGCTTGCCGTGACAGGCGGTTTGGCGTTGTCGCCAGCCTTTGCTGCAAGTTTGGGCGAGTTGACGGTTGCTTCCCGCCTGGGCGAGCCCTTGACTGCGTATGTGACGGTGCAAGCCGACGCTGCCGAACTGCGTTCGATGGTGGTGCGGCTTGCGGACGAAGCGGCGTATCGCGACGCCGGAATCACACCGTCTCCGCTCCTACCGAAACTCTCTGCCCGACTGATTCCGCGCGGCGCGGGGTGGGCGGTCGAGCTCAAGACGCGCGAGCCAGTTCGTGATCCGTTCGTCAATGTCCTGCTCGATTTGCGTTGGAACGGAGGGCGGATCCTTCGTGAATACGCGATTTTGATCGACCCGCCCGAATACGCGCTGCCCACGCAACCCGTTTTGCCCAAAGCAGTTGCCGCAACCCGCGCGGTTGCCGAGCCGAACACCCAGGGGCATTCGAAGGCACGTACACCAGCGGATCCTTTCGTTCCGAACACACCCGGAACGCGGTGGGTGCGTCCGGGTGATACGTTGATGAAAATCGCTCGCGAAACGCAGCCGCGTGGTGTGCCACTCGAGGTTGTCCTCTATGCGCTGTGGCAGAAAAACCCGGAAGCATTCATCGGCAATGACATCAACCGACTCCAAGCAGGTGCGCGCCTTCTTCTCCCCACACCGGACGAACTGACCCAGGTACCGGTCGCCGAAGCGCGAAGCGCGGTCGGAGCGCAGCTCAAAGGTGCTTTGGCTATCCATCAACAGCGCGTTGCCGAAAAGCCTGCGGTCGTTGCCGAAAAACCCGCTGCCGCTGCGAAAGGTTCGGTCGTCGCCCGTGCGTCGGTCATTGAAACCGAGTCAAGCGCCCAAGCGCACGACCAGGTCGAGGTCAAACCCACTCAGCTGGTTCCGCCTACCGAAAAGGGAGAGAGCGAAACCCTGAACGCGGCACCCTCAGACTCTGTTCCTCTCGAAGACTGGCTGGCGCTGAAAGGGGATCTGGAAGAAGCGCGGGAGCGCATTGCTGTGCTCGAGCGGCAGATCACGCAGATTACCCAGTTGCTGGAAGTGCAAAATGGGCTTTTGGCCCAATTGCAGCAGCAGGCGATCGCGCAACAAGGAACGAAAGCGACCGCAACGCCACCCGCGCATTCCGAAGCGCAAGGTGTGGAACCGGCTGCGATTTCGCCGCGGCAAAGCGAGCCGGAAAAAATGGCCGCAGCTCAACCCGAAGCGAAAGGGGAAGCGTCGGCGCCGCCTCAGAAAACGGAAACGGAAAAGCCAGCAGTATCTGACGCAGCGAAAACACCTCCGAAAGCGCCGGCAGATGCTCCTCTGCCACGCTCGACCGAACCCAGTTTTCTCGAGTTCCTTCTCGAGCAACCGGCGCTGCTGGCAGGGGCGGGTGGCGCCGTACTGCTGTTGGTCGCGCTCCTCATCATGCGGCAACGCAAACAACGGGAAGGTGACGACCATTCTCCAGCCGCTGAGGCGATTGGCCCTGCGACGCAGTCGGAAACGCAGACTGCGCAGGGCACCCAAGCCACTCAGCTCAAGACCCTCAGCACCGAACCCACGCCGTCGCGGCTTTCGGCGGCTTCCGGGCAAGAGGTTGACACCTCCGCCAGTATTTTGGGGGCCGATTTCACGCAGGTCGCGTTCAACGCGCTGCAAGCGGACGAGGGGATCGACCCGGTGACGGAAGCTGAGGTGTTGCTTGCCTACGACCGCGACCAGCAGGCCGAAGAGATTCTGCTCGATGCGCTCAAAGAGACCCCGGATCGGCCGCAGATCCCGTTGAAATTGCTCGAGGTCTATGGCAAACGGGGTGACCGGCAACAGTTCGACCACTATTTCGATATGGTAGCAGCACTGACCGGGCGCAGTGGCAAAGAGTGGGATCGCGCAGTATCCCTGCATGAACGGTTCTTTGGCCCGATGCCGGGTGCGCAGAGCGCGCCACTTGCTGCCGCAACGGATGCCGCGGATCAAACCGACGAAGAGACGCTGCGCTTCGACGACGTGGAAACGCCTACTGAGCCGCAAGCCGCATTGGAAGGGGCGTCCGATGTGGGGGTTGAAGGAGCCCCAGAATCGTCACCAGAGCCGTCGACAGAAGCGCCGCTCGATTTTGCGCTCGACTTCGATACGGCGCAGAGCAAGGAAGCGGTACGTAGGGGCGAAACCCCGGAGCAAAGCCACGAGAAGAACGATACCGACGTAGAAACCCAAGTCGATGCCGTTGAGACAGCGCGTCAACCCGAAGCGGCATCGGAGCCGGAACTCGAGCTCGATATCGATCTTGATCTCGACGATCTCGATTTCGATCTCGAGCTCGAATCGGAACGGAAACCACAAACCGAATCCGAGCCCACACCGGAACGCCCGGAGGGCGACGCGTTTGGCGAAATGGCCGAATCGCTCGAACCGCAGACCGAAACGCCATCATCCGATGTGCCGCCCAACCAGCCCGAATCTGCTGAGCCTCCCAAGTCGCTCGAAGCGGAAGAGGAGATCACGCTTCCTGATCTCGACCTCGACGCCGAGCTCGAAACCGAACAGCCCATGCAACCGGAAGGCGAACCGACGTCGGAAGCGAAAAGTTCTGCCGAATCCACAACGGACGAATCCATGGTGACGGCGCCTGAGGACGCCACCGTGCCTGACGAACCGCAGTCGCCTGTTGAAGAAGAACAGGCAGAGCAACCCACCTCAGAAGCCAAAGAACCCGCAACGGAGCCCTCTGTAGACCTTTCGGTACTTCCCGAGGTCGACCTCGAAACGGTGATGCAAGAAGAGGGGGAAGCGCCAGAAGCCGAAATCGACGACAGCCGTCTTCAGCTTGCGCTAGCGTATCTCGATATGGAGGATTTCGAAGGGGCTCGCGAGTTGCTCGAAGAGGTTGTGCGTGATGGCAGCCCCGAAGCGAAAGCCAAAGCCGAGTCCCTGTTGGCACAGCTTTCGGGTTGATGGGGCGCGCTGGGTCGGTGCGGATCCCTTATGCTTTTCGGGTCTGGCTCTGGATTGCCGGCGCGGTGGCGCTTCAGGCCGTTACCTCGCTGTCGCTCCTTTCGCTCGCAACACTGGTCGTCGTGGGGGCGGCGATTGCAATCGACCGGGCCCGTTTCGTGCGGCTACTGCGCCGGATCCGCTGGTTGTTGCTGAGCATCGTGATCCTCTTTGGTTGGATGACGCCGGGAACGGCGATCGTGCCGTTCTGGGTTGGGTTGATGCCAACCTTTGAGGGGCTGGAATTGGCGGTGCTGCATGGCCTGCGCCTATTGGCGTTGGTCGCATGGTTGATTTTCTGGTTCGCGTGGTTACCCATCCCCGAACAGCCGACAGCGCTGTATCGCGCGTTTTTTCCCTTGGTCTGGTTCGGCGTTCCGCTGGAACGCTTCGCGGTGCGTCTGGCGCTCATCCTCGACGGACTCGATGCGCTGGCGAAAGCGCCGGTCCGGCTTCGGGACTGGCGCCACCTGCCGCGCTGGCTCGAAGGGGAGGACGACGCAGCTGAGTCGTGTCGTCAGAAGGCGGGTTTGCGATGACCGAGCCGCAACGGTGGTTGCTGTTGGTCGCATACGCGGGGGATCGGTTCCACGGGTGGCAAAGCCAACCGTCGGGACAAACGGTTCAGGACCATCTGGAACGTGCGATTGCTGCGATCGCCCAGCACCCGGTTCGTGTCCATTGCGCGGGGCGAACCGACGCCGGTGTCCATGCGCTCGCGCAGGTGGTCCATTTCGATACCGTCGTGCACCGCCCGGCAAGCGCGTGGCAGCGGGGAGTGAACGCACACCTCCCGCCGGGAATCGCGGTGTGGCACGCCCAGCCGGTATCGCGACGGTTTCACGCGCGTTTTGGCGCGCGGGCGCGGCGTTACCGCTACCTGCTTCTGGTGGGTGCGGCGCCACCGGCACAATGGTGCGGAAAAGTAGGATGGTTTCACCGCCCGCTCGACGGCGAAGCGATGCAACGGGCGGCGCAATACTGGGTGGGTACCCACGATTTCAGCGCCTTTCGTGCGGCGCAATGTCAGGCGAAATCGCCGGTTCGGACCGTCACCGCAGCAACGGTCACGGCAATTCCCGGCGGGTTCGCGTTCGACTTCGAAGCCGACGGCTTTTTGCATCATATGGTGCGCAATTTCGTCGGCACCCTGGTCGCGATCGGCAAAGGGTATGCGCCACCGGAATGGGCAGCGGAGCTGCTTACCCACCGTGATCGCACGCGCGCAGCGCCCACTTTCATGCCCGACGGGCTCTACTTCTGCGGCGCCGATTATGGCGCGGTGCCGGAACTTCCTGGCGGCGGGCGAATCATCAAAGTCCCGCACTTGGCGATCGACGGGGAGATAGCTACGTGACCACAGAAGGTAACCGGCGGATCCGAGTCAAGATTTGTGGCCTGACGCGCGCGATCGACGTGTGCGCGGCGGTCGAGGCTGGTGCCGATGCGCTTGGGTTCGTCTTCTATCCCGCTAGTCCCCGTGCCGTGACGGTGGCGCAGGCACGCGCGCTTGCGCGTGACGTGCCGCCGTTCGTGAGTATCGTCGCGCTCTTTGTCGATCCATCGGTCGCCGAGGTCGCTGCGGTCTTGGACGCGCTCCCCATGGCGCTCCTACAGTTTCATGGGCAGGAAACGCCCGAATTTTGTCGCCAGTTCCACCGGCCGTACCTCAAAGCCTTTCCGGCTCGATCGCAAGCGATGCTCGCCCAAGCGCTCGTCCGCTACCCCGATGCGTGCGGCTGGCTCGTCGATACCCCGACGGTACAACACGGCGGTAGCGGTGAGCCGTTCGACTGGACGGTATTGCCGCCCCCTGAAGCGCGGACACGACCCCTTGTGCTTGCCGGTGGTTTGACCGCGGATAACGTTGCCGAAGCGATCGCACGCGTGCGCCCATGGGCCGTTGACGTCAGCAGCGGCGTCGAAAGCGAGAAAGGGATCAAAGATCGCGGTAAAATCGAACAGTTTCTCGCAGCGGTGCGCAAGGCTGAAAACGGCCTTGCCGCTTCTCATTGATGGAGACCAGACGAGCATGAACGCCCCCCAACACAAGGCAACAGTGCAACCCTACGCCTATCCCGACGCAAACGGCCATTTTGGTCCTTACGGAGGCGTGTTCGTCGCCGAAACGCTGATTCCTGCGCTCGAAGCGCTCACCGAAGCGTATGAAGCGGCGAAGGACGATCCGGCGTTTCGTGCTGAATTCGAAGCCGATCTCAAACACTACGTCGGGCGTCCGAGCCCGATCTACCATGCGAAACGTTGGTCGGAGGCGTTGGGTGGGGCGCAGATCTACCTCAAACGCGAAGACCTCAACCATACCGGGGCGCACAAGATCAACAACTGCATCGGGCAGGCGCTTTTGGCGCGCCGGATGGGCAAACCGCGCGTGATTGCCGAAACGGGCGCCGGGCAACATGGGGTCGCGACCGCAACAGTCGCAGCCCGATTCGGGCTCAAATGCGTCGTCTATATGGGGGCAGAGGATGTCCAGCGGCAGGCAGCGAACGTCTATCGCATGAAGCTCTTGGGTGCCGAGGTCGTGCCGGTCCATTCAGGGTCGAAAACCCTCAAAGATGCGCTTAACGAAGCGCTGCGTGACTGGGTCACCAATGTTGCGGACACCTTCTACATCATCGGAACCGTGGCCGGTCCCCACCCCTATCCGATGATGGTTCGCAATTTCCAAGCGGTGATCGGACGCGAATGCCTCGAACAGATGCCGGCGCTCGTCGGGCGACAGCCCGACTACGTGATCGCGTGTGTTGGCGGGGGATCGAACGCGATCGGCATCTTCTATCCCTACCTTCCGTACGAATCGGTGCGGCTCATTGGGGTCGAAGCCGCCGGCGAGGGGATCGCCACCGGGCGACATGCCGCGAGCCTCACCGCTGGCTGTCCAGGGGTGCTCCACGGCAACCGAACCTATCTCTTGCAAAACGAAGATGGGCAGATCATCGAAACCCATTCGATCTCGGCTGGCCTCGACTACCCGGGGGTTGGGCCGGAGCACGCGTGGCTGAAAGAGATCGGCCGTGCGGAATACGTTGCGGTGACCGACGACGAGGCGCTGGCTGCGTTTCACGACCTGTGTCGCTACGAAGGCATCATCCCTGCGCTCGAATCGTCGCATGCGCTCGCGTACGCAGCCAAGATTGCGCCGACATTGGCCAAAGATCGGATCCTTTTGGTGAACCTCTCAGGGCGTGGCGACAAAGACATGCATACCGTTGCCCAGCGTTCGGGGATCACGCTATGAATGCTGCTTCCAACCGCATCGACACCCGGTTCGCACGCCTTGCTTCCGAGCAGCGCAAAGCGCTGATTCCGTTCGTGACCGCGGGTTTTCCCACTCCGGAAGTAACCGTCCCGCTCATGCACGCGATGGTGGCGGCTGGGGCCGACCTGATCGAATTGGGCGTGCCTTTTTCCGACCCGATGGCAGACGGCCCGACGATTCAGCGCGCCAGTGAACAGGCGCTCGCAAACGGGCAGACGTTGGCGAAAACGCTCGCGATGGTCGAAGCGTTTCGCGCGCAAGACCGTGAGACTCCCGTCGTCCTGATGGGGTACCTCAATCCGATCGAAGCGATGGGGTGGACACGTTTCGTCTCCGAAGCCGCACGCGTGGGGGTCGACGGGGTGCTCACCGTCGACCTGCCTCCCCAAGAGGCGCACGAACCGGCTCGGTTGCTCCAAGCAGCTGGGATCGCACCGATCTTTCTGTTGGCACCCACCTCGCCAGAGACGCGCGCACGGGTGGTTGGCGAACTCGGTCGCGGCTACGTCTACTATGTGTCGCTCACCGGCGTGACAGGCGCAGGGCACCTCGACGTTGCCGCGGTGACTGAGCGCCTAGAAGCGTTGCGGCAGTGGGTCACGTTGCCCATTGCCGTGGGGTTTGGGGTCAAAGACGCTCAGTCGGCGCAAGCGATTGCCAAAGTAGCCGATGCTGTGGTCGTCGGTAGCCGTTTGATCGAAGCGATCGACGCCGATCCGGCCAACGCCATTGCCGCAGTCTCCGAATTGCTCACCACGCTGCGTGCAGCAGTCGATACGGTAGCGGCAACGGCGGAACCGCGCGGTAGCGAGAAAGGAAACGAATGACGATGAACTGGTTGGACAAGATCATTCCGCCGGGTATTCGGCGGGTCACGAGTGGGGTGCGCAAAAGCGTACCCGAAGGGTTGTGGACCAAATGCCAGGGGTGCGAAGCGGTACTCTATTCCGCCGACCTCGAAGCCAATCTGCGCGTCTGTCCCCAGTGTGGCCACCACCACCGTTTGGGCGCGCGCGCGCGACTCGACGCGCTACTCGACCCGGAAGGGCGTGAACCGATCGGTGACGAAATCCGGCCAGTCGATCCGCTGCGCTTCAAGGACAGCAAGCGCTATACTGAGCGCCTCAAAGAGGCGCAGCGCGCCACCGGTGAGCACGACGCATTGGTGGTGGTTGCGGGCACCGTGGCGCAAATCCCCGTCGTCGCCGCGGCGTTCGAATTCGAGTTCATGGGCGGATCGATGGGCTCGGTGGTGGGCGAGCGCTTCGTTCGTGGGGTGCGTGCCGCAGTCGAGCGCCGCGCCGCATTCATTTCGATTGCGGCAAGCGGGGGCGCTCGCATGCAGGAGGGGCTTCTCTCCCTGATGCAGATGGCAAAGACCAACGCGGCACTGGCGCAACTGGCAGACGCTCGCTTGCCTTATCTCTCGATCCTCACCGATCCGACGATGGGCGGTGTTTCTGCCAGTTTCGCGTTCATGGGCGATCTGGTCGTCGCCGAACCGGGGGCGTTGATCGGTTTTGCCGGGCCACGGGTGATCCAGCAGACCGTGCGTCAAACCTTACCCGAGGGATTCCAACGCGCCGAATTCTTGCTGGAGAAAGGTGCGATCGATGCCGTGGTCGATCGGCGCGAACTCAAATCGTGGGTTGCACGGGCACTGGGGGTGTTGATGGCCCAACCCCAACCCAACTCCAGTGAGGAGACAGCAACGCCTGAGGCAGAAGCGCTGTCCGATCCCGCGCACGGACAGGCGTGATGGCCCGTTTTTTTCACCCATGACTCCTCTTTCCACAACGCCCCTTTCGCCACCGTCTGAGCACGCGTTGCCTCAGAGCGTCGACGCGTGGTTGGCGCGGATCGAGGCGCGCGGCAGTGAAGCGCGCATCGTGCTGGGATTGGAGCGCGTTCGGGCGGTTTGGCAGCGGTTGTGGGGCGATCGCCCGTTTCCTCATCCGGTGATCACCGTTGCCGGTACCAACGGCAAGGGCTCGACCTGCGCCTACCTGGAGGCAATTTATCGCGCCGCTGGCTACCGCGTCGGTTGCTATACCTCTCCGCATCTCGTGCGTTTCCACGAACGGATTCGGGTCGGCGGAGTACCGATCGAGGACGCAGCGCTCATCGCGGCGTTTACCGCGGTGGAAACGGCGCGTGACACCGTCGCCCTGACCTATTTCGAATTCGTGACCCTTGCAGCGTTGTGGCATTTTGCCCAGACATCACTCGATCTCGTCATTTTGGAAGTGGGGATGGGCGGACGGCTCGACGCCGTAAACCTGATCGATCCCGACGTTGCGATCGTCACGACCGTCGATCTCGACCACCAGGCGTGGCTGGGGCCGGACCGTGAAGCGATCGGGCGCGAGAAAGCGGGGATCTTCCGCACCGGACGTCCCGCGATCGTCGCCGATCCCAACCCCCCGCAAAGTCTTCTCAATACGGCACATGCCCTGGCTGCGCCTCTTTTTCGCATCGGGGCCGAGTTCGGGTTCGAACCGCAGGAATCCCAATGGCGGTGGTGGTCGACCGCAGCAGGGCAGCGTGCGGGTCTGCCCGCGCCCGCATTGCGTGGCGAGGGGCAGTGGCACAACGCGTCGGCTGCGTTGATGGCGGTTTCGCTGTTACGTGATCGGTTGCCGGTGCCCCAACAAGCGGTACGAGAGGGGCTGCTCACAGCGACGCTGCCGGGTCGTTTTCAACTGTTGCCGGGACGCCCCCTCTTGATCCTCGACGTTGCGCACAATCCGCAGGCCACTGCGGCGCTCGCGAAGAACCTCCGCGCGCTCCGCTTGCCCACGCCTACGTACGCGATCTTCGGCTGCTACCGTGACAAACCGGTCGAGGCGCTCGTTGCACCGCTCGTTGCCTTGATCGACCGCTGGTGGCTGGTGCCGACCCCTGGAGAACGCGGACAGGATGCAGCGGCGCTGGAACCGGTCGTTACCGCGGCAGGGGCGCGTGCCGTCACGGTTGCGAAAGATGTCGAGGCGGCGCTCGCGCAAGCGGTGAAGGAAGCTGGGCCGGATGATAAAATTGTTGTTTTCGGCTCCTTTTCGATCGTCGGACAGGCCTTGGCATGGCGCGACAACGTGCGCACCACGAATCCGTGACCGATCCGGTGGCTTCGTCACCCAGTGAGGCACTCTTACGGGCGCGGCGCCGCTTCTTCGGAACGCTCGCGCTCTTTCTTCTGAGTTTGCTCATCCTTCCGTTCGTGATGGATTCGGAACCCCCCGCATCGCTTCCTGCACCAACGGTTCGGCTCATCACGGAAAAGCAAGAGGTGATCACGCTTCGTTCTGGGGCGGAAACCGCTGCGCATTCGGAGTCGGATGCGAATACCGCGGCGCTATCTGAGTCCGCCGCTTCCGCCACAGGGGAGATGCCAGCGGGTGCGGTGCCGCGTTCGGCTGCGGAACCCTCCTCGGGTGCTGCAGAACCTGCCGAGTCGTCTGCCGGTAGCAACGCCAAAACGCCAGAGGAGGGGCACTCGTCCCAGCAAAGTGGGGCGGAGAACGCGCAAAATGCCGCTCACGATCGGCCCAGCCAGAACGGGCAGAAGGCCCCTCACGAACGAACGGAAGCCAGCGCACCATCCGCAACCCCGAAGCCCACTCAAGACAAAAAGAACGTACCGATCTGGTCCGAAGCAAAACTCAGCGATACCGCTAAGGCGCAGGCCGCGCTGCGTGGGTTGGCGTCGCCGCAGCAGCCCCTTACCCAGTTCTGGTACGTTCAGGCGGGTGCGTTCAAAGACGAAGCGCAGGCGATCAGAGCGGTCGAACAGCTTCGACGTGCCGGTTATCCTGCATATCTCATGTCTGCGCAGGGGGGGTGGTATCGCATTCGGGTCGCCCCTTTTGTCACCGAAGCGGACGCGGAAGCGGTAACGGGCAAAATCGCGGCGCTCGTCGGCGGCAAACCGCGCGTCGGGGCGCAGAGGATCGCGCAATGAATCCGTTCGATCTTGCTGTCGTTGCGGTGATTGCGCTCTCGGTGGTTGCGGGGATCTGGCGTGGAATCGTTGCCGAGTTGCTGTCGCTTGCCGCGTGGGGGATCGCGATCGCTGCGGGATGGTTTTGGGGAGAAGCGCTTGGTGAGCGGGTGCTGGCCACGGTCTTTTCCGATCCCCGCTTGCGCTGGTTGGGTGGTGCGGTGATCCTTGCCCTTGCGGTTTTCTTACTGAGCGCCATATTGCGCGCGCTCTTAGGCGAGGTGTTGAAAGTGACGGGTTTGGCCGCTTTCGACCGCTTTTTGGGCGCATGGTTCGGTTTGGCGCGCGGCGTGGTGGTCGTGGTTTTCGTCGCGCAAGTACTGTTGTGGTTGGGCGCGGAAAAGACCCAATGGTGGCAAGCTGCGAAGACGCGCCCGTGGGTAGAAGCCGGGTTGGCGGAAGCGCTCCTTCTCTTGCCGGATACGGTGACACAACGCGTGGTGCAAAAGGGGTCTTGAAATGTGCGGAGTCATTGGGGTCGTTGCGCAGGAACCGGTCAATCAATTGCTCTATGACGGGTTGCTCGTCTTGCAACATCGTGGCCAAGATGCGGCGGGCATCGCTACCGGTGCCGACGGGCGTTTCTATCTCCACAAAGGGCCTGGGTTGGTGCGCGACGTCTTTCGTACGCGCAATATGCGCAACTTGATCGGCAATTGGGGGATCGGCCATGTGCGCTATCCCACCGCGGGGGATCCGTGCGACGTCTCGGAAGCGCAACCCTTCTACGTCAATTCCCCTTTCGGGATTTTGCTCGCCCACAACGGCAACCTTACCAATACCGAAACCCTGAAAGCGGAGCTCTTTCGCACCGATCGGCGACACATCAATACCAATTCCGATTCCGAAGTGATCCTCAACGTGTTGGCACACGAATTGCACCGTTCGGTTTCGGGGTTGGAATTGACCGACCGCGCCGTGTTCGACGCGGTGCGCGGGGTGCACCGTCGCTGCCGCGGCGCGTACGCAGTGGTCGCGATGATCGCCGGTTATGGCCTTTTGGCTTTTCGGGATCCGTTTGGCATTCGCCCGCTCGTCTTTGGCAAACGCGAAAGTGCCAACGGAACCGAATGGATGGTCGCTTCCGAATCGGTTGCGCTCGATGTCTTGGGGTTCGAACGCGTGCGCGACGTCGCGCCGGGTGAAGCGATCCTCTTTTCGGCCGAACAGGGGATGCGCGCGGAGCAGTGTGCCGATCGGCCGATCCTGGCGAGCTGTCTCTTCGAATTCGTCTATTTGGCGCGGCCTGATTCCTTCATCGACGGGGTTTCGGTCTATGACGCGCGGGTGAAGATGGGCGCGAAACTGGCCGAGCGTTTTCGCGCGTTGATGCCGCAGGAAAGGGTCGATGTCGTCGTGCCGGTTCCCGACTCTTCGCGGCCCGCGGCGATGGAGATGGCGCAGCGCTTGGGGGTAGCCTACCGCGAAGGGTTCGTGAAGAATCGCTACATCGGGCGCACCTTCATCATGCCGGGGCAAGCGGTACGGAAAAAATCGGTGCGACAAAAGCTCAACGTGATCGAACAGGAATTCGCCGGAAAAAACGTGCTCATTGTCGACGATTCGATCGTGCGGGGCACCACGTCGCGCGAAATCGTCCAGATGGCGCGGGATGCGGGCGCAAAGCGCGTGATCCTCGCCTCTGCCGCGCCGCCCGTGCGCTACGCCAATGTCTATGGAATCGACATGCCGACGCGCGCCGAGCTGATCGCAGCGTATCGGAATGAGGCGGAGATCTGCGCCGAGATTGGTGCCGACCGCATCCTTTATCAAAGCCTTGACGACCTCAAAGCGTGCATTCGCGAGATCAACCCGGAGATCAGCCACTTCGAAGCCTCCTGTTTCGATGGCTGCTACATTACCGGCGACGTCTCGCAAGATTACCTCGACGGAATCGAGGAACGCCGTACCCGTGGTGAGCGCAAACCTGTGCGCGGGCACAACCAACTCGATCTGACCTTGGCCAGTGGGGACGAGGAGCGCGACGCGTGAAAGCGAAAACCCTTGCCGTTCGCGCCGGGCAGACGCGCAGTCACTTTCAAGAACACGCCGAAGCGCTCTATCTGACTTCGAGCTTCGTTTTCGAATCGGCTGCGCAAGCGGCGGCACGCTTTGCTGGGGATGAGGAAGGATTCGTCTATTCCCGTTACGCCAATCCCACGGTGGCGATGTTCGAATCCCGCCTTGCGGCGCTCGAAGGAGGGGAACGGTGCGTCGCGACGGCCAGTGGGATGGCGGCGATCCTTGCGGTGGTGATGACGTTTTGCCAAGCCGGGGATCGGATCGTCGCGGGGCGCGGTCTTTTTGGTGCAACGCAGCAGCTTTTCGCCACGATTCTCACGCGGTTTGGGGTGACGACCGAATGGGTCGAATTGAGCGACTCAGACGCCGCAGCGACGGCGATTCGTCGGGTTCGACCACGTCTGGTCTATTGCGAAAGTCCAACCAACCCGTTGACCGAGCTGATCGATCTCGCGCTCGTCGCCGAGGTGGCACATGAGGTCGGGGCCCTTTTCGTCGTGGATAACTGCTTCTGTACCCCCATCTTGCAACAGCCGCTTGCGTTCGGTGCTGACCTTGTCGTCCATTCGGCAACCAAGTATCTCGACGGGCAAGGGCGCGTCTTGGGTGGAGCGGTCGTCGGGGCGCAGGTGCTGGTCGACGAGGTGGTGCGGTTCCTCCGCACAGCCGGGCCTTCGCTTTCGCCGTTTAACGCATGGGTGCTGTTGAAGGGGCTGGAGACGCTGCCACTTCGGATGCAAGCGCACTGTGCACATGCCCAAGCGGTTGCGGAATTTCTGGCTGGGCATCCGAACGTGACGCGCGTCTATTTTCCCGGGCTCCCCAGTCATCCGCAACACGCGTTGGCCAAGCGGCAACAGCGTGGATTTGGTGGAATCGTCGCGTTCGAGGTCGCTGGCGAGCGGCAAGCCGCTTGGCAGGTGATCGACCGTGTCCGCCTCTTTTCGATCACGGCGAATCTGGGGGACGCCAAAAGCACCATCACCCATCCGGCGTCCACGACCCACGGACGTCTGGCGCCAGAGGTCCGCGCGGCGATGGGGGTACGGGAAGGATTGATCCGTTTGTCGGTCGGGTTGGAAGATCCCGAAGATCTGATCGCCGATCTCGATCAGGCACTCACCCTGCGGTGAAAACCCGCTGGGTCGAGTCGCGCAAGCGGCGCGGGTTGGTGATCGCGCCACTCGGCGAGCACCCATCGATAGCGCAAGGTACCCGTTACGGGGTCGGGGTACGGCACGTCGCGGGGAATGTGGGTGTGACCGTGGATGAGGTGGGTGCCGGGATAGCGTTGGAACAGTGCCATAACGGCGGTTTCGCTCAGATCATCGGGAATGTCGTGGCGCATCGCGCTTTGCTGGCGCGCTTGTTGTGCAAATGCCAGCCGTTCCGCCAAGGGGCGCGCCAAGAACGCGCGTTGCCACGCGGGGTTGCGCGCTTGCGCGCGCCATGCCAGGTAGGGCGCATCGTCCCAGCAGAGCGCGTCGCCATGGGTAAGGAGATAACGTGCTGTGCCGGTATCGACGCCGACCAGGTCGGGGAGGCGGCGAAAGCCCAACCGTTTCGCCAAATCGCGTCCCACCAGGAAATCGCGGTTCCCGGTCTGAAAGAGGATGAGCCGCCGCTTAGCAACCGCTGCAAGCTGGGTGAAGAGGTCAGCGAACGCAGGGGGATCCCAGTCGTCACCAATCCAATAATCGAAAAAGTCCCCGAGGATTGCGATCGGCTCTTCAGGCGGGAGTTGCTGCAACCATCGAACGAACTGCTGTTGCCGCGCGCTGGGCGTGATGGGATCGAGATGCAGGTCCGAGACCAGCCACAGGACGGGTAAGTGCAACCACAGGCGGCAGTATAACTGCGGCGGGGTCATTCGACGCGTTCGGCCCGTTCGATTACCACCGGTTCGACCGGCACGTCCCGCAGCGGACCGACGCGGGTCGTGGGAACTTTCGCGATCGCATCGACAACCTCCATCCCTGCGACGACACGGCCAAAGACGGCGTAACCCCATCCCTGCGGGGACGGGTCACGGTGATCCAGGTGGGGATTGTCGACCAGGTTGATGAAAAATTGCGCGCGCGCCGAGTGGGGGTCTTGCGTCCGCGCCATCGCGATCGTTCCTCGGACGTTCTTGAGTCCGTTGTCGGCTTCGTTGGGAATGGGCGTGTTGGTGGGGCGCAGCTGCAGCTCGCGATCGAACCCGCCGCCTTGAATCATGAAGCCGGGGATGACGCGATGAAACACGGTGCCGTCGTAATGTCCTTTCACGAGATACGCGAGAAAATTGGCGACGGTTTTGGGTGCGCGCTCAGCGTCGAGTTCGACGGTGATCGTTCCCAGATTGGTGTGCAGCGCAACGCGGGGTGCGCGCGATGCGCCTTCTGTCTGGTCTGCCGAGTGCGAAGCCATCGGGGTAAGGAGACTCATGAGCGCGATTCCTAGGTGAAAAATTTTGCGGTGGTTCGGATTCATTCCTTGTCCGCTCCGTTGTCGTCGTCGCCGGCCGAGAAGAATTCTCGCACGCGGTCGAGCCAGCTTTTGCTCTTCGGTTGCTGCCGCTCGTGGTGTTCGCGGCCAATCGCTTCGAATTCGCGTAGGAGTTCTTTCTGGCGGTCGGTAAGATTCACAGGAGTTTCGACTACGACATGGCAGTAGAGATCCCCGTAACCGTGGTGGCGGACGTTCTTGATCCCTTTGCCGCGCAGCCGGAAAACCTGGCCGGTTTGGGTCTCCGGGGGGATTTTCAGGCGCGCGACGCCGTCGAGCGTCGGAATTTCGATTTCACCGCCCAGCGCCGCGGTGACGATCGAAATCGGCATTTCGCAATGCAGGTCGTCACCATCTCGTTGAAAGATCGGGTGCGGTTTGACGTGGATCTCCACGTAGAGGTCGCCCGGCGGTCCGCCATTGATCCCCGGTTCGCCGTAGCCGCTCTGCCGTAAGCGCATTCCCGAGTCGATACCCGCTGGGATTTTGACCTCCAACGTCTTGTGTTGGCGAATTCGCCCAGCGCCACGGCACTCTGGACAGGGGTGGGCAATGATCGTACCGGTGCCGTGGCAGTCGGGACAGGTTTGCTGAATGGAGAAGAAACCCTGTTGCATTCGCACTTGGCCCATCCCGCCACAGGTCGGGCAGGTGCGGGGTTGGGTTCCGGGTTTGGCGCCGCTGCCAGCACAGGTACTGCAGGTTTCGTAGGAGGGTACTCGGATCGTCTTGGTGGCGCCGTGAGCCGCCTCTTCGAGCGTGATCTCGAGGTGGAAGCGCAGATCGGCGCCGCGATAGACTTGCGTGCGGCTGCGACGGGTGCTGCCGCCGCCAAAGAAATCTTCGAAAATATCGCCAAAGGAGCTCGCGAAATCGTCGAAGCCGCGGGCGCCCGCACCGGCGGCCGCGGCGGCCTTGGGGTCGACGCCCGCCATGCCGTAGCGATCGTACGCAGCACGTTTGGCTTCGTCGGAGAGGATATCGTAGGCGCGTTGGATCTCCTTGAATTTCTCTTCCGCGGCCTTGTCGCCCGGGTTGCGGTCCGGGTGGTATTTCATTGCGAGCTTGCGGTATGCTTTTTTGATTTCGGCCGCCGAAGCGTCGCGGGAAACCTCGAGAATCGCGTAGAGGTCGATTTCACGCATGGGTTCGATCCGTCAATGAGGTACCAAAACAAGCAAAAGAAGCCGCTGCCCATGAGGCAACGGCTTCTTTCTGATCAATAGGACGACGCGGTCACGATGACTTTTTGTCGTCCTTTACTTCGGTGAATTCGGCGTCGACCACGTCGGCATCGTTCGCGCTGGCGCTTCCTTGCGTGCTGCTACTGGTGGTGCTGCCGCTCTCTGCGCTTTGCGCTTTTTGCATCACTTCGGCACTGACTTGCGCCAGTTTTTGCATCGCCGCTTCGATCGCCGCTTTGTCTTCACCTTTCGCTGCCCGTTCGGCTTCTTCGATCGCCGCTTCAACCTTGCCTTTTTCCGCAGTGCCGACCTTGTCGCCAACCTGTTCGAGCGATTTCTTCACCGAATGGACGAGCGCATCGCACTGGTTGCGCGCTTCCACGAGCTCGCGCATCCGTTTGTCTTCGGCAGCGTGCAGTTCGGCGTCACGAATCATCTGTTGGATCTGCTCTTCGGTCAACCCGGAGTTCGCTTTGATCGTGATCTTGTTCTCTTTACCGGTATCCTTGTCACGCGCCGAAACGTGGAGGATCCCATTCGCGTCGATGTCGAAGGTGACTTCGATCTGCGGCACACCACGCGGCGCAGGCCGGATCCCTTCCAGATTGAATTCGCCCAAGAGCTTGTTGTCGCGCGCCATTTCGCGCTCGCCTTGGAAGACGCGAATCGTCACCGCGGTCTGGTTGTCGTCGGCGGTGGAGAAGATCTGCGTCGCTTTCGTCGGGATCGTGGTGTTCTTGTTGATGAGCTTGGTCATCACGCCACCGAGCGTTTCGATCCCAAGTGAGAGCGGAGTGACGTCGAGGAGCAGGACGTCCTTGACCTCACCTTGCAACACGCCCCCTTGGATCGCGGCACCGATCGCCACCGCTTCGTCCGGGTTGACGTCTTTGCGCGGTTCTTTACCGAAGAATTCTTTGACCTTTTCCTGGACCTTCGGCATCCGGGTTTGTCCGCCGACCAGGATCACCTCGTCGATGTCCTTGACGGTGAGACCCGCGTCTTTGAGCGCGATGCGGCACGGCTCGATGGTCCGCTCGATGAGGTCTTCGACGAGCGATTCGAACTTCGCCCGGGTGATCTTCATCGCCAGGTGCTTCGGCCCAGAAGCATCCGCGGTGATGTAGGGGAGGTTGACTTCGGTCTGCTGGCTCGATGAGAGCTCGATCTTCGCTTTTTCCGCCGCTTCTTTGAGGCGCTGCATCGCCAGCGGGTCTTTCTTGAGGTCTACCCCTTGCTCTTTCTGGAATTCACTGACGATGTAGTCGATCAAGCGGTTGTCGAAGTCTTCCCCGCCTAGGAAGGTGTCACCGTTCGTGGCGAGCACTTCGAACTGGTGTTCACCGTCGACTTCGGCGATTTCGATGATCGAGATGTCGAAGGTGCCACCCCCCAAGTCATAGACCGCGATTTTGCTGTCGCCGGGTTTTTTGTCCAGGCCGTAGGCGAGCGCCGCTGCGGTCGGTTCGTTGATGATCCGTTTGACTTCGAGACCGGCGATCCGCCCCGCGTCTTTCGTCGCTTGCCGTTGCGCATCGTTGAAGTATGCCGGTACGGTGATCACCGCCTCGGTGACCTCTTCGCCCAGGTAATCTTCTGCGGTCTTCTTCATTTTGCGCAAGACTTCCGCAGAAATTTGCTGCGGCGAAAGTTTCTTGCCGGTCGAGGTTTCCACCCAGGCGTCGCCGTTTTCTGCCCGAATGATCTTGTAGGGCATCAGTTTGATGTCTTTTTGCACCTCCGGGTCTTCGTAACGGCGACCGATGAGACGCTTGATCGCGTAGAAGGTGTTCGCCGCGTTGGTGACCGCTTGCCGTTTCGCCGGGGCGCCAACCAGGATTTCGCCATCCGCGGTGTAGGCAACGACCGACGGCGTGGTGCGCGCTCCTTCCGAATTTTCGATCACGCGCGGTTTGCCGTTCTCCATCACCGCGACGCAGCTGTTGGTGGTTCCCAAGTCGATACCGATGATTTTGCCCATTGTTTTCTCCTATTACCGTTTCTGTGTTGGAACTGTTTTGGTGTATGAGGGCGTTGATGAGAATTTCAAGAGCCCGATTTGGCTTTCGAGACCATCACGAGCGCCGGACGGAGCACACGTTCATGGATCAGATAGCCTTTTTGCAATACCTGCGCTACGTGGTTGGGTTCGCCGTCGGTCTCGATCATCCCGATTGCCTGGTGTAGGTTGGGGTCGAATTTGTTGCCTGCTGGATTCTCCTCTTTGATGCCGAACTGTTCGAGCGCGGCGGTGAGTTGTTTCAACGTGAGTTCGACTCCCTCACGCAGGCTTTCGACCGTTTGATTCTCTGTGGCGAGCGCCGCTTCCAGACTATCCTTCACCGGCAAGAGCGCCGCGGCGAATTTGTCGATTGCGTAGAGGCGCGCTTTGGCAATCTCTTCTTCGGCACGGCGCCGGACGTTTTCCGTTTCTGCTTTGGCACGCAACCAGGCGTCGTAGTGCTCGGCCGCTTTACGCTCTGCAATCCGCACCATCTCTTGGAGGTCGGGAACGCTGTCGGTGGGTGGCTGATGGTGCGATTCGGGCTGTGCGCCGGGAGTTACCTGGGATTCGTCGGTTTGAGGCGCTTTGCCTGCGGGAAACGTAGAGGTGGCGATGGTATCACTGCCCATGCCCGGTGCGTTCGGATCGGTATTGACGTCCGAGGTGGGGTTTGGGTTGGTTTGGGTTGCTTGGTTTTCCGGATTCGGATGTGGTGTGTTCGGGTTGGTCATACGGTTCTGCTCCCATTCCAATGGTTCAATTGTACTGGAATGGGGGCAGGGTAGTGGGATTTCAAGGGGAAGCAGCGATCACACGCGCAAGTCCAAATGGGATACCGTCCCAGCGCCACCGCTTTCCCGAAGATAAATGGTGCTGAATTGCAGCTGACCCAGCGGGTTGCCGTTGGCGTCATGGGTGGTAAAGCGTGTGGCTACGGCTTGGGTGGCCAGTGCGCCGATATCGGCGTCCCGCAGCGAAATCAGGCGGTCGGCGGCAAACGGGTGCCAGACGTAGAGCTGACCATAGGCCCCGTCCCCTTCGTCGATCCAGCCGTTGCCGTCGCTATCGAGTGTGGCCAGTTCGGCAAAACCGTCGCCCGTTGTTGGACCGAAGAGCTCTTTGCCGTCGTCGACGCGGCCGTTGCCGTTGCGGTCGAACACCAGAAACCCTTTGCCGCCTACCGGTACAGGGAGATTCACCAACGATCCGTTTCCCTGAAGATCGAATCGAAATCCGATATCAGCAAGTTCCGTGTGACTTCCTGCGAAGTCGATCACCAACGGATCTTTCATCTGCGGCGCGCGTTCCGTGGTCAGTCGGGTTGCGGCAAGTGAGACGGAAAGGCTTTCGCTGCGACTCAGCGCAAAACCCGCGGCAAATTCGATCGTCCGCCCGTCTGCGGTGCGCACGACCCCTGACGCAGAAAAGGCCAGCGCTTCGCTGCGGACGATGGTAGCGGTTGCGGTGACGGTTTCGGCACGCACCACCATGATGTCAGGTCCCGTGGTGGCGTCCTGCTGCGGTTGGGCAGGAGCCGTTGGGGAAGCGGTGGTGGCAGCGTCCGTCGTCGTGAGGGGATACTTTTCGCCGACCTCGGTTTCTACGCCAAAGAAGCGACGCAGGAGCTCCCGGATGAATCGCATCTCGGGCGTCAAGTCGCTCGAAGTTTCCCCTTCTCGGACAGGTGTCTCTTTTGTGTTCGAGGGTATTGCTCGGGCAGGAAGATTGGCAGTCGGCTCCGGGGCAAGCGCGCCGCGCTCAGTGCGCTGGCTTTGCCGCGAGCGACTGAGCGGTAGGCCGCTCGGGATGCCTTCGTAGCGGAGCCGACTGGCGGTCAGGTGACGGCTTTCGCTTTGGGTGTGGGTGGCGGCAAGGTGGAGTGCCGATTCGGTGATTCGCATCGCTGCCCTCCAGAGAGAAGAATGACAGGGGCAGCTTGGTTAACGGCATCACGAAACTAAACTTGAGACCGCTTCAACGATCGTTGCTTGGTGGCGCAGAAAGGGCGCATGGGCGGCGTTGGGGATGGGCAGCCATTTTCCTTGAGGCACGTTTTGTGCGATGGCTTCACCTGCAGCACACGGAATGAGGGGGTCGTTCTCCCCGTGAATGACGAGGACCGGGGTCGTAATGGAGGGGAGTTCTGCGCGCAGATCGACCGTAGCCAGCCAATCGAGCCCGGCAAGCAGGATCTCCAGCGACGGGGCGGGGTCGGCTGTAGCCAGAATTTCGGCGGTCAGGGTTTTGCTCTCCGGTTCGCCGCGGTTGAAGCCGCCGACGAAACGGGGCAACATCGCCGGTTCGTCCTCGGCGATCGCGGCGCGAAACTCGGCAAGCGCTTCAGGCGTCAGCCCATGGGACCACCCGTCGCGTGTCACGAACGAGGGCGTGCCGCCGATCACGACCACGCCGCCGATGTGGTGCGGTGCGCGCGCCGCTGCCGCGAGCGCAATCATGGCGCCCAAGGACCAACCAACCAGAACGGTTCCTGGCAAAACCGTAGCGATCAGACGGGTAACCGCGTCAGCAAAGTCCGCCGTGAAGGGGGTTTCCCGGTACCCAGGAAGGTCATACCACTCTGCACCCAACGCGTTCGCCAAAGGGGCAAGCGGCCCGCGTCCAAGCCGCCATCCCGGTATTAGGGTAATCGGTGGGTTCATTGCAAATGTCCTTGTAACCAAGAAAGAAGACGTCCGGCATCCATCGCGCCGCTTTGCCGCGCGATTTCCCGTCCGCGGACAAAAAGTGCGATGGTGGGGATGCTTCGAATGTGGTACTGCGCGGCAATATCGGGGTTCGCCTCGGTATCGACCTTGACGAAATGTATTTTGGGTGCCTTTTGTGCCGCTTGAGCGAATTGGGGGGCCATCATTCGACACGGGCCACACCAAGGGGCCCAGAAATCGACCACGACGGGAATCGTCGGTTGTAGGACGTGGCGTCCAAACCATGCCGAATCGACGTTGATCGGTTCGCCGGGAAGTAGCGATTGTTTGCATTTGCCACACACGGGCCCCTCGTCGAGACGCTCAGCGGGTACGCGGTTCAAAGCGTGGCATTGCGGACAAGGGATCATCAATGGTTCGGTCATCGTTCGCTCCTCTTCAAACCCAGGGATCGTCGTCACGGTCATGCCAGCGGCGTCGATCGACACGCCAGCGCACCTTGACTTCATATCTGGGGTCGGAAAGCGCAATGGCAACCACCCCCGTCAGAATGCTGTAGAGCAGCGCGCCCCAAAACGCCGACCAAAAGTCGGCGACGACTACCCCGGGCACAATTCCCGTTGCCGCCCAAAAAAGCAGTGCGTTGATCACGAGGGCGAAGATGCCGAGCGTGAAAAGGGTGGCTGGCAGGGTCAGTAACAGCAGGATGGGTTTGATCGACCAGTTGATGATCCCCAGCACGAAAGCGGTCAAGAGCGCGGCACCGTAGCCCGTGACGGTAATCCCGGAGACGATCTCGGCCACCGCCAAGAGCGCGACGGCATTGAGCAACCAGTGGAGCAGCAAGCGAAGCCAGGAAGGAAGCATCATGACGAAGGGAACTCCACGCGGGTGCGCATCGGCCAACCGGAAAGATGCGGGGTGAGGATGGTGGCGAAATCACGAATCCATTCGGGATCCGCGTTGAGACAAGGAACATAGGTGAAGTGTTCGCCGCCGGCGGCCAAGAACGCCTCACGGCATTCGATAGCGATCTCTTCCAGCGTTTCAAGGCAATCGGCGACGAAACCGGGACAGACCACCGCAACCCGTTTTACCCCGGAGCGTGCCAATTCCTCGAGCGTTTCTTGCGTGTACGGTTGCAACCATTTCGCCGGCCCGAAGCGGGATTGAAAGGTAACCTGCCAGCGATCGCGCGGCAGTTGTAGCGCCGCTGCGATCAACCGCGCGCTTTTTTGGCATTCGCAATGGTACGGGTCACCGGCGTAGAGGGTTTTGAGCGGCATGCCGTGAAAGCTGAAGAGGAGTCGCTCCGGTTCGCCATCTTGGTCGAACGCCCGACGAAGCGTGGCGGCTACCCGTTCGACCCAGGCCGGGTGGTCGTGCCAGTTACGCACGAAGCGAACTTCCGGGAGATCCCGCCAGCCTTGGAGCACCTGCGTGACGGCGTCGAAGACCGAACCGGTGGTGCTCGCGCAATACTGGGGGTAGAGCGGGACGACGAGCAGACGCCGCACGCCAGCTTGCCGCAGCGAAACCAATTCGTCACGCACATTCGGGTTGCCGTAGCGCATCGCCCAACGAACGAGCGGCCCGGATTCTCCCCACAGGGCTTGAAGCCCTTCGGCCAGTTGCCGCGTGACAACCGTGAGGGGGGAGCCCGCTTCGGTCCAGATTTGGGCGTATTTCGCGGCGCTCGCTTTCGGGCGGCGCGGCAGAATCGCCAGTTCGAGAATGGGGCGCCACAGCCAGCGTGGCAGTTCGATCACGCGAGGGTCACTGAGAAATTCACGCAAATAGCGGCGAGTCGCAGCAGGAGTGGGGGCGTCGGGGGAACCCAAATTGACGAGCAAAAGTGCGGTGTGGAGGGTGATTCTTTCATGAAACCCCCGACACTCGACAGGATCGGATCGTTCCGTTGGCTGCATCGTTATACTCATCCTTGGGTATTCTCATATTGACTCAGCGCATGGGTGAGCAATTTCGCAGTGATATCGACGATGGGAATCACCCGATCGTAGGCCATGCGGGTGGGGCCGATCACCCCGATCGAGCCGACGATCCGGCCATGCACCGAGTAGTTGGCGGTAATCAGCGAACACTCTTCCAATTCCGCGACACCCGATTCGCTCCCGATGAAAATCTGCACGCCGTTTGCCTGTGTCGCCTGCTCCAAAAGACGCATCAACGCGGTTCGTTGCTCGAACAGGGAGAAGAGTTCGCGCAGCCGCTCCATGTTGCTGGCGAATTCGCCCACTTCCAGTAAGCGGTTTTCACCGGAAACGACGTAGGGATCCGCTTCGGGCAACGGCGCGGTGAGTGCGGCACGCATCAGATCCGAGATGTCTTCCCGCATGCGGCTCAACTCTTGCGCCAACGCTTCTCGCATCTCTTCGAGCGTTTTACCCGCGAAATGGGTCGTCAAAAAGTTGCTGGCCTCGACGAGTTCGGACGGAGAGAGCGCCCGAGGCGCGGTCACCAGACGGTTGAGGACCTCGCCGCTTTGGGTCACCAAGATGAGCAACAGGCGGTTGCCCGAAAGCGGGACGAATTCGATGTGCCGCAACCGTTCGGTATCGCGCTTCGGTGCCATGACGATGCCGGCAAATTGCGTCAGTTCCGACAAAATCTGAGAGGCGCGTCGGATCAACTGCTGCGGCTGGTCGGGTTTGAGCTCTTCGCGCAGATCGGCGATCAGTCGCTGGTCGAGCGGTTGGATCGCAATCAATTTGTCGAGGTAGAAACGATAGCCTGCCGCGGTGGGGGCGCGACCTGCCGACGTATGGGGACTCATCACCAGCCCGAGCTCTTCCAGGTCGCTCATGATGTTGCGCACGGTGGCCGGCGAAAGCGTCAAGCCGCTTGCGCGCGACAGGGTGCGCGAGCCAACGGGTTGTCCTTCCGCGATATAACGCTCGACAAGCGTTTTGAGCAGGATGCGGCTGCGTTCGTCCAACATGGCGTTCAGAGTAGTCGCTACCGCGCCCATATTACCACTGGCTTGGCTTTTCGTTACAATGGGGTCATGGGTGTGCAATTTCAATCCGTTGGGCTTGCCGCGAAGGTGCACTCGGAAGCAGCGCTGGAAGCGCTGCAGACGCTTGCCGAGTGGTTATCGCAGATGGGCTGCCAAGTGGTGATCGAGTCGTCGACGTTTGCGCACGACGCAGCCGAATCGTGCCGGTGGACATTGGCCCCTTTTTCCCGCATGGCGCAGATGGTCGACCTGGCCGTGGTCCTTGGCGGTGACGGGACGATGCTCAATGCAGCGCGGCAATTGGTCGAACACGACGTGCCACTCGTCGGGATCAACCTGGGTCGGGTGGGATTTCTCACCGACATCGCGCGTTCCGAGGCGATTCCACAGCTCGAACGGATCTTGCACGGCGAATATCAAGAAGAGCGGCGACTGCTCCTTTCCGGTCGAATCGTCCGGGACGGCGCCGTGATCGCCGCGAGCCACGCACTCAACGACATCGTGATGAACAAAGGGGATCTGGGGCGGATGATCGAATTCGAATTACACATCGACGGTCATTTCGTCTATACGCAACGGTCTGACGGGATGATCATTGCTACACCCACCGGTTCCACCGCCTACGCGCTTTCGGCGAACGGCCCTATTCTGCATCCTCAGGTTGCGGGCATTGCTCTTGTGCCCCTGTGCCCACACGCACTCACGGCGCGGCCGATCACGATTCCCGACCGGGCGGAGATCGAACTCGCCTTACTGCCAGGCCATGTTGCCGATGTCCATTTCGATGGGCAAGGGCGGGTGGAGATGCTGCCCTCGGACCGCTTGCAGGTGCGGCGCGCTGGCCACCAAGCCCGTTTCCTCCATCCGATTGGCTACGACTATTTTGCGATGTTGCGGGAAAAGCTCCATTGGAGCGCGTCACCGCGGTAACGGATCATGATTCGTCGTCTGGAAATTCGCGATTTCGTCCTGATCGAACACCTCGACCTCGCGTTCGAACCGGGGTTTGGTGCGCTCACCGGGGAGACTGGGGCGGGGAAATCGATTCTGCTCGACGCCGTGACGTTCGTTTTGGGCGCACGTGCCGATGCGAACTGGGTGCGCACCGGCGCGCAACGGGCCGAGGTGGTGCTCACTTGTGATTGGCCGGAACAACCTGAAGCCGCGTCGCTTCTTGCCGAATGGGAGATCGCGCCAGACGACGAGGCGATGCTGCTCATTCGGCGTACCCTCGACGCCAATGGGCGTTCGCGCGCTTGGATTCAAGGTGTCGCGGTGACGCAAAGCCAATTGCGCGCATTGGGGGCGTGGCTTGCCGACGTACATGGGCAACATGCGCACCATGCGCTCCTGACCCCAGAGACGCAACGGCGGCTCGTCGATCGTTTCGCCGAAGCCGTTCCAGAAGCGGAAGCGGTCGCGCGTGCCTGGCAAGCGTGGCAACAAGCGAAAAATGCACTCGATGAAGCGATCGCGACGCAGGGACGGATCGCCGAGGAGCGTGAGCGCCTCACTTGGTGGTTGAGGGAGTGGCAACCGATCGCTTTTACCGCAGAGGAGTGGCAAGCGTGGGAAGCGGAGTATCGCCGCTTGAGCCACGCAGCCGAACTGCAGCAGCAGGTCGCGGTTGCGCTCGATCTTCTCGATCGGGACCCAGATGGCGCGCTCGTTGCTGTCAGCCGCGCGATCCGCGCGCTACGGGAAGTGGAAACGTTCCATGCCGCGATCGCGGAGCCGCTTTCGCTGTTGGCTGCGGCGGAAGCCGAGCTCGACGAAGCGGCAGCGAGCCTCAAGCGGGAGTTGGCGCGCTTCGAGGAAGACCCCGAACGGTTGGCATTTTTGCACGAACGGATCAGCGCCGCCCATGAATTGGCGCGCAAACATCGCGTCCTTCCGGAAGCGCTGCCTGCGCTTGCCGCCGAATGGGAGAAACGCCTGGCCGCGCTCGATGCGGCAAGCGATCTGGAACGGTTGCAGACTGCAGAGCGCGCAGCGCACCAAGCGTATCGGGACGCCGCGGCGCGCCTGAGCGCGAAGCGTCAGAAGGGTGCGCGGCGGTTGCGCGACGCGGTGATGCGCTTGTTGCCGGAACTGGCAATGCCTCATGCCCGATTCGAAGTGGCACTCGAATCGATCGAGCCGAGCGTGCACGGCATGGAACGGATCGCGTTCCGTTTTGCGGCCAACCCAGGGCAGCCACCAGCAGCATTGGCCCAAGTGGCGTCGGGCGGGGAGCTTTCCCGCATTGGGCTGGCGATTCAGGTGGCTTCGGTTGGTGCCGAGGCGATCCCCACTGTGATTTTCGACGAAGTGGATGTTGGGATTGGGGGCGCGGTTGCCGCAGTCGTGGGTCGGTTGATGCAGCAGCTCGGGACATGGCGGCAAGTGCTTGCGGTGACCCATCAGCCACAGGTGGCGGCGTGTGCCGATTGGCACTGGCGGGTCAGTAAACGGCCCGATTCGGAACAAAGTGTCGTGACGGTCGTCGAACCGCTCGCAATCGATGCGCGAATCGACGAATTGGCGCGCATGGTGGGGGGTGCGCAAGTCGATGAGGCGGCTCGAACGCACGCCTGCTCACTGCTGGCGATGAGCCAGCGCGGGGCGCAAGACGCGAAGGGCTAACTTTTCGAACGCGTTTTACGGTACGGGCAATCGGCTCCCTGCACGCAACGACCGTAGAGTGCAAGGGCGTGGTCCTCGAGCGAAAATCCGTACTGTTCGGCAATCGCTTTTTGTCGCGCTTCGATCGCCTCGTCGTGGAATTCGACGATCCGCCCGCAATCCACGCAAACGAGGTGGTCATGGTGGTGGTTTTCTGCCAGTTCGAAAACTGCTTTCGTGCCGTCGAAGTGGTGTTTGAGCAGCACCCCGGCCTGTTCGAACTGCGTGAGCACGCGATAGACCGTCGCGAGACCGATTTCGACCCCCTGGTCGAGCAGTTCGCGATAGACGTCGTCGGCACTCAAATGGCGCGCGCCTTCCTGCGCGAAGAGTTCGAGAATTTTGATTCGCGGGTAGGTGGCTTTGAGCCCTTTTTCCCGGAGGTCGATGTCGGTTTTTGCGTTCATGGCAATCAGAGAGGATGACGACAAAAAGAATCGTTCCGATTATACGCAATCGTTGCTCTGAGTGCGAATCACGCACCGACCAGAGCATGCTATAGTTTCGCATCGTGAAGGGTTTTCGAGGGAAACATGCGTCGCGAATCGCCTTTTCGTCGCACTAAGAAACGCCTACTCACCGCGGAGCTTGCGGGGGTTGGGGTTGTCTTCGCGCTTACGGGGTGTGCGCTGGAGCAAGGAAGCGCGTTCGACCGTGTTGCCGCAATCGCTTCCCCCTATTCGGCACCGGTTCGTCAAGGCAACTGGGTGGAGCCGGAAGCGGCGCGCCAACTGCGCAAAGGGATGCCGCAAGAAACGGTCCGGTTGTTGCTCGGGGCGCCACTGCTCGTCGACCCGTTCCGCAACGATCGCTGGGATTACCTCTACCGTTACGACGACAAGCGGGGGCATGTTGAGATGCGCCGCTTGACCCTCTTTTTCGAAAACGGCGTGCTGGTGCGCGTGGAGGGTGACGTCGTCCCGGCAAACGAAGCCGCGGCGGGGTCGCAGTCAGAAAGTCGACCGCGTTGGCAGACGGTCGAGATTCCCGCGGAACAGAAAGAGTAACGCGTTCGCAGCCGCCAATCGTTTAGAAAAAGGAGAACAGGTCCATGCATGCGGTCAAGGTAGCGATTGCGGGAGCGGGTGGTCGGATGGGACGAATGTTGATCGAAGCGGCACTGGCGCCCGATTCTGGAGTGGCGCTTGCTGCAGCGTTCGACCGCCCAGGATCTCCCGTGATCGGTCAAGATGTGGGGCAACTGCTCGGCCGGACAACCGGCGTTTCGATAGGCGACGACATCGCTGCAGCGGTCGTAGCTGCCGATTGTGTGATCGATTTTACGCGCCCCGAAGGGACCTTCGCAATCCTGGACGAAGCCGTGCGACACAAGCGGGCGATGGTGATCGGAACCACGGGGTTCGACGATGCGGGTCGCGCTCGGATCGGGGCCGCAGCGCGCGACATTCCCATCGTCTTTGCGCCCAACATGGCGGTAGGGGTCAACGCCGTATTCAAACTCTTGGAGGTGGCGGCAAAGCTCTTGGAAGGGTATGACGTCGAGGTGATCGAAGCGCACCATCGCCACAAGGTCGATGCCCCTTCGGGTACGGCGCTGGAAATGGGACGGATCGTCGCGCGTACGTTGGGGTGGTCGTTCGATGCGGTGGCCATTTTTGGGCGTGAAGGGAATACGGGTGAGCGGCCCAAACAGCAGATCGGGTTTTCGACGATCCGGGCCGGTGAAATCATTGGCGACCATACGGTGCTTTTTGCTGCGCAAGGGGAGCGGATCGAGATCACCCACCGGTCGCAAAGTCGGATGCCGTACGCCGCCGGTGCGATCCGGGCTGCGCGGTTTCTCGCCGACAAACCTGCGGGGCTCTATTCGATGCAGGACGTCCTGGGCATCTGAGACGACGGGAATTCTGGTAAAATGGCAGCAAGGACTGCCTAGAAAACAACGGGATGCGGTTGCGTCCCGTTTTTTTACGTGAGGAACGATCGTGCGCTCGAATGCAGTTTTGGCTCTGGCCGACGGAACGGTTTTCCACGGGGTGGGGATCGGAGCGGTTGGTCTGACCGTAGGTGAAGTGGTGTTCAACACCTCGATCACAGGGTATCAGGAGATCCTCACCGACCCCAGCTACCGTCGCCAAATCGTGACGCTCACCTACCCCCATATCGGAAATGTGGGGACGAACCCAGAAGACGAAGAGAGCGAGACGGTGCATGCGGCGGGGTTGGTGATTCGGGATCTCTCCCGCGTGGTGAGTAATTTCCGTGCCACCGAATCGCTTCCTGACTACCTCAAGCGCCACAATGTGGTGGCGATCGCGGAAATCGATACCCGCGAACTCACGCGTCGTTTACGCGACCAGGGGGCGCAAAGTGGCGCGATTCTCACCGCTCCGCCCGGTGAAATGCCGAACGTTACCGACGCGCTCGCTGCGGCACGAGCATTCCCTGGGTTGGCGGGAATGGATCTTGCACAAGAGGTGACACGGCGCACGGTGAGCGAATGGCGTGAGGGCGCGTGGCAACTCGGTCTCGGTTACCCCACGGTGACGGAAACGACCCGACACGTCGTCGTCTATGATTTTGGTGTGAAACGCAACATTTTGCGCCTCTTGGCGGCACGCGGTTGCCGAGTGACGGTGGTGCCGGCGCAGACCCCTTACGCCGAGGTGAAAGCGCTCGATCCCGATGGCATCATGCTCTCGAATGGCCCTGGGGATCCGGAGCCGTGTCACTACGCGATCGCAGCGGCGCAGGCGGCGATGGCCGACGGGATTCCCCTCTTTGGGATCTGTTTGGGACACCAGATCCTGGGTTTGGCATCCGGCGCGCGCACCGTCAAAATGAAATTCGGTCACCACGGCGCGAACCATCCGGTCAAGGATCTCACCAACGGTCGTGTCTATATCACCAGCCAGAACCACGGTTTTGCAGTGGACGCCGATTCGCTGCCCATCAATTGCCGCGTCACCCACGTTTCCCTCTTCGACGGCAGCGTTCAGGGGATCGAGCGCACCGACGTGCCAGCCTTCGGTTTTCAAGGCCACCCAGAGGCGAGTCCCGGACCGCATGACATTGCGGATCTCTTCGACCGCTTCGTTGCGTTGATCGACGCGCGGCGTCAGGCATAAATCCCAGCTTGCAAGGAAAAACCATGCCAAAGCGCACGGACATCGAATCGATTCTGATCATTGGTGCTGGACCGATCGTCATCGGTCAGGCCTGTGAATTCGACTACTCGGGGGCGCAAGCGTGCAAAGCGCTGCGTGCAGAGGGGTACCGGGTCGTTTTGGTGAACTCCAACCCGGCAACCATCATGACCGACCCCGAAATGGCCGATGTCACCTATATCGAGCCCATCACCCCTGAGGTGGTCGAGCGCATCATCGCAAAAGAGCGGCCCGATGCGCTCCTACCGACGATGGGGGGGCAAACCGCGCTCAATACCGCACTCGAGCTCGCCCGCTCCGGCGTGCTCGAACGTTACAACGTCGAATTGATCGGCGCGAACGAAACCGCGATTGCCAAAGCCGAAGACCGACAGCTCTTCAAAGAGGCGATGACCCGCATCGGACTGGAGTCGGCGCGCTCGGGCATCGCGCACAGTTTGGAAGAGGCGCTGGCGGTTCAGTCTGAGATCGGTTTCCCGGTCATTATCCGTCCCTCTTTTACGTTGGGAGGAACCGGGGGGGGAATCGCCTACAACATGGAAGAGTTCGTCGAAATTTGTAAGCGAGGGTTAGATCTCAGTCCGGTGCATGAACTCCTCATCGAAGAGTCGCTCATCGGCTGGAAAGAGTTCGAAATGGAGGTGGTGCGGGACAAGAACGACAACTGCATCATCGTCTGTTCGATCGAAAACCTCGACCCGATGGGTGTGCACACGGGCGACTCGATCACCGTGGCACCGGCACAGACGCTCACCGACAAAGAGTACCAACGGATGCGGGACGCGTCGATCGCGGTGCTGCGCGAAATCGGCGTCGATACCGGAGGGTCGAACGTTCAATTCGCGATCAATCCGAAAGATGGTCGCATGATCGTGATCGAAATGAACCCGAGGGTATCGCGCTCTTCGGCGCTCGCGTCGAAGGCAACCGGCTTCCCGATCGCCAAGATCGCGGCGAAACTCGCTGTTGGCTACACCCTCGACGAACTCAAGAACGACATCACCGGTGGCGCGATCCCCGCGTCGTTCGAGCCGACCATCGACTACGTCGTCACCAAAATCCCCCGTTTCGCATTCGAAAAGTTTCCGCACGCCAACGACCGTTTGACTACCCAGATGAAGTCGGTCGGCGAGGTGATGGCGATCGGTCGCACCTTCCAAGAGTCGGTGCAAAAAGCGTTGCGCGGCCTGGAAGTGGGCGTCTATGGGTTCGACGAGGTCGAATGCACCCCCGAATCGCTCGAACACGAGCTCGCGAACCCCGGGGCGCAGCGCATTTTGTACTTGGCGCAAGCGTTCCGCGAAGGGATGTCGCTCGAAAAAATCCACCAGCTGACCAAGATCGATCCGTGGTTCTTGAGTCAGATCGAAGCGCTCGTCGAAATCGAGCAAAAGCTCAAAGGGCGTTCGCTCAAAGGGATCGACGCCGACGAAATGCGCGCGTTGAAGCGCAAAGGATTCTCGGATCGCCGGTTGGCGAAGCTCCTCGATACCACCGAAGAGGCGGTCCGGTTGCATCGCCACGCACTTGGTGTGCGGCCCGTCTATAAACGGGTGGATACCTGCGCGGCCGAATTCGCCACACCTACTGCCTACCTCTATTCGACGTACGAAGCCTTTTGCGAAGCGGCGCCCAGCAATCGTCGCAAAATCATGATTTTGGGCGGAGGGCCGAACCGCATCGGCCAGGGGATCGAATTCGATTACTGCTGCGTCCATGCGGCACTGGCGCTGCGCGAAGACGGCTTCGAAACGATCATGGTCAACTGTAACCCGGAGACGGTCTCGACCGATTACGACACCTCTGATCGCCTCTATTTCGAACCGATCACGCTCGAAGACATCCTCGAAATCTGTCACGTGGAAAAGCCGGAAGGGGTGATCGTGCAGTTCGGCGGTCAAACTCCGCTCAAACGCGCCAAAGCGCTCGCCGCAAATGGCGTGCCGATCATCGGAACGTCGCCGGATGCGATCGACGCCGCGGAGGATCGCGAACGCTTCCAAAAATTGTTGATGCAACTGGGGCTGCGGCAGCCGGAAAACCGCACTGCACGTACCCCAGATGAGGCGATGCGTCTCGCTGCAGAGATCGGTTACCCGCTGGTCGTTCGTCCCAGCTACGTCTTGGGGGGGCGGGCGATGGAGATCGTTCACGATCCGCAAGATCTCGAACGCTACATGCGCGAAGCGGTCAAGGTGTCGAACGATTCGCCCGTGTTGCTCGACCGGTTCCTGGACGACGCGACCGAAGTCGATATCGACGCGGTGAGCGACGGTGAGCGCGTCGTGATCGCAGGCTTGATGGAACACATCGAGATGGCGGGGGTCCATTCGGGCGATTCCGCATGTTCGATCCCGCCCTATACCTTGCATCCTGCGGTGCTCGACGAAATCCGTCGCCAGACGGTCGCGCTCGCGAAGGCGCTCGACGTCGTCGGCTTGATGAACGCCCAGTTCGCGGTGCAGGGCAGTGGTCCCGATGCCACCGTTTATGTGCTGGAGGTGAACCCCCGTGCGTCCCGCACGGTTCCGTTCGTCTCCAAAGCGTGCGGGGTGCCCTACGCCAAAGTGGCCGCGCGCTGTATGGCTGGGAAAAAGCTCGCGGAACAGGGCGTGACCGAAGAGCTCGTTCCCCCCTATTTTTCGGTCAAAGAGGTGGTGTTCCCGTTCAACAAGTTTCCGGGTGTCGACCCGATCCTGGGGCCCGAGATGAAGTCGACGGGCGAAGTGATGGGGATCGGCCGGACCTTTGCCGAAGCGTTCTACAAATCGCAGTTGGCCGCAGGCGTGGTATTGCCCCGAAGCGGAAAGGTCTTTTTGAGTGTGAAACCGAGCGACCGCCCCGCGGCGGTGGCGGTTGGACGCCGCCTGCACGATCTCGGCTTTACGATCGTGGCGACGAGGGGTACGGCGCGCACGCTCGAAGCGGCAGGCATTCCCGTGCAGGTCGTCAATAAGGTCAACGAAGGGCGGCCGCATATCGTCGACATGATCAAAAACGGCGAGATTGCGCTGGTGATCAATACGGTCGAGGCCCGCCGTCAAGCGGTGATCGATTCCCGTTCGATTCGGGTGAGTGCGCTTGCAGCGAAAGCCCCCATCTATACGACGATCGAAGGGGCTGAGGCCGCGGTGATGGGAATCGAAATGGCCGAACGGTTCGACGTCTATGCGTTACAACAACTCCATCGGGAAGCGTTGGCAGCTCGGAGGAACGGTTGATGAAATATCCCATGACGGTGCGCGGCGCACAAAAGCTCAAAGAAGAGCTCCATCGCCTGAAAACGGTGGAGCGGCCCGCGGTGATCGCGGCGATTGCCGAGGCGCGTAGCCATGGAGACCTTTCGGAGAACGCCGAATACGACGCGGCGCGCGAACGGCAGGCGTTCATCGAAGGACGGATCATGGAGCTCGAAGGGAAATTGGCGAACGCCCAGATCATCGATCCGAAAACCCTCGACGCCGACGGACGGGTGGTATTTGGCGCCACGGTCGATTTGGAGGCCACGGAATCTGGTGAGCAGGTCACCTATCAAATCGTTGGTGAAGACGAAGCCGACGTGCGTGAAGGAAAAATTTCGGTTACTTCGCCGATCGCCCGTGCTTTGATCGGCAAATATGCAGGAGATGTCGTGGTCGTGCAGGCGCCCGGCGGCGCCCGCGAATACGAAATTCTCGACGTCCGTTACGAGTGATTCCGTTTTTTCGTCAGGGCTTGCCGACGTGCGCGCCGAACGAACGCGGCAGCGTTGTTGTTATCAGCGGTTTTCGCACGAGATGCGCGTGGCGTTTCTGCGCGCTTTTCTGGGTTGGGGCGCCAAACAAGGAGCAGATTACCCAACAACTGGACCGGAGCGCAATCGAGCGTGTCGCAAATCGTTTCCAGATATTGGGCGCGAATGTCGCGTTCGGCTCCCGTAACACGGATTTTGATCAATTCGTGCGCCGTGAGCGCCCGGTCGATTTCGGCCAGCACGGCTGGCGTTAGCCCTTTGCTGGCGATCATCACGACCGGTTTCAAATGGTGGGCCTGCGCCCGCAAGGCTCTTCGCTGGTCGGAATCGATTGTCAGTGCAGCCATGGTGGATCGTTCTTTCACGATACGCGGAACTTGCAATTATCGCAGAAAACCTGAGTCCACATGAAAAAACACCGCAGCAAAAAAGCTTGGCTCGACCGGCATGTGCACGACCCCTATGTCCAGCGCGCCGTACAGGAAGGGTACCGTTCGCGGGCTGCGTACAAGCTCCTCGAGATCGACGAAAAAGATCGCTTGCTGCAACCCGGGATGCGGGTGGTCGATCTGGGGGCAGCGCCTGGGGCATGGTCGCAGATTGCCGCCGCTCGGGTCGCGCCAACCGGCAAGGTCTTTGCGCTTGATCGCTTGCCGATCGTGTCGCTTCCCGGTGTGACGGTGATCCAAGGAGATTTCACCGACGAAACGGTCCTGAACGCCCTGGAACAGGCGCTCGAGGGACAACCGGTCGATCTCGTGCTTTCCGATATGGCGCCCAACCTCTCCGGTATCGCGATCACCGATGCGGCAAAAAGTTTTCATCTTGCCGAATTGGCGTTGGCGTTTGCGCTCGAGCATCTGACACCAAACGGTGCCTTCCTCGTCAAAGTGTTCCAGGGCCCAGGGATCGACGCGTACCGGCAGCAGCTGCAAAGCGCGTTCCACACGGTGCTCCCGCGCAAACCCAAAGCGTCCCGTTCGGAAAGCAGCGAGCTCTATTTCTTGGGTAAACGACCCAAAAGGCGCTGATCTCGTCATGGACAGCGCATAGATCCTATCGTGGCGATCGAATTTTTCTATTGCCGTGTGGAACCCAAGCGGTTAGAATCGACTCGAAGATGCGAATCGTGCGTAGGTAGGTAGAAGGAGTCCCCCTTTGAACGGCAACAGTTTTTTTCGCAATCTAGCGATTTGGCTCGTCATCGGCATGGTGCTGATGACGGTGTTCAACCAATTCAACGACCGCACCGCGCCGGCGTCGACCATGGAATACTCCCAATTCATGGAAGCGGCGAAAGAGGGGAAGGTAACGAAGGCGATCATCGATGGGCGAACGGTACGCGCCCTGATGAACGATGGTCGTCAAGTGACCGTCTATGCTCCGCCGATGGATCTGTGGATGGTTTCCGACCTGATGAAATACGGCGTTTCGATTGCCGCGACGAAGCCGGACGAAGGGCAATCGCTGCTTACCAACATCTTCGTTTCTTGGTTTCCGATGCTCTTGCTCATCGCGGTCTGGGTCTATTTCATGCGGCAGATGAGCGGTGGCGGGAAAGGGGGCGCGTTCTCGTTCGGGAAGTCGCGGGCGCGATTGCTCGATGAATCGAGCAATACCGTCACCTTTGCCGATGTCGCCGGTTGCGATGAGGCCAAAGAGGAGGTGCAAGAGCTCGTCGACTTTTTGAAAGACCCCAGCAAATTCCAGCAACTGGGTGGACGCATCCCGAAAGGGGTGTTGATGGTCGGCCCTCCGGGAACCGGGAAGACACTGTTGGCCAAAGCGATCGCAGGTGAAGCGAAAGTACCGTTTTTCAGCATCTCCGGTTCTGACTTCGTCGAAATGTTCGTCGGTGTCGGTGCCGCGCGGGTGCGCGACATGTTCGAACAAGCGAAAAAACACGCCCCGTGCATCATCTTTATCGATGAGATCGACGCGGTCGGACGGCAGCGGGGGGCCGGGTTGGGCGGTGGCAACGACGAACGCGAACAGACCCTTAACCAACTCCTGGTCGAAATGGATGGCTTCGAAGGCAGCAGCGGCATCATCGTGATCGCTGCGACCAACCGTCCGGATGTGCTCGATCCGGCGCTCTTGCGGCCGGGCCGTTTCGACCGGCAAGTGGTGGTGTCGCTACCCGACGTACGGGGTCGTGAGCAGATCCTCAAGGTCCATATGCGCAAAATCGCGTTGGGGCAAGACGTCGACCCCGCGATCATCGCGCGGGGCACGCCTGGCTTTTCGGGCGCCGATCTCGCCAATCTGGTCAATGAGGCCGCGCTCTTTGCTGCCCGCGCGAACAAGCGCTATGTTGAAATGGAGGACTTCGAGCGCGCGAAAGACAAGATCCTGATGGGGCCGGAGCGGCGCTCGATGGTGATGAGCGAAGAGGAGCGGCGCAATACTGCGTACCACGAAGCTGGGCACGTTGTAGTCGCGAAGCTCCTGCCCAAAACCGACCCGGTGCACAAGGTGACGATCATCCCGCGCGGCCGTGCGCTGGGGGTGACGATGCAGCTCCCGGAGGGCGACCGCTACAGTCAGGACAAAGAACGGCTGCTGAACACGATCGCGGTTCTGTTCGGCGGACGGATCTGCGAAGAGATCTTCATGAACCAGATGACAACGGGGGCGTCGAACGACTTTCAACGGGCAACCGATATCGCGCGCAAAATGGTCACCCAGTGGGGAATGTCCGATATCCTGGGGCCGATGGTCTATGGCGAAGAGGAAGGGGAAATTTTCCTTGGTCGCGCCGTGACCACCCACCGCAACATCTCTGAAGCAACGATGCAAAAGGTCGACGCCGAAGTGCGCCGCATCATCGACGAGCAATACGCGCTCGCGCGCCGCTTGATCGAAGAGAACCGGGACAAAGTCATCGCGCTGGCCGAAGCGCTGCTCGAATATGAGACGCTCGACGCCGACCAGATCGACGACATCATGGCGGGAAAACCGCCGCGCCCGCCAAAAAAATCAGACACGAACCAGCGCAACGCAACGCCGCCGAGCGGGGAAGGGGTAGTTGCCGACGCATCGGCACAAGAAGAAAAAGGGACGCGCCCCGCTTCGCCTGGCGGGCAGCCGCCCGAAGCGGAACCGGCTGGATGAACGCGGTGAAAAACCGTCGATGAAACCCAAAACGGTCGATTCCCTTCAGCCCCGCGTTTGGCGCGCGGGGCGTTTCCGTTTGTCGTTGCACGAACCGCTCGTGATGGCGATCGTCAACCTCACGCCCGATTCGTTCTCAGGCGATGGGGTGGACGCCGACGTTACAGCGGCACTCAAGCAGGCCGAGGCCGCGGTCGAAGCGGGCGCCGCAGTGCTCGATTTCGGTGCCGAATCGACCCGGCCGGGGGCGCAGCCTGTCCCAGCAGAGGTGGAATGGCAACGGTTGGAGCCGGTGCTGCGGGCAGTCACGAAGTGGCCAGTCGCGATCTCGGTCGATACCCGTAAACCAGAGGTCATGGCGCGTGCCGTCGAACTCGGTGCGGACATCCTCAACGATGTTTCGGGCTTTCGCACTGCTGACGCGGTTCGGGTCGCTGCGCAGAGCGGGTGTGGCTTGTGTGTGATGCACATGAAAGGGGAGCCGCAAACGATGCAAGCGGCACCGCACTACGACGATGTGGTCGGTGAAGTATATGCGTTTCTCAATGCCCAGACCCGCGCGCTTGAAGCGGCAGGGGTGGCCCCTGCCCGCATCGTCTGGGATCCCGGCTTTGGTTTTGGGAAGACGTTGGAACACAACGTGGCGCTGTTTCGCGCGTTGCCGCGTTTTGTCGCATCGTATCCCGTCCTCGTTGGTGTTTCGCGCAAACGGATGATTCAGGCGATCACCGGTCGTGACGAACCCAAGGCGCGCGTCTTTGGCAGTGTTGCCGCCGCGCTCAAAGCGGTGGCGTTGGGCGCTTCGATCGTGCGGGTGCACGATGTCGCGGCGACGGTCGATGCACTGCGCGTTTGGCGTGCGCTGGCGTGAACGCGTAGCGAAACAGCGGCTTTGTACGATCCCCCTGGTACAATGGCACTTTTTTGAACTGGGTAACCTATGGCACGCTGGTTTGGTACCGACGGCATCCGCGGGCGCATCGGGGATCCCCACCTTGCACCCGATTTCGTCGTTCGGCTGGGCTTTGCCGCAGGCAAGGTTTTGGCACGCGCTCATACCGGTTTGCGGCGTCCGACGGTTGTGATTGGCAAAGACACGCGGGTTTCTGGTTATCTGCTGGAAGCGGCACTCGAAGCGGGGTTAGCCAGTAGCGGAGTAGACGTCTTGCTGACAGGGCCTTTGCCGACACCGGGGATCGCCTACCTCACTAGGGCGATGCGGCTCGATGCAGGAATCGTCGTCAGCGCGTCGCACAACCCCTATTACGACAACGGAATCAAATTTTTCTCCGCAGCGGGGACGAAACTCGACGACGCGCTGGAAGTACAGATCGAAGAGTGGCTGGAAGCGCCCGTCGAATCGGTTACAGCAGACGCGTTGGGCAAAGCGAAGCGAATCGACGACGCCTCAGGGCGTTACATCGAATTTTGTAAGAATACTTTTCCCGCGGACCTTACGCTCGATGGCTGGCACCTGGTGCTTGATTGCGCTCATGGCGCAACGTACCAGGTAGCGCCGCACGTTTTTCACGAATTGGGCGCGAAGACCACGGTGATCGGCGCAGAACCGGATGGCTTCAACATCAACCGCGCGGTGGGTGCGACCCATCCAGATGCTTTGCAACGCGCGGTCGAAGCGCACCAGGCAGACCTTGGGATCGCGTTCGACGGTGACGGGGATCGCGTGGTGATGATTGACCGGGAAGGGCGGTTGTACGATGGCGACGCCCTGTTGTTCGCGATCGTTCGCGACCGTTTGGCTGCGGGGGTTGCCGTGCCCGGTGTCGTGGGAACGGTGATGACCAATTTGGGGTTGGAGCGTGCGCTCGCTGCCTACGGTGTGCCGCTTGAACGGACCGCGGTGGGCGATCGTTTCGTCGCGGAGCGTTTGCGCGAACGGGGTTGGTGCTACGGTGGGGAGAATTCGGGGCATATCCTCTGTTTGGACAAACACACCACGGGCGACGGGATCGTCAGCGCGTTGCAGGTCCTGGCCGCGTTGGTGCGCCATGAGACCACCTTGGCGGAATGGACCGCGCCGTTACAGACCTACCCCCAAAGGTTGCGCAATGTCGTCTGGCCCAAGGGAGAGGACTGGCAAGCCCACGGGGCGCTTCGGGACGCCGTAGCGCGTGCCCAATCCGAACTGGCCGATCGTGGACGGATTCTGATCCGCCCTTCGGGCACCGAGCCGCTTTTGCGCATCATGGTCGAAGGGGAAGAGGCGGCGGTGGTCGACGCTATCGTAGCGGCGCTTGCGGAAACCGCGGAACGGATCGCCGAGCAGGTGCGTCGGTGATGGTTTGATTGGGGTGAGGAGTTTTTTCCATGAAATGGGTTATCGGTAACTGGAAATCGAACGGCGCATGGTCGCAGAACGAAGCGCTACTCGTCGCGCTCAAAGCGCTAGTTTGCGAGAATACGCGTGTAGGGGTCTGCGTGCCGTTCCCTTATCTGGCGCAAGCACAGCGTATGTTGCAAGAGAGCAAGGTGCTCTGGGGCGCACAGAATGTCAGCCCGTTCGGCCCTGGGGCCTATACCGGTGAAGTCCACGCCGAAATGTTGTGTGATTTCGGATGCCGGTTGACCATCGTCGGTCATTCGGAACGGCGGCAATATTTCGGCGAAACCAATGCGCAGATCGCAGAAAAGATCCAGCGGCTCAATGCGGTGGCGATTACGCCGATCTGGTGTGTTGGTGAGACGCTGGAAGAGCGGGAGCGCGGCGCCTGGCAAGACGTATTGCGTCAGCAGATCGTCGAGGTGGTCGAAATCGTCGGTGCCGCAGCGGTCGAAAACGTTCTCATTGCGTACGAACCGGTTTGGGCAATTGGAACCGGACGCAATGCCACGCCCGAAGACGTTGCTGCGGCGCATGGTTGGTTGCGCACGGTGCTTTCTGAGGTTGGGGCGCGCTCAGACCTTCCCATTCTCTACGGGGGAAGTGTCAAAGGGGGTAACGCTGCGGAACTGTTTACCGTCGAAGGGTGTGATGGTGGGCTGATCGGCGGCGCGTCGTTGAGTGCTATGGAATTTGCCGCGATCGTCGCGGCTGCTGAAAAGGAGTAACAATGGGTAGTTTGGCTTTTTCGATCGTTCTGACGATTCACCTAGTCGTTGCCGTGGCATTGATCATTCTGGTGCTGTTGCAACACGGCAAGGGCGCCGATGCCGGTGCCGCGTTTGGGGGCGGAAGCTCGGCGAGTCTTTTTGGGGCCTCCGGCGGAGCTACCTTTTTGAGCCGAACCACCGCGATCCTCGCCACGGTTTTCTTCCTGACCAGTCTCGCGATGACCTACCTCGCGAGCAAAACGCATCTTTCTGCGCCATCGAGCGTGATGCAACAGGACGCTGGCGCTGCTGCACCGCAACCGCAACAACAATCGCCAGCACCGGAGTCGAAAATCCCTGAGTGACTGGTGCGAGGTATTGCGCTGCGGCAAAATTCCGGTATAATTCGCTTCGTTGCTGCCGACGTGGTGGAATTGGTAGACACGCCATCTTGAGGGGGTGGTGGCGAAAGCCGTGTGAGTTCGAATCTCACCGTCGGCACCAAACAAAAAAAGCCGCTCATGAGCGGCTTTTTTTGTTGCAAAAAGAATTTTTATCAAAAAAAATTCAAATAACTTAGATTTTTTTGATAGCTTGTTTTTTGGCTTCGCGCTGCATTTAGAACCAAAAAGGTGTATCCTATCGGTCGCCCGAAGATGAGGAGCGGCCGTAATGGAAAGCTACTTTCCGGTCCTGGTTTTCCTGGTAGTCGCGCTGGCGATCGGCGTACTGCCGATGGTGTTTGGGTGGATCCTTGGCCCACGCCGTCCTGATCCCGAAAAATACTCCCCCTACGAATGCGGTTTCGAGCCGTTCGAAGACGCCCGTATCAAATTCGACGTTCGCTATTACCTGATTGCGATCCTGTTCATTCTGTTCGACTTGGAAATCGCGCTCTTGTTTCCGTGGGGCGTTACGTTCAATGAAATGATCACTGCAGGCGCAAACGCCTGGTACGCTTTTACTACCGTGCTGATCTTCCTCGCCGTGTTGGTCTTGGGCTATGCGGTCGAATGGAAGAACGGCGCGCTCGATTGGGAGTGAGCGATGGGCATTGAAGGAGTGATGCGCGAAGGGTTCATGACCACGTCGCTCGATACGGTCATCAACTGGACGCGGACGGGGTCGCTGTGGCCGATGACCTTCGGGTTGGCGTGTTGCGCCGTCGAGATGATTCATGCTGGCTGTTCGCGTTACGATCTCGACCGCTTCGGTGTCGTTTTTCGTCCCAGCCCGCGACAATCGGATCTCATGATCGTTGCGGGGACGCTCTGCAACAAAATGGCACCCGCATTGCGCAAAGTCTATGACCAAATGCCCGAGCCGCGGTGGGTGATCTCGATGGGGTCCTGCGCCAACGGGGGCGGCTATTACCACTATTCCTATTCCGTGGTGCGCGGTTGTGACCGCATCGTGCCGGTCGATGTCTACGTTCCCGGCTGTCCGCCAACGGCTGAAGCGCTTTTGTACGGCATCATTCAGCTTCAGAACAAAATCAAGCGCACGTCCACGATCGCGCGCACGTAGCCTAGGGGGCGTCGATGAAAAGAACCGAAGCTTTGGCGCAACGACTGCGGAACCGGTTCGGCGATCAAGTCGTGGTGCAGGAGCACCACGGGGAAGTGACGATGACCGTCGACAAGGAAAACTATCTGGCGATCGCGCAAACGTTGCGCGACGATTCCGATTTTGCGTTCGAACAGTTGATCGACCTTTCCGGTATCGACTATGCCACCTACGCGAACCGTCCGTGGGTGGGACCGCGTTTCGCCGTTGCCGTCCATCTGCTTTCGCTCACCCATAACGTAAGGTTGCGGCTGAAGACCTTTGCGGTAGACGACGACTGGCCGACCCTTCCTTCGTTGATCGAGATCTGGCCCAGTGTCGATTGGTATGAACGCGAAGCGTTCGACCTCTTTGGGATCCTCTTCGAAGGGCACCCCGATTTGCGGCGCATTTTGACCGATTACGGATTCGTCGGCCACCCCCTGCGCAAAGACTTCCCGGTGACCGGCCATGTCGAAATGCGTTACGACCCGGAGAAAGGGCGCGTCGTCTATCAACCGGTGACGATCGAGCCGCGCGAAAACACGCCGCGAATCGTCCGTGAAGCGAACTACGGGGACGTGTGACGATGGCCGAAATCAAGAACTTTACGATCAACTTCGGGCCGCAGCACCCGTCGGCCCACGGTGTCTTGCGCCTGATCCTCGAACTCGACGGGGAGGTGGTGGTGCGCGCCGACCCGCACATCGGGTTGTTGCATCGCGGTACAGAAAAATTGGCGGAAACCCGCACCTGGGTGCAATCGGTTCCCTATATGGACCGGTTGGACTACGTCTCGATGATGTGCAACGAACACGCCTACTGCCTGGCCATCGAGCGGCTGCTTGGGATCGAAGTGCCGATTCGCGCGCAGTACATCCGCGTGATGTTCGATGAAATCACGCGCATCCTCAACCACCTTCTCAATATCGGTACCCATGCGCTCGATATCGGCGCGATGACGATGGTGCTCTATACCTTCCGTGAGCGCGAAGATCTGATGGATGCGTATGAGGCGGTCTCCGGTGCGCGGATGCACGCAGCGTACTATCGCCCAGGCGGGGTGTACCGCGACCTGCCGGACGAAATGCCCAAATACACCGTCAGCAAATACAAAGACGAAAAACGGGTCAAGGAGCTCAATCGCGCTCGTGAAGGGTCGCTGCTCGACTTCCTGGAAGATTTCTGTGAGCGGTTCGAAGGGTATCTCGACGACTACCATACGCTCCTTACCGACAACCGCATCTGGAAACAGCGGACCGTGGGGATCGGCGTGGTCTCCCCGGAAGAGGCGCTGGCGTGGGGATTCACCGGGCCGATGCTGCGCGGCTCTGGCGTGGCGTGGGACCTGCGCAAGAAGCAGCCCTATGAAGTCTACGATCAGCTCGAATTCGATATCCCGGTGGGGTCCAACGGTGACTGTTACGACCGCTACCTGGTGCGCATGGAGGAGATGCGGCAATCGAACCGCATCATCAAACAGTGCATCGACTGGTTGCGGAAAAACCCCGGCCCGGTGATCACGGACAATTACAAAGTGGCGCCGCCTCCCCGCGAGAAGATGAAAACGGGGATGGAAGAGCTGATCCACCATTTCAAGTTGATGACCGAAGGAATCCACGTGCCGCCAGGTGAGGTTTATGCCGCAGTGGAACATCCGAAAGGGGAGTTCGGCGTCTACGCGATCTCCGATGGTGCCAACAAACCCTACCGGGTCAAACTGCGCGCCCCCGGGTTTGCGCACCTTTCGGCGATGGACAAGATGGCGCGCGGACATTTGATTGCGGACGTCGTTGCGATCATCGGCACCATGGATATCGTCTTCGGCGAAATCGACCGCTAAAGGAGTTTTCGATGCTCTCACCAGAGGCGTTGGCCCGCATCGACCGTGAAATCGCCAAATACCCGGCGGGGCAGAAGCAGTCGGCGGTGATGGCGGCGCTACGGATTGCGCAAGAAGAGAAAGGGTGGCTTTCGGAAGAGACGATCGCGTTCGTCGCGGACTATCTCGAGATGCCGCCAGTCGCGGTCTATGAAGTCGCCACTTTCTACAACATGTACGATTTGACACCAGTAGGCAAATACAAACTCACGGTGTGCACCAATCTGCCCTGTGCGCTCTCTGGCGGCTACCACGCGGCAGAACATCTCAAGGAGCGCCTCGGCATCGATTTCAACGAGACCACACCGGACGGCCTTTTCACACTGAAAGAGGGTGAGTGCATGGGCGCTTGTGGAGATGCTCCGGTGCTGCTCGTCAATAACCACCGCATGTGCTGCCGGATGACACGCGAACGGCTCGACGCCCTTTTGGAAACCCTCAAGCGCCAAGCCACGGAGAATACCCAATGAGTACGCTCAAGCTGGGTCAGATGATCCTCAAGGATTGCGATGAATCCCGCTGGCGGTTGGCCGATTACGAAGCGCGGGGTGGCTACCAAGTTCTGCGGCGTATCCTCACGGAAAACTGGTCGCAAGAACGGGTGATCGAAGAGGTGAAGACCTCGGCGCTGCGTGGGCGTGGGGGTGCTGGCTTCCCAACCGGGCTCAAATGGAGTTTCATGCCCCGGCAGTTTCCTGGGGAAAAATATGTCGTGTGTAACTCCGATGAAGGCGAACCCGGAACGTTCAAAGATCGCGACATTCTGCGCTACAACCCACACAGCGTGATCGAAGGGATGATCATTGCCGGTTACGCGATGGGGGCGAACCGTGGATACAACTACATCCACGGTGAAATTTTCGAAGTTTATGAGCGTTTCGAAGAAGCGCTCGAAGAGGCGCGCCGCGCTGGCTACTTGGGTGAGAATATCTTGGGGAGTGGTTTCCACTTCGAACTCTATGCCCACCACGGCTACGGGGCTTATATCTGTGGCGAAGAGACGGCGCTTTTGGAATCGATCGAAGGGAAAAAAGGGCAGCCACGGTTCAAGCCGCCATTTCCCGCCAGTTACGGCCTTTACGGAAAACCCACCACCATCAACAACACCGAAACGTTTGCTTCGGTTCCTTTTCTGCTTGCGATGGGGGGCGAGCAGTTCCTGCATTTGGGCAAGCCCAACAATGGCGGGATGAAGATTTTTTCGGTCTCGGGACATGTCAATCGCCCGGGAAACTACGAAATTCCCATGGGAACGCCATTTTCGGAGCTCTTGGAACTGGCTGGCGGTGTCCGAGGCGGGCGCAAACTCAAAGCGGTGATTCCGGGTGGCTCTTCCGCGCCAGTCGTGCCGGGAGACGTGATGATGGAATGTACGATGGATTACGACTCCATCGCGAAGGCTGGCTCGATGCTGGGTTCTGGTGCGGTGATCGTGATGGACGAAACGACCTGCATGGTAAAAGCGCTGGAGCGACTCTCTTACTTTTACTATGAGGAGTCGTGCGGTCAATGTACGCCGTGCCGCGAAGGGACCGGTTGGCTCTACCGAATCGTCCACCGCATCGAACACGGCCAGGGTCGTGTCGAGGATCTCGAGCTCCTTGAGTCGGCAACCAGCAACATCATGGGCCGGACCATCTGTGCGCTCGGCGACGCGGCGTCGATGCCGGTGCAAAGCTTCATCAAGCATTTCCGCGACGAATTTCTCTACCACATCGAACACAAGCGCTGCTTGGTCCCTCCAGAAGTCCAGTGGGCCGGTAGCGACATCTACGTGGAGGCGTGATGCTGACGCTCGAGATTGATGGCAAACCGGTCGAGGTCGAAGACGGCGCCACTGTGATGGACGCCGCGAACAAACTCGGCATCTACATTCCCCATTTCTGCTACCACAAAAAGCTGTCGATCGCCGCCAACTGCCGCATGTGCCTGGTCGAAGTGGAGCGCGCTCCGAAGCCGCTACCTGCTTGTGCGACGCCAGCGACCAACGGAATGAAGGTGCGGACCCATTCCCGGAAAGCGATCACGGCGCAAAAGGGGGTGATGGAGTTCCTGCTCATCAACCACCCGCTCGACTGCCCCATTTGTGATCAGGGCGGCGAATGCCAGTTACAGGATCTGGCGGTCGGCTATGGTCAGAGCGCTCATCGCTTCGCTGAAGCGAAGCGCGTGGTCGCCGACAAAGACCTCGGGCCGCTCATCGACACCTTCATGACCCGTTGTATCAACTGTACGCGGTGCGTGCGTTTCTTGGCCGAAATCGGCGGCTTTCAAGAACTGGGGCAAGCGTTTCGCGGTGAGCATGCCGAGATCCTGCCGTTTCTGGGGGAGACCGTTCATTCGGAGGTCTCGGGCAACGTCATCGACCTCTGCCCAGTAGGGGCGCTGACCTCCAAACCTTTTCTCTATCAGGCGCGTACCTGGGAATTGACGCGGCGCCGCTCCATCAGTCCCCACGACGCCTGGGGTTCGAACCTGATCGTGCAAAGCAAACATGACGCAGTCAAACGGGTTCTGCCGCTCGAATTCGAAGCGATCAACGAATGTTGGCTCTCCGACCGTGACCGCTTCGCTTATGAAGGGCTGAATGCGGCGGATCGCCTCACGCGGCCGATGGTGAAGACCGACGGCCGCTGGGTCGAAGTGGCGTGGCAAACCGCGCTCGAAGTGGCTGCGAATCGTCTTGCCAGTGTCGCCGAAGAGAACGGGAGCGACGCGCTTGCCTTCCTCGCGCACCCGATGAGCACCGTCGAAGAGCTCTATCTGCTCAAAGCGCTCGGGGCCGCTTTCGGAGCAGCGGTCGACACCCGGATTCGCCAGCGCGACGCGCGCGCAGACCTGGCACGCGGCAAGGTTGCTTGGCTCAACGGTTCAATTACCGAAATCGCCGAGAGTGATGGTCACTGGTTCCTGGGTGCGGACGTCCGCCGCGAACTGCCTCTCATGGCGGTTCGGCTTCGTGCTGCGGCGAAAGCCGGGGCTCGCATCGTCCGCTGGGACGACAGCGACGACGATTGGCGCGTGCCTGGTGCGGAACCGCACAAACTGACCGCGCCCGCAATGCTCGTGGCGTTGGCCCATTTCGCGAAACACCTGGGAGTCGCGCTCCCAGATTGGGCGGTTGGTCTGACGCAACAGCGTTCGCCCGTCTCGGCGTCCGAATTCGACGCGCTCAGCGCCGCATTGCGGGGCGCTCAGAAGCGGCGGATTTGGCTTGGCCGCCCGTTGCTCGCCCATCCCAATGCCGCCGAATTCGAATGGCTGGCCGAAGCGATTGCCGGTACGCTGGGCGCGAAGCTCGGTTGGCTGGTTGATGGCGCGAACGCGGTGGGTGCGGCTGCCGTCGGTGCGCAGGCGGCGGAAACCGCACATCAATTGGCCTGTGCTGCGAAAGCGGGCTATCTGCTGCTCAATCTCGAGCCGGAAGATTTCGCTGCGCCCGATGCAGTTTCCGATTCGTTCGCACGGGCACGCACCGTCGTTGCGCTGACTCCGTTTGCCAGTGAATCGCTCAAAGCGGCTGCGGATGTCCTTTTGCCCGTTGCCCCCTTTACGGAAACTTCGGGTTCTTTCGTCAATATCGAGGGGCGGTTGCAATCCTTTACCGCAGTTGTGCGGCCGCTGGAAATGACGCGACCGGGTTGGAAAGTCTTGGCTGCGCTCACCGCGATGCGCACGGGGAGATCGGTGGCCTACACGGCAAGCGACGCCGTTCGGGATGCCGCGCTGCCGCAAGGGTGGCGTACCCAACTGGCGCAACATGGCCTCACCGCAATCGCCCCCGCGCCAACGCTGCACGCGAGCGCCATTCCCGCGTTCGACCGCGTCACGCTCTATCAAGGCGATATGATCGTTCGCCGTTCTGCGTCGCTGCAAGCCACGGACGACGCGAAAGCGGAACGGGGAGCAACCATTCCGAGTGAGGAGGCCGCAGCATGAACGAATGGCTCTCGTTGGCGCAAGGCTGGCTGGGACCAGCGTGGCCGGTCGTCTGGAACGTGCTCAAAATCATTGTGCTGCTGGTGCCGCTCCTACTCGCGGTTGCCTATCTGACCTACGCGGAACGTAAGATCATCGGCTACATGCAGGTGCGCATCGGGCCGAACCGTGTTGGGCCTAAGGGGTGGTTGCAGCCGATCGCCGACGCGCTCAAACTGCTCTTCAAAGAGGTGATCGTCCCCAGCCAGGCCAACAAGGTCCTCTATTTCGTCGGTCCGGCGATGGCGCTTGCGCCGTCGCTGTTGGTCTGGGCGGCAGTTCCCGTGAACGACGGTTGGGTGATCGCCGATCTCGACGCCGGGTTGCTCTTCGTGATGGCGGTGATTTCGCTCGAAGTCTATGGGGTGATCATCGCCGGTTGGGCGTCGAACTCGAAATACGCATTTCTGGGCGCGATGCGTGCCTCGGCGCAGATGATCTCGTACGAAGTGGCGATGGGGTTCGGCTTGATCTGTGTGCTGCTCGTTTCGGGTACGCTCAACCTCAGTGAGATCGTGCGGCAACAAGGAACCGGCTGGTTCGCCGACCACGGCTTATCGTTCCTCTCCTGGAACTGGTTGCCGTTGCTGCCGATCGCCGTCGTCTATTTCATTTCGGGGGTTGCCGAGACCAACCGGGCCCCGTTCGACTTGCCGGAAGGGGAGTCGGAGATCGTCGCCGGACATATGGTCGAATACTCCGGTATGGCGTTTGCACTCTTTTTCTTGGCGGAATACGCCAACATGATCCTGGTCTCGTTCCTCACCTCGATCCTCTTTTTCGGCGGGTGGTTGAGCCCAGTGGCGTTCCTTCCGGATGGGCTACATTGGTTGCTGATCAAAGCCAGCGTCTTCCTTTTCCTCTACCTGTGGATCCGCGCCACCTTCCCGCGCTTTCGCTACGACCACGTGATGCGGTTGGGGTGGAAGGTGTTCGTGCCGATCACCATCGTCTGGTTGCTGGTGGTGGCGGTTTGGATGTTGACTCCGCTGTCGATCTGGCGCTAATGGGAGCGTTGCGATGAGCGCACTGAATTTCCTGAAAAGCCTTTTCCTGACCGAGCTGCGGCAAGGGATGGCGGTGACGTGGCGTCACCTCTTCAAGCCGAAGATCACGGTGCAGTACCCCGAAGAGAAGACTCCGTTGAGTCCGCGCTTCCGGGGGTTGCACGCATTGCGGCGCTACCCCAACGGTGAAGAGCGGTGTATCGCCTGTAAGCTGTGTGAGGCGATTTGCCCGGCGATGGCGATCACGATCGAAGCCGAGCCGCGCGCGGACGGGTCTCGGCGAACCACCCGGTACGACATCGACCTCACGAAATGCATCTTTTGTGGCTTTTGCGAAGAGGCCTGCCCGGTCGATGCGATCGTGGAGACGCGGATTTTCGAGTATCACGGCGAGAAGCGGGGCGATCTGTACATGACCAAAGAGATGTTGTTGGCAGTTGGTGACCGCTACGAAGCGCAGATTGCCGCCGATCGCGCCAAAGACATCAAATACCGCTGAGGATTCCGCTCATGGATGTGGTCTCGTTCGTCTTTTCCCTTTTTGCCTTCTTCCTCCTCCTAGGCGCGTTGGGTACCGTCTTCAGCCGCAACCCCGTTGCTGCCGCGATGTGGTTGGTACTCACCTTCTTTTCGGCAGGTGGGGTGTGGCTGTTGCTGCAAGCGGAGTTTTTGGCGCTCACGCTCGTGCTGGTCTATGTCGGCGCAGTGATGGTGCTCTTCCTCTTCGTCGTGATGATGTTGGACCTCAATTTGGCCAAGTTGCGGGAAGGGTTCTGGCACAACGCACCGCTGGCGTTGCTCGTCGGCGGCGCGTTGGCGATCGAACTCTACCTGATCTTGACGAGCCCCGCGTTTGACCGGGCCGCAGCCCCCGCCGTCGAGGGCAGCAATACCAAGATGATCGGCGAAGTGCTCTACACCGTTTATGCCTATCCATTCGAAGTCGCGGCGATGATTCTGGTCGTCGCGATGATCGCCGCGGTGACATTGACCCATCGCAAGCGGACCGATGTTCGTGTCGTGAAGCCGGAAGAGCAGATCGCGGTGAAAGCGAGCGAGCGGCTCAAGGTGGTTTCGCTCCCTGCGGAAAAAGAGTGACAGGAGCATTCGCGATGACCCTTACGCACTATCTGTTGCTCGCAGGCGCATTGTTCGTGATCAGCGTCGTGGGCATCTTCTTGAACCGGAAGAATTTGATCGTTTTGCTGATGTGTATCGAATTGATGCTCCTCGCGGTCAATACCAATTTCATCGCGTTTTCCCATTTTCTGGGCGACATCCACGGTCAGGTCTTCGTTTTCTTCATATTGACCGTGGCAGCCGCGGAAGCTGGGATCGGCTTGGCGATCCTGGTGGTCCTGTTCCGGCACCGGCAGTCGATCCACGTCGATGATCTCACCGAGCTGCGTGGGTAAGGAGGGAGCATGAAATTACTCTATACGGTCGTCCCCTTTGCGCCGCTCGTTGGCGCGATCGTTGCCGGATTGTGGGGCAATCGCCTGGGGCGAACCGCAACACACCGCATCACGATTTTGGGGGTGTTGATCGCGTTCCTGGCGTCGGTCGCGATCTTTTTCGACGTGCAGAATGGCAATACCTTCAATGGTCCTCTGTACACGTGGGGAACGAGTGACGGTTTGACCTTCGAGGTCGGTTTCTTGATCGATTCGCTCACGGTGACGATGATGCTCGTCGTCACGTTCGTCTCGCTGATGGTTCATATCTATACCATCGGCTATATGGCCGACGATCCCGGGTATTGCCGCTTCTTCAGCTATATCTCGCTTTTTACCTTTTCGATGTTGATGCTCGTGATGAGCAACAACTTTTTGCAGCTCTTCTTCGGCTGGGAAGCGGTGGGATTGGTCTCCTACCTGTTGATCGGTTTCTGGTACACGCGGCCAACCGCGATCTACGCCAACCTCAAGGCTTTTCTGGTCAACCGCGTGGGGGACTTTGGGTTTTTGCTGGGGATTGGGTTGATCGCAGCGTACGCCGGTACGCTCGACTATGCCGAGACGTTCGCGCAAGCGGAAAAACTCGCCACGATGAATGAGGCGGTCACAGGGTGGCCGCTGATCACTGCGATCTGCATCGCGTTGTTCATCGGGGCAATGGGGAAATCGGCTCAGGTGCCGCTCCATGTTTGGCTTCCCGATTCGATGGAAGGTCCGACCCCGATTTCGGCGCTGATCCACGCCGCGACGATGGTCACTGCCGGGATCTTCATGGTCGCCCGGATGTCGCCGCTTTTCGAGCTCTCCGATACCGCGCTTTCGTTCGTGTTGGTGATCGGTGCGACCACGGCGTTTTTCATGGGCCTTCTTGGGATCGTCCAGAGCGACATCAAGCGAGTGGTCGCCTATTCAACCCTTTCGCAGCTGGGGTATATGACGGTGGCTTTGGGCGCTTCGGCCTATTCAGTGGCGATCTTCCACCTGATGACGCACGCATTTTTCAAAGCGCTCCTTTTCCTCTCCGCAGGTTCCGTGATCATCGCAATGCACCACGATCAAGACATGCGCAACATGGGGGGATTGTGGAAGTACCTTCCCGTGACTTGGCTCACCGCGCTCATCGGGGCGTTGGCGTTGATTGGAACGCCCTTTACTTCCGGGTTCTATTCCAAAGACTCGATTCTGATCGCAGTGGCGCACGCGCAGATTCCTGGCGCAACCTATGCCTATTTCTGCGTGATGGCTGGGGTGTTCGTCACTGCGTTTTATACCTTCCGCATGATCTTTTTGGTGTTCCACGGCAAAGAGCGCTTCGGTCAAGCGCACGCGCATCACGATCACGCAGCGCACGGTTCGGATGACCATCACCACGGTCTGGCGCCAGGGGAAAAACCGCACGAGTCGCCTAAGGTGGTAACCGTGCCACTCGTCTTGCTCGCGATTCCTTCGCTGGTGATCGGCGCCTTCACGATCGACGCGATGCTTTTCGGCGGCTGGTTCGCGAATGTCATTTTCGTCGATGAAGCGCGCCACGGCGCGATGGAGGCGCTCCGGGAAGAGTTTCACGGTGCGCTCGCAATGGGGTTGCACGGCTTGGCTTCGCTGCCGTTCTTCCTTGCGCTGGCAGGCGTGGCGTTGGCTGCGTTCTTCTACCTGGTGCGGCCCGATCTGCCCGATCGAATCGCGGCGCGCGTGCGTTGGCTCTACACGATTCTCGTCAATCACTACTATTTCGACCGCTTCAACGAGATCGTCTTTGCCGGTGGCGCCCGCCGTTTGGGTCGTTGGTTGTGGCAAATCGGTGATCGCACGGTGATCGACGGCGCGATGGTGAACGGCTCGGCGCAAATCGTCGGTGAAGTAGCGGAAGCTGGCGCGGCGCTGCAAAGTGGGCGTCTCTACCATTACGCCTTCTCGATGATTCTGGGAATTGCCGTTTTGCTCCTTTTCCTTTACCTCGTTTGAACGTGGATGACCGTTATGTCGGGAATGCCCTTACTGAGTCTCGCGATCTGGATCCCCATCATTGGCGGGGTGCTGGTTCTCGCAGCGGCAGGCAATGACCGCCGTGCGTTCGAGGCGCGCTTGATCAGCCTGTTTGCAGCTGCGCTCGGGTTTGCGGTAACGTTGCCGTTGTGGTTCCAGTTCGATCCCACGACCTCAGCGATGCAATTCGTCGAGTTGCGCGAATGGATCCCGCGTTACAACATCCGCTATTACTTGGGGGTCGATGGGATCTCGATGCCGTTCGTGGTGTTGAACAGCTTCATCACCTTGATCGTCGTGATCGCCGGTTGGGAGGTGATCCAGAAGCAGGTCGCGCAATATCTCGCGGCATTCCTGATCATGTCCGGGATCATCAACGGCGTTTTTTCGGCGCTCGACGCGGTCTTGTTCTACGTCTTTTTCGAAGCATCGTTGATCCCGCTCTATTTGATCATCGGGATTTGGGGCGGCCCCAATCGCGTCTATGCCGCGATCAAGTTCTTCCTCTATACGTTGGTGGGCTCGCTCCTCATGTTGGTGGCGATCCTCTACCTCTTCGCCGCGTCGGGTGGCAGTTTCGACCTCTTGGAGTGGCACCGGTTGCCGCTTACCCTCACCGAACAGAAATGGCTCTTCCTGGGTTTCTTGCTCGCCTTCGCGGTCAAGGTGCCGATGTGGCCGGTGCATACCTGGTTGCCCGATGCGCACGTCGAGGCGCCCACGGGTGGGTCGGTGGTGCTGGCGGCAATCGCGCTGAAGTTGGGGGCGTACGGTTTCTTGCGTTTTTCGTTGCCCATCGCGCCGGATGCGGCGCAGGCATTCCAAGGGTTGATGGTGGCGCTGTCGCTCATTGCGGTCGTCTATATTGGCTTGGTGGCACTCGTTCAAGAGGACATGAAGAAGTTGGTCGCCTACTCGTCCGTGGCGCACATGGGGTTCGTCACGTTGGGGTTCTTCCTCTTCAACGCACTGGGAATGGAAGGGGCGATCGTACAGATGGTGTCGCACGGCTTCGTTTCGGGTGCGATGTTCTTGTGCATCGGCGTGCTCTATGACCGCCTGCACACGCGCCGGATCGCCGATTACGGCGGTGTGGTCAATACCATGCCCAAATTTGCCGCGTTTTTCCTCCTTTTTGCGATGGCCAATTCGGGACTTCCAGCCACGAGCGGTTTCGTCGGCGAATTCATGGTGACGTTGGCTGCGGTGAAGGTCAATTTCTGGATCGCAGCCGCAGCGGCGACGACGTTGATTCTGGGTGCCGCCTATTCGTTGTGGATGTACAAGCGGGTCGTTTTTGGCGCCATAGCCAACCCGCAGGTTGCTGCGCTGCAGGATATCAACCGGCGGGAATTCATGATCTTGGCAGCGATGGCGTTCTTCGTCCTGCTGTTGGGGATCTGGCCCATGCCGCTGCTCGAGGTGATGCATACCTCGGTCGATGCGTTGTTGGCCCATGTGGCAGCCGGAAAACTCTAAGGAAGGGTGAGACACCATGGCATTGGAACTTCCCAATTTTGCGTTGTTGGCCCCGCAGATCGTGATCGCGCTCGCTGCGCTGGTTTTGATGACCGCTGGGGCCTTTGCGCGTGAGCGGTGGCGGCAGTGGAACTATGTGGTCGCGCAACTGGCGGTGATCGTCGCGACGCTGCTTACGGTGTTCACTTCCGGCGATCCGCGCGTACAGACCACGTTCGGCGGGATCTTTCTGGTCGATTGGATCACGTTGGTGGTGCAGCTCTTCATCTACCTGTCGGTTTTTGCGGCATTGATCTACGGCCGTTTCTATCTGATCGAGCGGGGGCTGGAGCGGGCCGAGTATTACGCACTGGTCTTGTTGTCCCTTTTGGGCATGCAGATTCTCACGGTCGCGAATCATCTGCTCCTTTTCTACCTCGGTTTGGAGTTGATGTCGCTCGCGCTCTATGCGCTCGTCGCGTTTGACCGCAACCACGCGTTGCGTGCCGAAGCGGGGATGAAGTATTTCGTGCTCGGGGCGCTCGCCTCCGGTTTGATCCTCTACGGTCTTTCGCTGATCTACGGCGCTACGGCTACGTTGTCGCTTCCCGAAATTTCGTCGGTGGCCGCGCTCCGCCCTGGCGACGAACGTGTCTTCGGTTTTGGCCTCGCCTTTTTGGTCGCGGGTATTGCGTTCAAATTCGGTGCGGTTCCGTTCCATATGTGGGTCGCCGACGTCTATCATGGCGCACCCACTCCGGTGACGCTGCTCCTTGCTTCGGCGCCGAAACTGGCTGCGTTTGCGCTCGCGTTTCGCCTGCTCGTCTTTGGCTTTTTCGAATACGCCCACTATTGGCAACCGATGCTGATGATCCTGGCGGTGGCGTCGATCGTGTTGGGGAATCTTGCGGCGATCGCGCAGAAAAACCTCAAGCGGATGCTCGCATACTCTGGGATCTCCCATGTGGGCTTTATTCTGCTGGGACTCGCGGTCGGCGTAGTGGAAGGGAACCATCAATTAGCCCTGAATGCCTACAGCGCGACCCTTTTCTACGCGATCGTCTATGCGGTGATGAGCATGGCAAGCTTTGGTCTGATTCTGCTGATGGCGCGCGCGGGCTTTGAAGCGGAATGGCTGGACGACGTCAAGGGGCTGAACCAAAAAAGTCCGTGGTTCGCCGCGATGCTGTTGATTACGATGTTTTCCCTTGCGGGCGTTCCGTTCTTCGTCGGGTTTTTCGCCAAATTGGCTGTGTTGCAAGCGGTGGTCGCGGCGGGCTACTTGTGGGTCGCGGTGGTTGCGGTGGTGATGTCGTTGATCGGCGCGTTTTACTACCTCCGCGTCGTCAAACTCGCCTATTTCGACGAGCCGACGGAGCGTCAGCCGCTGATCGCTTCCAGCGAAACCCGGGTGCTGCTTTCCGGGAATGCGTTGGCGCTTGCGCTCTTTGGCTTGATGCCACAGGGGTTGATGTCCCTTGCGGCGTACGCGATGATCGCATCGCTGTAACCGCTTGACGGTGCGATGAACGAGTCGAACAAACGGGACGAAGATCGTCACCTCGTCGAAAAAGCGGTTGCTTCAATGCGCGTCTGGCAGGGTAAGCTACTCGATGTCTGGCGCGACAAAGTCCGTTTGCCGGACGGTCGTTCGGCAACCCGCGAGTATATCCGCCACCCTGGTGCGGTGGTGATCATTGCGCTCGATGCCCACAACCGGGTGGTGATGGAGCGGCAATACCGCCACCCGGTTGGAACCGTGGTCGAAGAGTTGCCCGCCGGGAAGCTCGACGCCGGTGAAGATCCGCTCACCTGTGCGCAGCGTGAATTGCAGGAGGAGACGGGATATACCGCAAAGCAGTGTCGCTTACTCGGCAGCTTTTGGCCGTGTGTCGGCTACAGCAACGAAGTGATCCACGTGGTGCTGGCAACCGAAATCGTCCCGGGTGCTGCTCGGCTTGACGAGGGGGAGTTTCTCGAGGTCTTCTTGTTACCGGTTGCAGAATTGATTGCCCGTGCTGAGCGTGGGCAATTGCGTGACGGAAAGTCTTTGGCAGCGCTTTGCTTGGCCCGGCCTCATCTACTTGGCGGGTGAGCGATTCGAATCGGCGCACCCGTTTCTGGTCGCGCGTTTTTTCACGACATCACCCTTGTGCTATATTGAACGGTGGTACTGTGTAGGAGCCACCGATGGGTGCGATTCGCCGTATCGTCTATGCCCAGTCTGGGGGAATGACGGCAGTGATCAACGCAAGCGCTGCCGGGGTGATTGCCGAGGCGCAACGCCGCGGGCTGACCCTTTTTGCCGCGCGCTACGGGATGCACGGGTTGCTCGCGGGTGATCTGATCGCAGTCCCGCCGTTGTCCGCCGAGCAACTGCAGCGACTCAGCTATACGCCAGGTGGTATTTTTGGCACGGCACGGCGTGATCTTCCGGATCCTGAAATCGATGCGACTCCGTATGACCTGTTGTTTCAGGTCCTAGCGCACTACGATATCGACGCGTTGCTCTACAACGGTGGGAATGGGTCGATCGCGACGGTCGCGCAGATCGACCGTGAAGCGAAACGGCGGGGCATCCCGCTCACCGTGATCGGCATTCCCAAGACGATCGACAACGATCTGGAAGGGACCCACTTCTCACCTGGCTACCCTTCGGCGGCACGCTATTTGATCACCAGCTTTCTGGAGGCGTCACTGGATCTCGCGTCGTTTCCGGCAAAAGGGGCGCGCGCGTTTGTGATGGAGACGATGGGGCGCAACGCCGGTTGGTTGGCCGCGGCGGTGAAAGCAGCGTCGGCGGTTTTGGCCGACGAGGGGCCCCATCTCATCGTGTTGCCGGAAATGCGTTGGGACAAAACGGCGTTGCTCGCTGCCGCGGATGCCGCGATCGCGCGCACGGGCTACTGTACCGTGGTCGTCGCCGAAGGGGCGACACTGGATGGCGAACCGCTTGCATATCAAGGGGCGGAAAAACGGCGGTACGTGCAGCTAGGCGGGGCGGGGAGCGTGATTGGTGGTTGGTTGCGTGACGCCCTGGGCGCAAAGGTCCATGTGGCGGTCCCGGATTACCTTCAGCGCGCCGCGGCGCATTGGGTGAGTGCAGTCGACCACCGCGTCGCCTGGCAGGTGGGCGAGACCGCAGTCGCTTGGGCCGACGAAGGGACGCGTTCGGGCGTGATGGTTGGGGTCGTGCGTGACCCAGCAACCAGCGGTTGGCGGATGGAAGCGGTCGATGCCGCGACCGTAGGGAATCGCGAACGGCGCTTTCCCGCATCGTGGATTGCGGCGCCTTTTCAGGTCGATAGCGCATTTCTCGACTATCTTTTGCCGCTCTTGGAAGGGTGTCCGCAGATTCCCTGTGGGGCACACGGGCTTCCCGATTTTTTTCCGTTCGCCACTTTGACCGAGCGAAGCGATGCCCCGTGATGATCTCAACGCTGCGCTTGCCCGCGTCCTCGATGCGTTGGGCTGGGGCTACTGGGTTCGCGATCTGGCGACCGGTGCGATGGTCTGGTCCGAAACCTTTCGCCGCCAGCACGGCATCGCTGCTGACGAATCCCCGACGCGGGAAGTGTTTTTGGCGCATCTTCTCCCCGAGGATCGTGACGCGTTCGTACGCCAAGTGGAAGCGGCTTATCGCAGCGGACAAGGGGTGGTTCAGTATCGGGTGGTTCTTGAAGCGGGCCAAATCCGTTCGTGTATCGTGCAGGTGGTGGTCCTCACGACGCCGGAAGGGAAACGGCTCGCCTACGGAATCAACCGTTTCGACGATCGCCATTTGGCGCTCGATGTCGCACTCGCTGAAAAAGCGCGTACGCTCAACGCAGTGATCGCGGCGCTGCCGGTTGGTCTGATGGTCTTCGACGCCGACCTGCGGTTGCGCTACTGGAACGACCGCGCGTTCGCCATTCTCGATCTGCCCCGCTCGTTGGCCTACGAAGGGGTTTCGTTCGCCGATCTGATTCGGGTTCCGGCATCCCGCGGCGAATATGGGCCGGGCGACCCGGAACGGTTGGTCGCGGAACGGGTTGCGTTGGCCAAAACATTCCAGCCGCACCGTCTCGAACGCCAACACCCTGACGGGCGCTGGCATCTGGTGCAGGGAGAACCCTTTTTCGACGCGCAGGGGCGGCCGGCAGGTTTCGTTTCGACCTTCACCGACGTCACTGCGCTCAAAGCGGCGGAAGCCGCGGTACAGGTCACGCGGGATCGCTTGCAAACGCTGGTCGATCATCTCCCCAGTGGGGTGACCTTGTTCGACGCGGACTTGAAATTGGTTGCATGGAACCAGAAGTTTGCCGAACTCTTCGATTTCCCGTTGTCACTGCTTGAAAAAGGCGTCGATTTCGCGACGTTGCTGCGCTTCAACCTTGAGCGGGGTGAGTACGGGGAAATCGCTGACCCCGAAGCGTATCTGGCGGAACGGCTTCGCGCCGCGCGCAGTTTTGTGCCGCACGAACTCGAACGGACGCGCCCTGACGGTCGCGTGCTCCATATCATCGGGCAACCGGTTCCCTCTGGTGGCTTCGTTTCGATCTACCAAGATGTGACCGAGCAGCGCCGCATCGAAGCGGAATTGCGTCGCCGTGCTTTGACCGACGAACTGACCGGTTTGACCAACCGAGCGGCGTTGCTCAGCCAACTGCCCCGTTTGTGCGAAGAGGCGAGGCGGCGCAAAGAGTACCTTGCGGTGTTGTTCATCGATTTGGATCGCTTCAAATGGGTGAACGACACCGCCGGGCATGTAGTGGGCGATGCGGTGTTGCGTGCTGCGGCTGAGCGGCTCCGCACGACGGTGCGCGCCAGTGATCTTGCTGCCCGTGTCGGCGGAGACGAATTCGTCGCGGTGACGTTCGTCACCGAAGCGACGCAAGCCAGTCAATTGGCGCAGCGCTTGCTGGATCGGTTCGCTTTGCCGTTCGAAGTGGGGGAAAACCAATGGCAACTCTCTCCTTCGATCGGGATCGCGCTCTATCCCGACGACGAGCGTGATCCAAACGCGCTCTTACGCGCTGCGGGTCTTGCGATGTATCGTGCAAAGGGGGAGGGGGGAAACCGTTTTGCTTTTTTACCCGGAGTTTGCACGAAGCGGCGACGTCACGCAGTCGTTTGGAGCAACGGCTGCGCCTTGCGATCCACCATGATGCGTTTCATCTCGTATTTCAACCGATTTGCGATCGGACAGGCGCGATCGTCAGTGCAGAAGTACTCTTGCGTTGGCGCGATGAAGAGCTGGGAGAGGTTCCGCCAGCACGCTTCGTCCCGGTTGCCGAACAGGTCGGGCTGATGCCGGCCATCGGTCGTTGGGTATTGCGGCACGCGTTGCACCAGTGGGTGCAGTGGAGTCAAGCCGGTTTGCGTCTTCCGAGCATTGCGGTCAATCTCTCCGCGCATCAGCTCTACGACACGATGCTCTATGAGACGGTTTGCGCCGCGCTTACCGCAAGCGGTGTCGAGCCCAGTGCGCTCAAATTGGAGATTACCGAATCGGCGATGATGCACGACCCGGCACTTGCGCAGGAGCAGGTGCAACGTTTGGCGACGTTGGGGGTGCGTTTTGCCGTTGATGATTTCGGCACGGGATACTCTTCGCTTGCGTATCTGCATACCTTTCCGCTGTCGGAGCTGAAGATCGACCGCACGTTCGTCACGCCGCTGGCGTCGGACGAACGCGACGACGCGATCGTCGATGCGACCATCCAGATGGCCCATCGGCTAGGACTCCAGGTGGTGGCAGAGGGGGTGGAGTGCGCGCAGCAGTGGGACCATCTGTTGCGTCTGGGCTGCGACTTTTTCCAAGGGTATTGGTTTGCTCGGCCGCTTTCTGCCGCCCAATTTTTCCATTTGTGGCAAAAGGAGCAAACAACCGCCTCGTCACAACGGCCGTTTGAGTGATGCCCAGCGAAACCCAGTGAGCCGAAGAGCCAAAAAATAGGTGGCCATGCCAACGGTAACCCAAAGCGCCACGCCCAGCAAACGGATCCATTGCCCGGATGCGGTTTTCGCTGCCACCCATGGCTCGGTGGTAGCGAGAAAGAGCGCAAGAACAAGTAGCGCAACCGTAAGGGAAAGCAGGAAACGCAGCCAGTTGGGTTGCCACGCGAAGTGGCCGCGGCGGCGCAAGTGAAAGAGCAAGAACCCGGCGTTGCCCCAGGCGGCGAGCGAAATCGACAACGCTAGGGCCCAGTGGCCCCAATCGAAGAGGAAAAGAAAGAGGGCGTTGCCAAGTTGCGTAAGGATCAGCGAAAGGATTGCCCCTTTGACCGGGGTTCGTGTGTCTTCGCGCGCGTAAAATCCGGGCGCCAAGATTTTGACACCGATGAGGGGAATCAGACCCAACGCATACGCAGTCAGTGCCAATGCCGTTGCGTGCGCGTCGTGTTCCGTGAACGCGCCACGCGCAAAGAGCGCCAAGGTGATCGGTTCCCCAATCAGCACGAACGCGAGCGCGCACGGAGCAGTCAAGAGGAGCGTCATTCGCAAACCCCAGTCGACCAAGCGCTGATACCCCACTTCATTGCGTTCCGCGACCGCACGACTGAGATGCGGCAAGAGGATCACACCGAGCGCCGCGCCGAAAAGGCCTGCCGGTAATTCCATCAGACGATCGGCGTAGTACAGCCAGGAGACGCTTCCTGTGGGGAGTAGAGAAGCGAAGAGGGTATTGAGCAGCAACGAGATCTGCGCGGCGGAAACCCCCAAGACCGCTGGCCCCATCAGGGTGAGTATCCGCCGCACGCCGGGATCGCGTGGGTGCCAGTCCCAGCGTGGCGTCAAGCCCAGACGCGGCAATTGCCACCAGTGCCAGAGCCACTGCAGGATTCCCCCCAAAAGCACCGAATAGGCAAGCCAATACGGATCGTTGTCGCCAATCGCCCACGCGGTGGTGAGGAGTAAGAGGAACGCGGCATTGAGCGCGATCGGTGTAGCCGCAGGCAGACGAAAATGGCCCCAGGTGTTGAAAAGCGCCGAGGAAAACGCCACGAGCGACATGAACAAGATATAGGGAAACGTCAAGCGGGTCATCGCGACGGCAAGCGCGAAACGTTCCGGATCCGCAGCGAACCCAGGCGCCACTGCGCGGACCAACCCTTCGGCACCAAGCACGCCTGCGAGCGTCACGACGCCAACGGTGACGAAAAGAACCGTGAACACCCGGTCGATCAACGCTTTGGTGCGCTCGGGAGGCGCAGTGCGCTGCGTCTGGGCCAAGACGGGAACGAATGCCTGGGAGAACGCGCCTTCGGCGAAGAGGCGACGCAAGAGGTTGGGAAGTCGAAACGCAACCACGAATGCGTCGGTAGCCGCTTGCGCCCCAAAAAGGGCGGCGATCAAAACGTCACGGGCGAACCCCAGGAGGCGAGAAAGGAGCGTCAGGCTGCTCACCTGCGCGAGTGTTTTGAGGAAATTCATCCAGAACCGCCTTGCAAAGGGGTGATGAAAAAGTTAGAATTATAGTTTCTGGTGCATGAATTTCGATTGGGGATAAGATGGCCAACACGGCACAAGCACGCAAACGTGCACGGCAGGACTTGAAGCGCCGTGCCCATAACCGCAGTCTTCGCTCACGTCTGCGCACAGCGATCAAGTCGGTTCGGCTTGCGATCGCTTCGGGCAACAAAGAACAGGCCCAAGCGGCGTACCAAGCAGCGCAATCGGTGATCGATTCGATTGCGGGCAAAGGCATTATTCATAAAAATGCCGCTGCCCGCTATAAGAGTCGGCTGGTCGCCAAGATCAAAGCCATGGCGTGATGGTTTGTTTCCCGTCGGCTTTGACACGAAAAAGCGGCCAAGAGCCGCTTTTTTATTCCTTGCGGTATCGGCTGCGCCCTCCGCGCCGTTCAACTGGCCTCTTTTTCGGGCGGGGCAACCGTACAAACGTCGCGATAGCGAATTTCCAGGTTGTTGTCCTTGGCGAAATTGACAAGAAAACGGTAAGCCATCGGCTGAACGTGGTACAGTTTGGCATCTACTTCGACGGTCTTGGCACCATCGATCATCGGGCCGGGGCGGACATAGGGGGAGTAGCGCATTCGGTTGTCGGCCCCCATCGTTGCCATGATGCCGCAGAGGCGCTCTGCCCAGTCGCTGGGGCGGAAACGACGCCCATCGACCGTCCGTCCGACAATCAGAAAGTCACTGACTTCGTTTTCCATAATTTCGATGTCAAGAAAACTGAACGATAATTATACGCCACTGCAGCAACGAAACGGCTTATGCGATAATTACGGCTTCCGATTTTGTTCGAGGTCACGATAATGCTCGATGCCATTCGCCGCCGCAAGCGAATCGCGCAGATCATCTTGCTCATATTGATCATTCCCTTTGCCTTTTTTGGCGTAGAGCGTTACTTTTCCACAGGTCCGTCGCGTAACGAAGTGGCAACGGTAGGGGATTCCGCGGTAACGGTTGCGGCGCTGCGCGATGCGCTGCAGCGGCAAAGCGACCGCTTGCGTACCCAGATGGGGGAGGCGTTTGACCCGAAGCTCGTGCGCAGCCAAGCGTTCGTTGAGGAGGTACTGCGGCAATTGCTGGAACGCCAAATCCTTTTGAACGAAGCGCAGCGGCTCGGACTGCAGGTTCCGCAAACGGTGGTGCAGAAAACCCTGGCTGCGATTCCCGTGTTTCAGAAGGATGGCCGTTTCGATTTTGCCACGTATGAAGCGGCGCTGCGGGCGCAGGGAATGACGCCGGCGCGGTTCGAAGCGCTGGTCCAAGAAGATTTGGCGATCGAAAAACTCCTGCGCTCGGTTCGCGCTGCAGTCGTCCCTCCGCAAAATGTCCTGACGCTGTTGCGGTGGCAAGAAGAGGTGCGGCGCGTGCGCTGGCAACGCCATTCGATCGACGCCGTTGCGGCGTCGCTGCCGGTCGACGAGCAGGCGGTCGAAGCGTTTTTCCAACAACATCAGGATCGCTTCCAGAAACCGGATGAAGCGGCTCTCGAATACGTAGTGCTCGACGAAAAGCACCTTGAGGTGCCGCCCGTACCAGAGGAGGACGTTCGCAAGGCCTTTGAGGCCCGGAAAGCAGCGATCGCACAACCGGAAAAACGGCGTATTCGCCACATCTTGATCACTGCCTCGAACTTTGACGACGGCAAAACGCTACCTGCGGAAGTCACGCAGCTTCTTGCGCAACTGCGCGGCAAAGACGAAGTGCAATTCGCCGAAATCGCCAAAAACCGGTCGGAGGATGCGGCAACCCGCGCCCAAGGGGGTGACTTGGGGTGGGTCACGAAGGAAGAGCTGCCGCCAGCGTTGGCTGAAGCGGTTTTTGCTGCGAAAACCCCGGGGCTACTCGATCCCGTTCGCACCGATTTCGGTTGGCATCTGGTTTGGTTGTCTGCGATCCAGCCGGCTCAAACACCCACTTTCGACGCGGTTGCCCCGCAAATTCGCGCGGCATTGCAGCAAGAGGCGCGCAAGCGGCGGTTCACGGAATTGGCCGCGGAATTGCCCAATCTGGCGTTTGACGCGGTGGACCGCCTCGACCCGGTTGCGGAAAAGGTCGGGGCACCCATCGAGAAAACGCCACTCATGCCGCTCGATGCGCTCACGCTCAACGATGGCACGCCTTTGCCAGCTGCACTGGTGGCGCAATTGAGGAGCGAAAATGCCCGCCGCGGCGAAAACCTGGATCCGGTCACGTTGCCCGATGGGCGTATGGTGGTGGTGCGGGTTGCCCGTTTTGAGCCCGCACGACCGCGCACCTTTGCCGAGGCCAAAGCCGACGCAATTGCCGCGTGGCGTCGCGATCACGCGCAGTCGCAATTGGTGGCTTCGCTCGCGCAACAGGTAGAAACGAACGCGTCGATCACGAAATGGGACGGCGAAAAGCGGTTACAACGCAACGATACGACCTTGCCGCGCACTGTGGTGGAAGCCGCGTTTGCGCTGCCGCGGAAACCGGGCGTTCACAACGTGGTTACAAGCGGTGACGCCGTATGGCTGCTCGAACTCGTCGCGGTGGAAACGCCGGTCGTCACGGATAACGATGCACGGGCCAAATCGCTTGCGACACAATTGCACAGCCTCTATGGTGACGTGCATTACCGTGCGTGGTTGCGCACGGTGGAAGCGCGCTATCCCATCCAGATCCGTCAAGAGGCGTTGCGGGAATTCACCGCCGAATAACGGGCGAGAAATCCTGTAGGGCAAAACGAAAAGGGCGCAGCACGCGCCCTTTTTCGTTGCCCCGTTTTGCTTTTCCTTACAAGACGAGCGGTTCGGGGTTGCCGAGCGCGACGTTGTGAAAACCGCCATCAACGTAGAGAATCTCGCCGGTGATGCCGCTTGCGAGATCCGAAAGGAGGAACGCCGAGGCGTTGCCCACCTCTTCGATCGTGACGTTGCGGCGCAGCGGCGCATGGTGTTCGTTGTAGCGAAGGAGTCTGCTGAAACTGCCAATGCCCGACGCGGCAACGGTTTTGATCGGGCCTGCCGAGACACCGTTTACGCGGATCCCCTCAGGTCCCAAGCTTGCCGCCAGGTAGCGCACACCCGCTTCCAGACTGGCCTTGGCCATTCCCATCAGGTTGTAATTGGGCATCGTGCGCACAGCGCCAAGATACGAGAGCGTCAACATCGACGACTTTCGGTTTTGCATCAACGGCCGAAACGCTTTCGCCATCAGGGGAAAACTCGCTGCGCTCACTTCATGGGCGATGCGAAACGCTTCGCGCGTGAACCCGTCGAGAAAATCGCCCTCGAGCGCTTCGTTCGGGGCATAGGCAATGGAATGGACGAAACCGTCTAACCCTTCCCATTCTTGAGCGATGCGATCGGCAAGCCCGGTGATCTCTTCGTCGCGCGTCACGTCGAGCGGCGCGATGAAATCGGCCCCGAATTCCGTTGCGAACTTGGCGATGCGCCCTTCGAACCGTTCGTTTTGGTAGGTGAACGCCAAACGTGCGCCTTCCCGCGCGCACGCTTGCGCGATGCCATAAGCGATCGAGCGGTTGCTGAGTAGCCCGGTGATCAGGATCTTTTTACCCGCCAAAAAACCCATCGACAACTCCTTCGTCACAATTGGGAATATCTTATCATGAGCGTTCCGCGGTGTTTCAGTGCTTCAGCGCACCGCAGCACGCATCAACCGGGCTTTTTCGCGTGCCCAATCGCGTTCCTTCGCGCTTTCCCGCTTGTCGTGAAGTTTCTTGCCTTTCGCCAACGCAATCGTTGCTTTGATCCGACCGTTCTTGTAATGGAGGTCGAGCGGCACGAGCGCGTAACCCGCGCGCTCAACCTTGCCGATCAGACGGTCGATTTCGCGGCGGTGGAGCAGAAGCTTACGCGTCCGAGTGGGGTCAGGGCGGACATGGGTCGAGGCGCTGGCAAGGGGCGAGACGTGCATGCCCAAGAGAAAAAGCTCGCCATGCCGAACCAGGACGTAGGCTTCCTTCAGATTGACCCGTCCGGCACGGATCGCTTTCACCTCCCAACCTTCGAGCACAAGGCCAGCTTCGAAGGTCTCTTCGATGAAATATTCGTGTCGGGCTTTTCGATTTTCGACGATGGCCATAAAAGAGGTTCATGCGTTGCGGTACAATCGCCCGATTATACCGAGGAGTGGCTTGGGTTTTTGCCAATGGCGACGGTACACAAGCAAGTTTTGATCGATCGTCCTGCGGAGGCGATGTTCGCGCTGGTCGATTACTGCGAACACTACCCGGAGTTTCTGCCGTGGTGTGGTGGAACTGAGGTCCATCAGCGCACGGAACATCTGACCGACGCCACCTTGAAGGTCGACTTCCACGGGGTGAAAACCCAGTTCCGCACCGTCAATCAGAAACAGCCCCCGTTGGAAATGCGGATCACGCTCAAAGAGGGGCCGTTCAAACACCTTCACGGCCACTGGCGATTCAAACCGCTCGGTGCGATCGGCTGCAAGATCGAGTTCGAGCTCCATTACGAGTTTGCGAATAAATTGTTGGACAAGGTACTGGGGCCGGTTTTCGACAAAATCGCCCAAACGTTCGTCGATGCGTTCGTCGCGCGCGCGCATGCGATTTCCCCAGAAGTCTGGGCGGCGTTGCCAGGGTACCGTAGCGAGAGGAGTGAGTGATGACAGAGACCATCACGGTCGAGGTGGTTTATGCGCCAGCCCCGCACCAAGTCGATCTGGTCACGGTGCAGTTGCCGCCCGAAAGCACCGTTGCCGACGCGCTCGAACGCTCCGGGATTCTATCCCGCCATCCTGAGATCGACCTCGATGGGAAGAATCGGATCGGAATCTATGCCAAACCCGTGACCCTGGCCACGCCGCTCAGAGACCGTGACCGAATCGAAATCTATCGCCCGATTATCGCCGATCCAAAGGCAGCGCGGCGGAAAAAAGCGGCTCAGAAGTAATCGCGATATAATCCCGTTTTGGCTGGAGTGTCGCAATGCGTCTCAAAAAAATCGCACTCACGTTCGATGATGTTCTCTTGGTCCCTGCCTATTCCCAAGTCTTGCCGCGCGACGTTGACCTCTCGACGAAGCTGACGCGCGCCATCCGCCTCAACATCCCGTTGGTGTCGGCGGCGATGGATACCGTGACCGAAGCGCGGTTGGCGATCGCACTCGCGCAGGCAGGTGGGATCGGCATCATCCACAAAAACCTCTCCGCAAAACAGCAAGCGGCCGAAGTGGCGAAGGTGAAGCGGTTCGAATCGGGAATCCTCAAAGATCCCGTGACGATTCCGCCCACGCTGACCGTAGGCGAGGTGCTTTCGCTCACACAGCAACTCGGAATTTCCGGGCTTCCGGTCGTCGACGAAGGCCGCGTGGTGGGGATCGTCACCCATCGCGACCTACGATTCGAAACCCGGCTGGACCTGCCAATTGCGCAAATCATGACCCCGCGCGAGCGGCTGGTTTTCATCCGCGAAGGGGAGAGCGTCGAGAAAGCTAAAGCGTTGATGCACGAACACCGTTTGGAGCGGGTGCTGATCCTGGGTCCGGACGATTCCCTCAGGGGGTTGATCACGGTCAAAGACATTCAGAAGTCGACCGAACACCCCAACGCGGCGAAAGACAGCGACGGGCGGCTCCTGGTGGGGGCTGCGATCGGCGTCGGCGCGGGTACCGAAGAGCGCACCGAACGCCTGGTCGAAGCGGGTGTCGATGTGATCGTCGTCGATACCGCACACGGCCATTCGCAAGGGGTACTCGACCGGGTGCGCTGGGTCAAGCGCCAATTCCCGAACGTGCAAGTGATCGGGGGCAACATCGCAACGGCTGAGGCGGCAAAAGCGTTGGTCGACGCCGGCGCGGACGCGGTCAAAGTTGGGATCGGGCCCGGTTCGATCTGTACGACTCGGATCGTCGCTGGCGTTGGGGTGCCGCAAATCACCGCGATATCTGACGTTGCGGAGGCGCTCGCGGGAACCGATGTGCCGTTGATCGCCGACGGCGGCATCCGATTCTCGGGTGACATTGCCAAAGCGCTCGCTGCCGGCGCCCACTGTGTGATGTTGGGTGGTCTTTTTGCTGGTACCGAAGAAGCGCCCGGTGAGACGGTGCTCTATCAAGGCCGGTCGTACAAAGCGTACCGAGGCATGGGGTCGTTGGGCGCGATGCAGGCGGGCGCTGCCGACCGCTACTTCCAGGACAACACCGCAAACGTCGACAAATTCGTGCCCGAAGGGATCGAAGGACGCGTGCCGTACAAAGGGCCGGTTGCTGCGGTGATCCATCAGTTGGTTGGCGGCGTTCGCTCCTCGATGGGGTATCTGGGCTGCCGCACCATCGAAGAGTTGCACGCGAAAGCCGAATTCGTGCAAATCACCTCTGCGGGCGTTCGCGAGTCGCACGTCCACGACGTGCAGATCACGAAAGAGGCGCCCAACTACCACCTCGACTGACCGCGGAAGAGCGCACCATGGCGCAACACGACAAAATTTTGATCCTCGACTTTGGGTCGCAGCTCACGCAATTGATCGCGAGGCGGGTACGCGAACATCAGGTCTATTGCGAAATCCACCCGTTCGACGTCTCCGACGATTTCGTCCGTGCGTTCTGTGCAAAAGGGATCATCCTCTCTGGTGGCCCCAACTCTGCGTACGACGCCGTCGACTGGCGTGCGCCGCAAGCGGTCTTCGAACTGGGCGTGCCGGTACTGGGGATCTGCTACGGCATGCAGACGATGGCTGAGCAATTGGGGGGTAAGGTCGCGCCCAGTGGCAAACGGGAGTTCGGCTATGCCGAAGTTCGGCTGCGCAACCACTCGCCGCTCTTCGAAGGCATCGAGGATCGTCGCGACGAATCGGGGCGCGCGTACCTAGAGGTCTGGATGAGCCATGGCGACGCCGTGGTCATGCTTCCCCCGGGGTTTCAAGTGATCGCAGAAAACGATTCGACGCCGGTGGCTGCGATGGCCGATCCTGAGCGCGGCTTTTACGGGGTACAGTTTCACCCGGAAGTGACCCATACGATCAAAGGCAAAGAGATCCTGGGGCGCTTCGTCCATGAGATCTGTGGCTGCGGTTGGGATTGGACGATGCCCGAGTTCATCCCGGAGGCGGTCGCGCGCATCCGCGAGCAGGTGGGTGACGAAGAGGTGATCTTGGGGCTTTCGGGGGGCGTCGATTCCAGCGTGGCCGCGGCGCTCATCCATCGGGCAATCGGCGATCAGCTCACCTGTGTCTTTGTCGACAACGGGCTCCTGCGCCTCAACGAAGCGCAACAGGTGATGGCTACCTTCGCGCGCCATTTGGGGATGCGGGTGATCCACGTCGACGCGTCAGAGCGTTTCCTCCAAGCGCTGGCCGGCGTAACGGACCCGGAAGCAAAACGGAAAATCATCGGTCGCGTCTTCGTCGAGGTCTTCCAGGAAGAGGCGACGAAGCGCCCCAATGCCCGGTGGCTCGCGCAAGGGACGATCTATCCCGACGTGATCGAATCGGCTGGCAGCAAAACCAAAAAAGCACACACCATCAAGAGCCACCACAATGTGGGCGGGTTACCGGAAACGCTCAACCTCAAACTCCTGGAACCGCTGCGGGAACTTTTCAAAGATGAGGTGCGGGAGTTGGGGATTGCGCTTGGGTTGCCGCATGAAATGGTCTATCGCCATCCGTTCCCCGGTCCCGGGCTCGGGGTGCGCATTCTGGGCGAAGTCAAGCGCGAATACGCCGAAATTTTGCGCCAGGCGGATGCGATCTTCATCGACGAACTCCGCGCGGCCGATTGGTACGACAAGGTGAGCCAGGCCTTTGCCGTCTTTTTGCCGGTCAAGAGCGTCGGGGTGATGGGAGACGGGCGGACCTACGAATACGTGATCGCGTTGCGCGCAGTACAGACCCAGGACTTCATGACCGCGCATTGGGCCGAACTGCCGCACGCCTTGTTGGGGCGCGTCGCGAACCGCATCATCAACGAAGTGCGCGGTGTCAACCGCGTCGTTTATGATATTTCGGGCAAACCGCCAGCAACGATCGAGTGGGAGTGACTTGCTTTTTCGCGAAAAGAGGTTTGACCGATGTTGCGTGCCCCCGTCAAACTGCACGAACTCCTGGTCGGGAAGCCGTTGCCGTTCGACGTCTACGACCGGGACGGGCGGCTTCTGCTGCGTCGCGGTTATGTGATCGAAACCGATCAGGAAAAACAAAAACTCTTCAAATTGGGTCCAGAGCGGGACATTTCTACCGACGAACGGTTTCGCGCGGCACTCGAAAGCGCGCAGCGTGTCGAAGTCAAAGGTAGTGACGAAGAAAAAAGGGCGGTTTCCCTAGGGTTCCATGAGCTCCATCTGGTTCCTGGGGAGTTGCTGCAAATCAAGATCGGCAGTGAAGAGCAGCCCCTTTGGTCGCGTTACGTCGGCATGTTGCGCAACAAATCGTTGCTGATCGATGCGGTGACGCGCAATGACGTCCCCATCTTCATCAAGGAAGGGACAACGCTTCAAATCAAAGGGACGTCGGGCTCCTATGCCTTCCTTTTTTCCGCGTCGCTTTTGGCGAACGTCTCGAAGCCTTTTCCCTACCATCACTTGACCTACCCGGGCGAAGTCAAGGCGTTACGCCTGCGCCGCAGCGACCGTGTGCCGGTTCGCCTCGTCTGTGCGGTTCTCACCGAAGATGGGACACCCCATGGCGGCGTGTTGTTGGATCTTTCGTTGGGTGGCGGCTTGTTGGCGACTCGTCACCCGTTGCAGGTAGGCGAGACCGTGACGTTGAAGTTCAAAATCGACTTGGCGGGGAGCGAACTCATTCTGAGTGTGCGTGCCCAGGTGCGCTCCCAACGGAAGCTGGATGCCGTCCATCTTCGCGACGGGAAGGGTTATGGCGTTCAGTTTCTCGAACTGACACCAGAAGAGACGATCGCGCTCATGACCTATATCCGCGCCGTTCAGGCTGGCGCGGTCGCTTGATCCCGTGTTGCTCAGTTGCGCAACAAGTCCAATTTGAAGTGCATGCGGATGAACGCTTGAAAGCGCTCGACCGTACGCAGCGCGGCGATGAGTTCGGCCCGCTCCAACCGCGTAAGCGCTTTGAGATCGATCACATTGCTGGGGGGCATGCCTGCGTCGATCGCGTCGAGCTGCGCACGCAGCCGTAGATCGAGCAGGAAGGCCAAGGCAGAGCGCAGTTCCTTGCCCTCGTGTTCAGGCAATACGCCTTTTTCTTTGAGTTTTTCGATTCGCGCGAACGTATTGCCCGTTAACGCTCGGTGACGCAGGGCAAGTGTCCGAATGCCATCGGTGATCGCGAAAATCCCCGCTTTTTTGAGGTCGACCCCCGCCTTGATCGCACCGGAGGGTTTGGTCTTGATCCGCCCCAACCAGCCGAGTGGTACCGCGAAGCGCACCGTGTTCTGAGCCATCCGCGCAAAGAAGAGGTTGTCGCGCGCCGCTTCCGTGTAAAACCTCTGCACGAGTTGCTGTGTGAGCGTATCGTTGCCCGCAAGCGTCCGAATATCGGCAAACATCGCCGCGTTGAGCACGTGCTCGGGCGTGGGCCGCTGCACCCACGCCGAGATCTGCTCTTGCCACGCTTGCGCACTGCGCCGCCAAAAGGGGTTTCGGGTCATGATGTTTCCCGGGCACGGCGGGAAACCGATCGCGAGTAAGCCTTCAGAAATGCGTTCCCCGAGCGTTTGAGCCAACGCCACTTCCGTTTCGTCGAGATCGTCGGCCAAAACGAGCGCATTGTCCTGGTCGGTGGCCAACGTTTGTTCGCCCCGCCCTTGACTCCCCAGGACGACGAATGCAAAGCGGTCCAACCCCAACCCTACCGATTCCGCGGTGATTTCCACCACCCGACGCGCCAACGCGTCGTTGAGATAGGCAATGAGCGCCACGGTCTCCTGAATGGGCGTATGGGTTCGAACCAGGATCGCAACCAACTCTTGCAGCGTCTGTTGGAGTTCCTTGAGCGTCTCCAAAGCGGTGGCTTTCTCGATTTCGAGCGCCATCAAATGGGGGGAATGGCGTTGGGTTTTGAGCACATCGCTCTGCGACAGGATTCCGATGGGGTTGTCTGCCTCATCACAAACCACCAGGCGGTGAATGCCGCGGCGCGCCATCTCCAAGAGAGCGGCGTGAAGCGGCGCATGACGGGGTAAACTCACCAGCGGCGCCCCCATGATCGACTCAGCGGTAACCGATTCCGGCGCAAGCCCACGCGCAACCACTTTGTTGCGTAGGTCGCGGTCGGTGACGATACCCACGGCTTTTCCCGCTTTTTCGACGATCAGACTCGAGACCCCTTGGGCTTCCATCTGCTGTGCGACAGCCATTGCGGTATCGTCTGCCGCACACGTTTTGAGCCCTAGCGTGCACCAGCGCGCCAATGGATCGAACAAAATGTTGTGTTGTTGTGAGGGGGACATAGGTCGAATTCCTTGGGATCGCAGCACTTTGCTATTATAGAGTCAAGGTTGTTGCGGAGCAGCAAATTTGACCCATTCGGCACATCGCAATCGCCGGGATGCCCTGGTGACCCAGGCATTATGGGATCAGGTGTGGATGCGCTGGGCGATCGCTATGGCGAAACTGTCGGAGCGTTGCGGTGAAGTGCCGGTGGGTGCGGTGGTGGTAGCAGAAGGTGCGTTAGTGGCGTTGGGATGCAATCAGCCCATCGGCACAGACGATCCGACCGCTCATGCCGAGATCGTCGCACTGCGCGCCGCGGCGCGACAGCGGGGCAACTACCGGTTGCCTGGGACGATTCTCTATGTGACGGTCGAACCCTGTGCGATGTGCGCCGGTGCCATTTTTCAAGCCCGGGTCGCAGCCGTGGTTTTCGGCGCACCGGAACCCAAAACCGGGGTGGCGGGCTCACAACTCGACCTTTTTGCCCACCGTGCGCTCAATCCGCATACCGAGGTTCGCGGCGGAGTGCTGCGGGATGCGTGTATCGCGCAATTGCGCCATTTTTTTCAGCTTCGACGCACACAACGGAAAAAACGATCATGAGCGCAGCAAAAGTGGTGATCTGCGTCGCAACCCAACGCCTCTTTCTCTACGATTGGGACGGAGTATGCCAACGCATCTATCCCGTTTCCACAGCACGTGCCGGGGTAGGGCAACGGCTTGGCAGTGGCCAGACACCGCTGGGGCGACATCGCATCCGCGCGGTGATCGGTGCCGGAATGGCGTTAGGGACGGTCTTCAAAGGGCGGCGTCCGACCGGTGCTCGCGGCTTCCTTCCCCAATGGGGGCAGGACGGGCGCAAGCAAGGTAGCGGAGCCGGTCTGGCGCGTTCCGACGCGCACGACTGGATTTTGACGCGGATTCTTTGGTTGTGTGGCGAAGAGGTGGGTTGGAATCGGTTGGGGAAGGTCGATACGCAACGGCGATTCATCTACCTTCATGGCACGGCAGAAGAGGAAAAGCTTGGGGTACCGTGCTCGCACGGATGTATTCGGATGGGGAACCTCGATATCGTCGAACTCGCTGCAGTGATCCAGCCCGGGGCAAAGGTGTGGATCGTCAGCAAGTGGTGGGCGCAAGCGGCAGGGATATAGGAAACAAACAGCGAGTCACTGTACGACAGCTGTACTGAGGAGATCGGAGCAAAAGCAGGAAAAAAATGGGTTGGTGGACCGGATGTCCTCCGAACAATGTTTGTAACGCTTTGAAAACAAATTGATTTTTTGCGATACTCAAGTTACTCATACTCAAGAGTTACTCAAGCGGTTCACTTGCTTCTGCGGTTCGTTTCCCATGCTTCGCTTTTGTTGCACATTTGCCACTACCCAATTTGCGAAGACATGAGCGGAACGAAAGCGGCCATCTATAGCACAACGCCAACGATTCGCGCGAGAACGCGCTACAAGCCTCTAGAGCCGTCCGGGTAGTAGTCTGGTATAGACCGCCGCGAGAAAACGGCATAGAACGCGATCTCGCGGGCCGGTTTCCTCACCTGGTGCCCAAAGTGGCCACCTCTTCGAGCGCCTCTTCGATCGCAGCGGTCAGAACCTCGAGCGCCTCCCGCTCGGACATGGTCACAACGACCGGGGCGAGTTTCGACGGCATCGCAAGCAGCTTGTCGCGCATGGCTTTGACCTTCTTTTGACCAGCCGCGACGATTTCGGCCTCGCGCACAAGCTCGCCGGATCGTTCCTTCACTCGGATTTCGGTTAGGCGGGCCTTCCAGAAGTCGCGCATCAGACGCACTTTCAAAAACGGGTCGGGAATCTCTTCGAGAGCAGCGGCCAAGTCTTCCGAATTTCTGATCTTCGCAAGGTCGATCGCCAGGTGAGAACCGTTCGCACGCCAGCGGGCACCGCTTCGGTAACGTTCGATCGCTGCGACGGCGCAATCACGGTCGAATTTGCCGTCCCGCTCGCACCCGTCGAGAACGCCCATCTTCGCCAGTTTGCAGATGTACTGGCGCGTGACACCGGTCAGCTTGGCTAGTTCGGTTTTGGTCGCAAGAGTCATGTCATCCCCCGAAACGAAACCAAAAATTTTTCCCTGTGCCTAGGCAAAAACCGGGCGTCGCCGCACCCACAGAATCGAAACGCTGAACAGTACCTAAAGCCCACCGCAGGGGGTGGGCCTTACGTCAAACGGTGATCGGCTCCCATTTGAATGTCACCCTGCTGCAGATCACCACGCCATCATCGAGCGGAATATCCGGCCACGCAGGGTTCAGCGCCTTCAGGTAGCGTTTGCCGTTTTCGGTGGTAAGCTTCCTCAGCACTTGTTCGCCACCGACTTGCGCAACAACAAACGATCCGTCCTCCGGCTCATGGTCTGGAGCAACCAGGATCAAATCGCCAGGGTTGAACGACAGGTCGGCGCTGCAATCGGTCATCGAATCGCCTTGGACACGAAAAACCAAAGTCATTGCCTTCCCCTTTCCTGGAGTTTCTCGGCAAGCTCGATCAAGTCGAAGATGTCATCGCACAGTTGCCGCGCCAATGCCATTTGTGCTTCGGCCAGGCCTTCCAGTTGGGTCGCCGTGCGGTCTTGGCCTGTTTCGATCATTTCATGAACCGTGCCGGTGATAACCTCGGACAGGACAGCCAAGCCATTTGCCGTTTGGGCCAGATGGTTTAGACGGAACGGCGTAATGGAAACTTCGCCGGTGATTCCGGTCGTGTAGCTTGGTGCTTTGGGTAAAACGCGATTGCTCATGGCTTTCTCCTTTGTCATGCCGCTTGGTTCTCATTTCGCCAGGCGCTTAGCACCGCAGCCGGACAGCCGCGGCCACGCGCCCACTCCACCGTTTCGCGTAACGCTCTGCGCTCCGCTTCGCCAGCAGGCAACCCCCCTTCGAATTGGAGGATTGCCGCGCGCTCCTCAAAATGTTCATCAAGTTCATCGATTAGCGACTCAATGGGGTTGGCCACTCATAGCAGTGTTTCCCGCAGCCTTCGGCAGAGATGGCCGCGGGCCACGATTTCAGCGCGCGACACCACCGTTTCAGTGGAGGCCTCAACGGCCAGAAAACGCGCAATCGTGCGCGATTCGTTTTCTGCCATCGGCTCGCTTGGCGTTTCAGGCGTCCAGCCGTAGCGCCGTGCGAGTGTCTCCAGCCAGCACCGCGCCAGGGCCGCCGCCTCTTCGTGGGAATAAAACCCGCTGCATTGGTGCTCCAGGCGATCGCCTTCGATCACTGCGCGCCCATTTTTGAGAACAGCCAAGTCGCGCCGCGGGTTGCGGATGCTGGAAGATTTCGACAAGCAGCCAACGGGGGCCAGCAGCGCGCAATCGGCGCACCGCACCGGTTCAGGGTTGTCGCGCCGCCAGTGGCGCAACGCCTCGATCGCTGCATAGCTCGGCGGGTCGCCGTCTGCGATCGCCGCCACAAACGGGGCTGGCGGGGTCAATAGTTCGACCAGGGTCGATTTGTTCGCCTTGATCGCAGAAAGCACCTCATCGCCGACAGTCGCCGGGCAACGGATCGTGCCGCGATCGGTCAGGCTAACGGCCACACCGTGACGCGCGAGTTCCAAAATGATTTGGGCGGCGTCCATGGCTCAAACCTCCAGCCATTCGGAATCGCTGTCGCCTAAGGTGCTCAAGTTTTCGCTAAGATGCGTAAGATGCTCACCCTCAGAAAGTGAGCACCTTAGGGGATTCTTGAGCATCTTAGGCAAAACCCACTCCCAGCGTCCGGCCTTTCCCACACCGCCGGTTCGCTCCGCCTCGATGCCAAGGCGCTCCTTGGCGCGCCGAATCGTCGCCCATGAGTAACCGGCCTCCGACGCTTCCTTCTGGATGATCTTCACCGGCACAGGGCCGTTTTGGTTGTGCAACCTTTTTTCTGTAAATTTCCGTGGTGTTGGTCATGACGCCGGGGTTACGGGTTGAGGTTGAGATAGACCTTGCCGGTCATCCACTCGTCGTCGAGTTCGGCCAGCAGCGCCGAGACCAGGCGCAGGCAGGAATCCATGTTGGGGAAGATGCTGGCCACCCGGGTGCGTCGTCGCAGTTCCCGGTTGATGCGTTCCAGCCCGTTGGTGGTACGCAAACGGATACGGTGCGCAGCGGGGAAGTCGAACACCGTCAGGGATTCAGGAATCGCGGTTTCGGCCCACTCGGCCAGTTTCGGATGCTCCTTGCGCCAGGTGTCCAGGGCGGCTTTCAAAAGCCGCTCGGCTTCTGCCTTGTCCGGAGCATTGAAGATCGCGCGCAGTGTCGCGGCGACGTGCTTTTTCGCCTCCTGTCGGGTGACGAACTGGCCGGCGTTTTGCTGCAGATGGAACTGGCAACGCTGCCAGGGAACAGAAGGGAACACCGCTTTGCGGGCAGCTTTGAGGCCCGCATGATCATCCGCGATGATGAGCTTGATCCCGTGCAACCCTCTGGCCAGGAGGGATTCCAGGAAACGTCGCCAATTGATCTCGGCTTCCGACGTGGCCACCGTGCAACCGAGCACCCGCCGTTTGCCCGTCGCATCGACGCCGACGGCGATCAAGACGGCACAATCGACGATTCGCCCTTCCAGCCGCACTTTCTCGTAACGGGCATCCAGAAAGAGATAGGGCACTTCGCCCAGAGGACGCTCGCGCCAGGCCGCAAGCCCCTCGTCGAGCCTGGCGGCGGCACGGCTCACCTGGGCGGTGGAGAGCGAAATCTCCGGCCCCAGCAGGCGCTGCAGTACCTCGATCACCCGGCGGGTGGAGACCCCCTGGACGTACATCTCGGCCAGGGCCAGATGCACCGCCTGATCGGTGCGGGTGCCTTTTTCGAGGGCAGAAGGGTAGAAGTCGCCGCAACGCACCTGGGGCACCTGAAAGGTCAGCTCACCAAGGCGGGTGAGTACCGTCTTGGGTTTGTACCCGTTGGCGTAGTCACGCCGTCGCTCACTACGTTCATAGGGCGCCGCTCCAAGGAACTGGGATCGTTCGATCTTGGCGGCTTCATTGACGAGGATGCGCAGAGCCTCGCCGGCACCCTCCAGTCCGTGTTCGAGCAACACAGCATAAGCCATTTCCAAAGGATTGGTTTCGACACGCATCGCCATGATGGGCATACTCCTTTCTCGAAGTCATGGCGTCAGACCGAGCGCCGCGCACTTCCTGCCAGAGGCGCTAAACGGAATTTACAGAAAGGATGGTACACAACCGCCGTTTTCGAGCAGCGATTCGAGAAACCCCATCGCGTCGGCAAGTTCGCCGCCGCTTTCTGATTCCAGTCCGGCGGCGTTTTCGGCTCTTGAAAGAATCTGCCGCGCATCACCGTCAACAACGCCGCACCAAACAGCGGCGCTGGCAGTGATACCGTCCCCAATCTCACGTTGAAGCAAATCGTAGCCAACGCCACCGGCATCCGGTCCAATGTTGGATTTCGACCGAACGAGAATGCGGGGCGGCGCGTCTCCCTCTTTCGACTCATTTTTTGCAGCGAGTAGCACAACACGCGCCAGCGCTGCGAATGCCACCGATCCCAGAACCCGTTCGGTTGGGTCGCGTCCGGCGCTGCCCTTGGATAGGTGAGTAATCCCAATCACGGCGCAATCAAGGTCGGCCGCCAGATCGACCACCGCTTGCAGGTCGCGGCGCACTTCGGCGCTCTTGTGGGAATCCCCAGCGACGGCGTTCACAATCGGGTCGAGAATCAACAGTGCTGGGCGAATTTTCCGCAGCGCCTCAGCCAAGCGCGGCATGTCGGACGCCGGGTCGAACGGTCTTGGCGCTCCATCGGCTCCAATGACTGCATGCACGAAGTGCACGCGCCTCAAATCTGCGCCTGCAGCCATCAAACGCGGGGCGATGGTGTCGCGCGGGTCGTCTTCGCCGCTCCAAACGACAACATCTCCGGCAGATTCGCACTGCGTGCCGTCGGGCCAAACGCCGCCAGTGGTGACGGTCGCCGCCAGCGAAAACGCGAGGGTCGATTTACCGGTACCCGGTCGACCGGCGAGCAAATGAAGCTTGCCGCGGGCCAACCAGCCGGGCCACAGCCAGCGAATCGGTTCGGGTTTGATCTCGGCAGCCGAAAGCAGCGTGACGCCTTGGTGCTTGATCTGCGCAAAAGCCTCGCGCACTACCTCAAGCCCGTCACGCAATGCTAGGTCATTGAAGTCAGTGCCGCCGGGCAGTAGGTCACGCGGCGGCGCGACCAGGGGGCAGTTCAACGTTTCGGCGGCCTTGATCGCCTCCGGGTGGGCCAGCCCGGTTGCTTTGTCCAGGTCGGACGCGATGACAAGCTCGATACTGGGGTGTTCGGCGCGAATGGCATTCCCGGCGGCGGCGAGGTTTCCCACCGAAAGAGCAGCCGCTACGGGTTCGCCCAGGGCCTCGGCGATTGACAACGCCGTTGCAACACCCTCGGCGATGATGATGCGGCCTTGATCCGGTAATGCTGCGGTCGCCCAAAATCCGCCACCTTTCACACCGCCCGCCAACGCGCTCTTTCTCCCCGCTTCGTCGATAAACTCGCAGGTTGCGATTTTTCCGGCAACACGAACGGGCGCGATTAGCACGCGACCACACAACAGCTCTCCTTTGGCCTGGGGCGCGTATCCGATCAGTTCCGTCAGTTCGTCGAGCGGCAGTTCCCGTAGCGTCGCGGTCGGCGAAACCTTTTTGCGCGCTAAGTAAGGGTGATCGGGCCTTGCCGGTTGTGCAGCGCGCCACACCGTAGCCGCCAGTCGCGCCGCTTGCTCGGCGCGTTTGCGTCGCTCCTCCTCCACCTGGCGGCGTGCTTCCTCGATGCGGCGGCGGTGCGCGGCCTCCTCTTCGGGGGTCAAGGCGCGCCCAAGGTCGGCACGCCAGGTCTCCGAAAGAGCGGATCGCCAATCGCCAAACGCGCCGGCGGGGATGCCGTCAAGGTGCAACAAGTACCACCCGGCATCGTCGCCACGTTTTCCGTTTGTGCTGAACCGATGAAGCTTCCCGTCTGGGATGATCTCTCGCGGCGGCGTCAATCCCGCCGCGATGATCGCGTCGCGAAACTGATTTACGACGTCAAATTCTGATACAATGGGGCCATAGCTAGCCTTGTTTGCCGCCGCCGTGATCGGCGGTTTTTTGTTTCCTTGTGTCATCCTGGCCTCCTCACGCGTTTTGTTTTCTGTCACGCGACTCCAGCCAGGCGTCAATTTCATCGGCGCGCCAGCCAATGGCACGCGGGCCAAGTTTCAGCGGGGCAGGGAACAACCCTTCGCGCGCCCAACGGTAGATGGTGGGGCGAGAGATTTTGGTGATTGCGATCACCTCAGGCAGACGCAAGATGCGGTTGGTGTTTTCCATCATGAGCACCCTTTTTTGTATTGAAGGTGCTCATAATTATTTATATGAAGACAGCCGAGGGAAAGGAAAACTCGTCAAAATTTTTCGCGCGAGTTTTCCCAATTTTTGATTGCGTGGCGCACTTCGCGGGGGGTTACGGTGACGTCTGGGTCGTCGATTGCCACCTCTGCGGTGATCGCAATGGCGCGGATGATTTTCGGGGTGAATGAGATGCCTACCTTTTCGGCCAGCAGGGCAATGAAGGCGCGCAGGTAGGTTTGCTTGTGCGAGATTTGGCGGGTGGTGGTCGCTGCGTCGATAACGATATTGCCGTGTAGGGGCCGCCAGGTGGCGAACGTGTCGGCGATCTTTTCGATTCGTTCGATTTGCTCATACTGGACCACACCGAAACCCAACGATTTGAATTCGTGCATCAGCGCCGCTAGCTCTTTTGCTTTGTCTGCAATTTCGGCGGCAAGCTCTTTTGCTTTGGCTCGGGTTCCCTTTACGCTGCCGAAGTCGATTTGAGCATCCCAGGCCGCGAGAATAAATCTCGCTTGCTCTTCTTCGGAAAGAGAATCGGCGAGCAGCGAATAAACCTTCGCCATTTCGGGGTGCGTCACCAGACGGATGAGTTTTTCGCGTTCCGATTGGCAAGAGGCAAACGCTTCGCGCGCTTTGTTCATTGCGCGGCGAAACTCATCGATTCTCGTGTCGCCAGTCTTCACGGCATGGGCAAATGCCGCTTGCGCTTCGGCGAGTTGTCGTCCGCGCTCCGCTACCCAAAAATCCAGCCCATTGCGCCCAGAGAAGATCGCCTCGATACCTTCCCGAACCGCTTGCGGTACTGCGGGCAAAAATTCGATCACGGCGTTACCCTTCCCGCAGCGCGTCCAGATAGTCAGCCCAGCGTTGCATCATTTCGCGCCGTTGTTCGATGAATCGCGTGCGGTTGTAGGCGCGTCCCAGCGGGTCGGGTACCTTGTGTGCTAGTTGGTGTTCGATCACCTCCGGCGGGAAGCCGAGTTCTTCGTGTAGCAGCGTGCGGGCCACAGCGCGCCAGCCGTGCGCAACGAGTTCGTCTTTGCCGATTCCCAGTCGCCGATACGCGGCGACTATGGCGTTGTCGCTCATCGGTCGCTCCGGGGTGCGTCCTCCTGGGAATACCCAAACGAAGCGTCCAGAGAGCGGGTAAAGTTCTTCGCGTAAGATCGTCAGCGCTTGGCGCGAAAGGGGCACTATGTGATCGGTTGCCGTTTTCGATGCGGTGAAGCGCCATTCGGCACGGGCGAAGTCGATTTCAGCCCATCGCATTTGTCGCAGTTCTCCAGGGCGAACGAAGAGATACGGCAACAGCCGAAGCGCTGCCGAAACGATGGGCGTTCCCTTGAATGCCGAGATGGCGCGCAGGATTGCCGCCACTTCCTCCGGTGTCGTGGGGGCGGGCATGTGGCGCACTTTGGGTTGTTTGAGTGCGCCGTGCAATGCGATCGTCGGGTCGGATTCCACCGCGCCAATCGCCATGCCGTAACGAAAGACTTGTCCAATCACTGTGCGCACGCGGCGCGCGGTTTCGAGCAATCCTCGGTTTTCGATGCGCCGAAGCAGCGCAAGAATTTCGGGCGCTCTGATCTCGGTAATGGGTCGCGCGCCCAGGTAGGGCAGAATTTCACGCTTGAGACGTGATTGCACGACTTCACGGTATTTGGGTGAGCGATCCGCCATGCGACGTTCAAACCACTCGGCGGCGATCGCTTCGAAGGTTTGCGCGCCGTCGAGCAGGCGAGAACGCTTTGCGGCCATAGGGTCGGTGCCAGCGAAGAGTTCACCGCGTAGGCGCTTTGCTTCCTGGCGCGCTTCGGCCAATGTGACGCTGGGGTAAGTGCCCAGCGATAGCATCGTCGCCTTGCCGTCCTTCATGTACCGAAAGCGCCATCGCTTGCTGCCGTTGGGCGCGACTTCCAGGTAGAGATTGTCGCCGTCGGCGATGCGGTATAGTTTCTCTTTCGGCGCAAGCGCGCGGATGCCAACGTCGGTGAGTTTCGGCATGGCGGTACCCCTGTTACTCAACCCCTTTTCGAGATACTCAAATGTTACTCGGCGGTTGGGTGAGCTGCAAGGGTACTTTATGGAATCGAATGAGACGCTATTTTTGGCTTATTTCCTTGATTCTCAAGGATTTTTAGACTTTTTGAGACGTTGAGAAACGGGGCGATGGTGGACCGGATGGGAGTCGAACCCACGACCTTCGCATTGCGAACGCGACGCTCTACCAACTGAGCTACCGGCCCGTACGTACTTCACTGGTGGGTGGTAGTGGGATCGAACCACTGACCCCTGCCGTGTGAAGGCAGTGCTCTACCGCTGAGCTAACCACCCGCAACGTGCGAGAGACGCTTATGATACGGTGTTTCGCGCTCTCTGTCAATAGCTGCTGCGCCCGAAGCACGCATCTTTCGCACGATCATAGGACCTTCAACAGGTCGAGACGTAGTTGTTCTGCCCGCGCTCTTCCTTGCGTCGTCTCGACGATCGCTTGGTACCAGCGACCGAAGAGGGCGCGCAAGACTTCATGGTCTGGTGCGGCGGCAATGTCTTCGATCAAAGACAAGTGGTCGATCGGCGTCGCGGAAAAGGTGCGCAGCGTATTGATCATGAAATTGCGCGCCATTTCGAGCTCTTTCGGGTTGGGGGGATCCGGGAGCGGGCGGAACGCTGTGATCGATTCGATGCGGTCGACCGACTGCGTTGCTCCTGTTTCATCGACCGTCCCAACCAGCTCGATCAGACCAAGCTCTTCCAGCGTACTGAGGACATGGGTCAAATCGTCGGTAGCGGCTAGCTCCCGCAATTGGGAAACGCTCTTTTGACCGTCGATGAGGATCAGGATGCGCCGTTGTCGCGGATTGAGTCCCGCGCTGCGCGTTTTGATCTCTTCCTGCCCTTTTTCGGTTTTGCGGAAGATCGCGTCGCTCATGGTTGTGTGTCTCCAGTTTGTCCTTTGGTGTGGTCATGGGATATGCAAAGAGCGAGCCCCGCGATCCGGCCTGAACGATGGCCGGCTTCCTGCCAGTGCGTGGCGATCCAGTTCATTCCGGACTAGGAACGGGTGATCGGCTTGTAGCGGATCCGTTTCGGCTTAGCCGCTTCTTCACCCAAACGCCGTTTCTTGTCCTCTTCGTATTCGCGGTAGTTGCCCTCGAAGAAGGTCCATTGCGAATCCCCTTCGGCCGCGAGGATGTGGGTGCAGATCCGGTCGAGGAACCAGCGGTCGTGGCTGACGACGAGTGCGCAGCCGGGAAATTCGAGGAGCGCTTCTTCCAGGGCGCGCAGCGTCTCGACGTCGAGGTCGTTCGACGGCTCGTCAAGGAGCAACACGTTGCCGCCCTGCAGCAAGGTTTTCGCCAGGTGCAAACGCCCGCGTTCGCCGCCCGAAAGCTTCCCGACGATCTTCTGTTGGTCCGCCCCTTTGAAGTTGAAACGGCCCAGGTAGGCGCGGCTGTTGATTTCGAAATTGCCGATCTTGAGGATGTCTTGACCGTTCGAGACCTCTTCCCAGACCGTTTTGTTGGGGTCGAGCCCTTCGCGGGTTTGGTCGACGGCGGCGATTTTTACCGTCGGGCCGATCAGGATTTCGCCGCTGTCGGGTTGCTCTTTCCCCAAGATCATGCGAAAGAGGGTCGATTTACCGGCGCCGTTGGGGCCGATGATCCCAACGATCGCCCCTTTCGGGACGATGAACGAGAGGTTGTCGATCAGGAGCCGGTCGCCGAAACCTTTGCTGACGTTGCGGAATTCGATCACCTGGTCACCCAACCGCTCCCCAGGTGGGATGAAGATCTCTTGCGTTTCGTTGCGCCGCTGGTACTCGACGCTGGCGAGCTCCTCGAAGCGCGCCAAGCGCGCTTTGGATTTTGCCTGACGCCCTTTGGGATTGCTGCGCACCCACTCCAATTCGTGTTTCATCGCTTTGAGGCGCGCTGCTTCGGCTTTGGCCTCTTGCTCCAACCGCTTCTCTTTTTGCTCCAGCCACGAGCTGTAGTTCCCTTTCCAAGGGATTCCTTCGCCGCGGTCGAGCTCCAGAATCCATTCGGCGGCATTGTCGAGGAAGTAGCGGTCGTGGGTCACCGCGACGACCGTTCCTGGGAAGCGCACCAGGTACTGCTCCAACCATTCGACCGATTCGGCGTCGAGGTGGTTGGTCGGTTCATCCAAAAGCAGCATATCGGGTTTGGAGAGGAGCAATTTCGCGAGCGCCACGCGACGCTTTTCACCGCCAGAGAGGTTCGCGATTTTGGCGTCCCAGGGGGGTAGGCGAAGCGCATCGGCCGCCTGTTCCATCTGGTTTTCGATGTCCGCACCGGCGTTGGCCAGGATCGCTTCGTATTTGGCTTGCTCTTCGGCCAGTTTGTCGAAATCGGCGTCGGGTTCCGCGTACGCGGCGTAGATTTCGTCGAGCCGTTTTTTCGCTTCGATGATCGTTCCCAACCCCGATTCGACCTCTTCGCGCACCGTTTTGTTGGGGTCGAGTTCCGGTTCTTGCGGCAGATAACCGATCTTGATCCCCGGCTGCCACTGGACTTCGCCTTCGTACTCTTTATCGACGCCGGCCATGATGCGGAGCACGGTCGATTTTCCGGCACCGTTGAGCCCCAGAAGTCCGATCTTGGCTCCGGGGAAGAAAGAGAGCGAAATGTCTTTGATGATTTGCCGTTTCGGAGGGACGGTTTTGCTGACCCGAAACATCGACATCACGTACTGCGCCATCGGTGTACCCATTCGTTTTACTGATGAGGGTTCATTATATACCGGCGTTGCTCGAGCGTTTTGCGCCGCAGAAAACGCAAGAAGCGCGGCGGGAACCGTTTGGTTCCGGCCGCGCTGGGCGGAGGTGCGCACAATGGATCAGAGGTGGAGTTTCTCTTTGAGTCGGGAGAAACCCATCATCTTCATCAAGGCTTTTTCGTAGAACGGTTCGGAGTTGCCCGTTTTCATCTTGTTGAGGAAGTATTTCTCGAACCCGATCTTCGCCCAATGCACCCATTTGCCCGACGCGAACCAGTTGACGTCACGCGGTGGCAGTTGCGGGATTGCAGCAAAAGCAGCGCCACGGTCGCCGAAGTCCGCCAGGCAGAGCGCCTGCCAGCTTCCCTTGTGCGAGGGCTCCTTGCCGTCGAGCACCTCTTTGAGGTTATGGACGATCGCGGTCACCATCGACTCGATCATGTACCCGGTTTTGGGAACGCCGGTGGGGACGGGCGTGGGTCTCACCGGAGGGATGGCGATACAAACGCCAGCCGAGTAGATGTTCGGATATTTGGGGCTGCGCTGGTACTCATCCACGATCACGAAGCCGCGGGGATTGCACAACCCTTCGACCGCTGCCACGGCATCGACTCCTTTGAACGCCGGGAGCATCATCGCGTGCTTGAACGGGAGTTCGTGTTGCTTGACCAGTTGGCCGTTGCGGTCGAGCTCGTCGACGAACATCTTGCCGTCTTCCACCCGCGTGGTTTTGGCGTTAGTGATCCAACGGATGTCGTGCTGGCGGAATTCGTGTTCCATGATCCCTTTGGAATCACCGACGCCATCCAACCCCAGGTGGCCGATGTAGGGTTCGGAAGTGACGAAAGTGATCGGAACTTTGCTGCGCAGTTTGCGTTTGCGCAGCGCAGTGTCGAGCACCATCGCGTATTCATAAGCGGGGCCGAAACAGCTCGCTCCCGGCATCGCACCGACGATCACGGGGCCCGGATCGGCACACAGTTTTTCGAAATCGGTGTAACACTGCTCGGCATGGTCTACGGTACAGACCGATTGGGTAAAGCCCCCGTTGGGCCCCGATCCTGGGACTTCGTCGAACGCCAGCTTCGGACCCGTGGTGATGATGAGAAAATCGTAATCGACCGTTTCCCCGTTTGCGAGCGTGATGGTGTTGTGGTTCGCGTCGATCCGTGTCGCGGGCTGCGCGATGAAGTCGATCCCTTTGCGTTCGAGATAGGGGCGGATAGGCAAGACGATCTCTTCTCTTTTGCGCCACCCCACCGCAACCCAGGGGTTCGACGGGACGAATTGGAAATAGTCGGTGGCGTTGATCACGGTGATTTTGTGCGGCGGCCCGATGAGTTCACGAGCTTCGTATGCCGCAGGCATGCCGCCGATTCCCGACCCGAGGATGACGATGTGTGCCATTTCACTGCCTCCTTTGGTGATAGTATATATAATTATTTTCTAATAATCATAGCTTGTCAACCGTATCGCCAGCGATGCGCTGTTTTCAGGAGTGTGGCGCTGGCGATGGGGTGCTTGCAGCGGTTTCGGGTGGAGTATTGTCGGGCAGATAGGCAAAGATCTGGCACAACACCGCCGCAAGGTAAGGGATCGTTTGCAGCGCCAGGATCGCAACCCAGAGCTGGATTTCCAGTGAGAGCCATCCCCGTTGTGCAACGAGGAGCGCGCCGCTTGCGGTGATCGCGATGAGCATACCCAGCTCTTCGCGGATCGGTCCGAAAAAGGCGAAGGTGCCCTTAGCGCGCCACCCTTTGGGCGTGCGCACGAACGTCCCTTTTTTGTGGGTGAGCCCCGCCAACACGCCGCGCGCGATGGTGTGCGACAGTCCCACCGAAAGGATCGACGCGCCCAGAATGTCGATCCATTTCGTCTGCATGGTGCGGCGATAGAGGATCGGCCCCAACGCCGACTTGAACGCCATGAAGCCGAGCACCGGTGCTGCCAGCGTTGCAACGGGAAGGGTGAAGGTTTTGGGTGCGTAGATCATGCCCAGCGTCCAGAAGAGCGATCCCATCGCGAAGATGAGGTGGAGCGCATCCCCAAACCAGGCAAACCAGCCGGTGAGGAAATGGTAGCGTTGCGCAAAGGTCAGTTGGGATGGCTTTTTCCCCAGAAGATACGGCATATGGGCTTTGAGGATCTGCATCGCCCCAAACGCCCAGCGGAAGCGCTGCGACTTGATCGCGGCGAAATCCGAAGGAGTAAGTCCGCGGCCGAAGATGTGGTCGACGTAACGGATCTCGTAGCCCCGCTCCAAGAGCCGCAACCCCAGCTCGGTGTCTTCACAGATGCACCATTCGGACCACCCGCCAACCGCTTCGAGCATCGGGCGGCGAATGAGCGTCATCGTCCCGTGCTGGATGAGGGCGTTGCGTTCGTTGCGGTGGTGCATCCCGATCCGGAAAAAACCTTCGAACTCCCAATTGCACATCCGTTGGAAGAAGGAGTGTTCATATTCCCGGTGGGCTTGCGGCGCCTGAACCACCGCGACCAGCGGTGACTCGAGGAAATGGGGGATGAGCCGCGCAAGCCAGTCCCGTTCGACGACGTAATCGGCATCGACGACGCCAACCACCTCGGCACGTGGGTCGGTTTGCCGAAGCGCGAAATTGAGCGCCCCTGCTTTGAATCCGGGCCATTTGGGCAGATGGAAAAATTTCACCCGATCGCCCAATTGGGCACAGTGGGCTTCGACCGGCTTCCACAGCGCTTCGTCGGTAGTGTTGTTGTCGACGACGATCACTTCGAAGTGGGGGTAGTCCATCGCAACGAGCGAATCGATGGTGGCGATCACCATTTCGGGCGGTTCGTTATAGCAAGCAAGGTGGACCGAAACGAATGGGGCTTTTTCAGGAGGAACTGGGGGCAGAGGGGTGAAGCGTCGCCGCCATTGCCGTTTGAAGAGCACTTCACCGAATTCGAACCCATGGGAGAGGAGCACTGCGGCGGTCATCAGTGTTGCCAGGATGAGGAAGATCAGGCCGACGAGATCCCCGCGCGAAAGGTAATAGTCTTTGGGGAGATAGACGCCGATGAGGAGCACGATCACACAGAGCTGCGTCAGCCCCATCAACCACAGACGCCCGAGCAGGTTCCAGCTGGCGAGCGCAAAGGCGAGCGCAAAGAGGAGCGGCGCGCCGATGAAGGTTGCAAGTTTGGCCTTCTCTTGCCAACGGACGTCGCGGACGATGAGGCCATCGAGCGAATATTTCGGTTGCCGGTCGGCGTCAAAGACCCCCCAATGGGCTCCTGCCCACCCTTCGACGGCCACCTTCCAGGGTTGATCGAACGCCTCCATGATGTAATAGTCGAGAAAGAGCGAGCGAGGGTCGGAGAGAAAGCCACGGACGAAATGGGCAGCGTTTTCGATCGAAGCTTCAGCCCGTTCATCCCCTCCCAAGAGGTTGGGCATGACTTCGCCGCGACTGGGCCAGCCGATCTCACCGATCACGACGGGCAGTTTCGGGAAACGCTTTTGCACTTCTTCAAGGCGTCCAAAGGCGTAATCGAGCGCCCGGGCGACGTCGATCCCCTCGTGGTAGGGGAGCAGGTGGATCATCACGAAATCGACGTGGTCCGCCAGTTCGGGGTTCTTCAGCCAAACGTGCCACGGTTCGGCTGTCGAGACGAGCGGGCGGCGATTTTTGTCGGGAAAGCGGCGGCGCAGTTCATCACGGACGCGATCGAGGTAGGCAGCCATTTCGGCAACGGTCATCTCTTTGCGCAAGAGCGCTTCGTTGCCCACGACGATGCGGGTGATGTTGTCGTAGCGTTCCGCCATTTCGAGCCCTGCTGCGATTTCGCGTTCCGAGAGCGCTTGATCCGCGGAGACCCAGAGACCCATAGCCACTTCGAATTTGCGCTGGTGGGCCAGAGGGTAGATGGCGGGGGCGTCGGTGACCCCGTAGGTGCGGATCCGTTTCGTATAGAGAGCGAGTAGATCGAGATCTTGCGCAATTTGCTCCGGGCTCGGATAACGCTTTTCGAGCGGCGATTGATCCCGGCGAAACGGTGTGTAGGCAAACCCGTTGATCTCTCCAGCAACCCCAGGTTCGGTTCCCAGCCGCACGTGCCAGGCCCAGGCTTGCCAGAAAGCGGTAAGGACGAGCACGGTGAGGAGGAGCGCCGTGAGCGTTCGGCGCAGCAGTGGCAGGAGGGGCGTGACAGAGCGGAGCATGGTGGTCCCTACGAAATCGCGTGAAGGAAAATCGGTAGAATCACGACACAACGGGAAAACGGGCGGAGAACGGCTGTGGATACGACAGGCAGGCAGGATTCTAACAGGCTGGTAGTCGCGGAAAAAGGTGGTTGGTTCGTTCTCTTCGTAAGTCTTGCCGGTTTTCTGGCGCTGCGTTTTCTGTGGTTGGAAAGTGGGGTAGCCCCCTTTGCGTGTGGTGCGACATGGCAGCCGGAACTGGGTTGGGCGTGTGTTGCAAAGACCTTGCTCGTGCAAGCGTTCATCGAGGAACGAGCGGGTTGGGTCGCCGTTGCGCTCGCGATGGCTGCGTTCCGCTTTTCCTGGCGACAGATCGCGTTTGGGGCGCTTTGGTTGGGACTCTTCGCCACGGTTTTCTATAGTGCGACGACGGGGGTCATTGCGGCGCTGTTGGCGCTACCCGTGTGGCTTGGCTGGACGCAGCGCGGGCGCGCGGAAGCGACAGCGTGATCGCCGCGGTGGTGAGAAACCACAAGAGCGCTTGGCCGTTCATCGCCTCTTTCAGCCAGACGAACGCGGCGCAAAGGAGTGCGATCGCACTCCAGAGCCGTTCGGTGAGGGTAACGGACCAGTGACGCAGTGGCGCCACCAACGCAAGCGGTAGGTAGAGACAGGTGGCATAGTCGCGATAACGGCCATCGACGACGAGCCAAACGTTGGCGACGGCCAGGGCAAAGAGGAGATAGCTGGTCGCAACGGTCAGCCAGTCTGGTGGAGTCGCGCGGTACGTGGGTCGTGCCGCCAACGCGACCGCGACGACAAGCGCAACGACCCCGGTAGCGCCCAATGCTCCCCATTCCCACGCGTTGCGATAGGCGACCACCGCATGTTCCCATTGCCAAAAGGCCGTGAATCCCAGCGCTGCCCCAAGAAGCGTCACCGGCCAGCGTCGCAGCGACGCGATGAGCGGCAGCAGCACCGCGCCCATGAGCGCCGCAGTCAAAGGGGGCCAGAGGGTGTCCCGCTCCGCAACCGGCCCAGTGAGGGGAAATTTCGGTTCCTGAGCGGTATTCAAAACCCCCCAATACCCACCCACGGTCCCTTCCAAAGCGCGTTTCCACGGTTGGTCGTGGGATTCGATGAAATTGACGTCCCAGTTGAACGTAGCCGCCAGTGAGAGAACATCGCGAACGTATTTCGCCTGATTCACCCGGGAGGGAACGGCGCCTTCGCGTTGTTTGCCAGCACTGGGCCAGCCGGTCTCGCCGATCGCGATCGGAATGGCACCGAGCACTTGGCGGGCCATCGTTCGGATGCGGAAGAGATGTTCTGCAGCCGAGTCGATTGGCTGCGGTCGATCTTCCCAGTAGGGAAGGATATGAATCGTTGCGACGTCGACATGCGGCAACAAAGCGCCGCGGTAACGCAACCAGAATTCCCAGACGTCGGCGTAGGTGATGGGAACCTGCGCTTGTGTTTTTGCTTGTTCCAGGTAGCGCGCCAAATTTTCTGGTGTCTGTTCGCGCCGTAGCAAGACTTCGTTGCCGACGATCAGGCGTGTTACGACGCCGCGATATTGATTGGCCAACGCGATCGCGCGCGCGAGTTCCTGCGCGTTTTTCTTGTCGTCCCGTCCGATCCACGCACCCAGCCAAACGGTGAGGCCATGGCGCGCCGCGAACTCGGGCACTCGATCGAGCCCCTGGTCGACCGAATAGGTGCGCACACAGCGGGTGATTTTGGCCAACGCTTGGAGGTCCAGGTCGATCCATTCCGGTGGGATCTGGGTATTGGGGTCAAGTGGTGTGACGCCCGCACGGAAGTAGGGACTGTACGAGACACAGGGAAGGCGTGCGTCAGCGTTGGGACGCGCAGGCCCATCAGGAAGGGGTTGCGGAACCGTTTCACCGTGGTACCAGACCACGAAGAACGCGACCACCAGCAACCAGAGCGCTACCAGAGCGCGCGAAAACGGGAGCGGGCGCTTCATCGTTCTGCCGCGATTCGCTGCGCATACGTTTCCGCCGTGAGACATTTCTCCGGATCGATCGGTTTTTCCGCGCGAAAGAGCACAATCCAATGGTGCAAAGGCGCTTCGTTGAGCCACTCGGGGTGGTCGTGCAACGCGCGGTTGACGTCGAGGACTTCGAGGTCAACCGGTGCCGGGACGTCGGACGCAGTTTTGACCGACTCGACGACGAAGAGGGTTTCGTCTTCGTTTACCCGAACTTCACGATCCGGAAGTTCGACGAAGACGACGTCACCAAGCTGTTCGGCCGCAAAAGGGGTGATCCCCATACGCCACAGCCCTTCGCCTTCGGGTTGCAACCATTGGTGCGTGGGCAAATAGATCCGGTCATCCGCAATGGCGTTGGTCGTCTGCACTTTTTTGCCTCAAAGGGTTGTGAAAAAGAAACGAAAGGAGTATTGTAGCGAAGTGGTGGGCAAAAAACGCACGTGCGGCTCGCCACGTTGATCTGACTGTTTGAAAGGAAAGTGAGTATGACCACGCAACAAGCCGCCCAAGCGGGCGATACCGTCCAGGTGCATTACAAAGGGACACTGGCCGACGGCAGCGTCTTCGATAGCTCCGAAGGTCGCGATCCCCTCCAGTTCACACTGGGGGCTGGACAGGTGATCCCCGGCTTCGAGAAGGCGGTCGAAGGGATGCAGGTAGGGGAGCGCAAGACCATTACGATTCCTGCCGACGAAGCCTACGGGCAGCGTTCGGAGCGCGCGATGCTGCAAGTGCCGCGTGAACAACTGCCACCCGAAATCGAGCCGGAGGTTGGGCTGCAACTGGTGATGCAGCGCGCAGACGGCCAGCAGATTCCGGTCGTGGTTGCCGAAGTGACCGAAACGCACGTGACGATCGACGCGAACCATCCGCTTGCGGGCCACGACCTGACGTTCGAAATCGAGTTGGTGGCGGCTGATCGCGCCGCATAAATCGGGACGGGTGGCCGATGAGGAAGGCGCAGCGCGTCGACCTGCACAGCCACTCGACCGCGTCGGACGGGGTTTTGACCCCGTCCGAGCTCGTCAAAAGGGCTGCCCAGAACCGAGTGGCCCTTTTTGCGCTCACCGATCACGACACGGTGTCTGGTCTTGCAGAGGCCCGGCTAACGGCCAAGAGATTGGGGCTTCCCTTTGTCGCGGGTGTGGAAATTTCCGTTTCGTTCGCCGGGGAGACCATTCACGTTGTTGGACTGGGTATCGACGAATCGGCGCCAGCGTTGACTGCGGGGCTCAAGCAAGTACGGCGGGGCCGCACGGCGCGCGCGCGCAAGATGGCCGCCGCACTCGAAGCGTGTGGCTTTGCCGGTGTCTGGGAAGGGGCTTTGCGGTTCGTGCGTAACCCCGATCTGATCAGCCGGGCCCATTTTGCGCGCTACCTCGTGCATGCGGGCCATTTTCCGTCGATGAACGCGGTTTTCGCCCATTACTTGGCGAAAGGAAAACCGGGGTACGTGGACCACCACTGGGCAACACTCCAAGAAGCGGTTTCGTGGATTCATGCCGCTGGCGGCGTGGCGGTGGTGGCGCATCCAGGGCGTTACCGCTTGAGCGAACGCGAATGGAACGCACTTCTTGCCGAATTCGTCGATCTGGGGGGTGACGCGATCGAGGTGATTACCTCGGCGCACGATCCAAACGCCACCAACCATTGGGTGCATATCTGCCGCCGCTACGGTCTCGCTGCGTCCCAAGGGAGCGACTTCCACGCGCCAGAGGAATCACCGTGGGATTTGGGCGCTCTGGGCCACACGTTGCCAGACGACCTCGTTCCCGTCTGGCAACGGTGGCAATAGCGGCTCGTTAGCGTTTGCGTTTGGGCGGTAGGTCGGTACAACTCCCTTCGGCTACCTCTGCCGCCATCCCCACCGACTCACAGAGGGTGGGGTGGGGATGGATCGTGTGCGCGATATCGGCGACCTCTGCGCCCATTTCGATCGCCAAACAGATTTCGCTGATCAATTCCCCAGCATTCACCCCAACGACGGCACCGCCGACGATCCGCTTCGTTTCGGCATCGAAAATGAGCTTGGTGAACCCTTCGTCGCGGCCGTTGGCGATCGCCCGCCCCGATGCGGCCCACGGGAAAGTGGCCACTTCGACTGCGCGCCCCTGCGCTTTCGCCTCGGTTTCGGTCAAACCGGCCCAGGCGATCTCTGGGTCGGTGTAGGCGACCGACGGGATCTGCAATACGTCGAACGCCCGCTTGTGTCCGGCCGCAGCCTCGGCCGCAACGTGCCCTTCATGCACGGCTTTGTGCGCGAGCATCGGCGCTTCTGCCAAATCCCCGATCGCGAAGATGTGCGGCACGTTGGTACGGCGCTGGGCATCTACCGGGATGAATCCCCGTTCGTCGATGGTGATACCGGCCGCTTCCGCGCCGATCGCTCGCCCATTCGGCCGCCGACCGACCGCAACCAACACCAGATCGTAGCGTTGGGCTCCTTCGGGTGCGTTCGCGCCTTCGAAACTGGCCCAGATGCCGTCGTCTTTGGCTTCGAGCGCCGTTGTGCGGGTGTTGCGGTAGAGTCCAGCAAAGCGCTTGCCGTTGACCTTTTCCCACACCCGCACCAGATCACGATCGGCCCCCGGGATGAGATCGGGGCTCGCTTCGACGACATCGACCTGTGCACCGAGGGTGGCGTAGACGGTGCCCATCTCCAGCCCGATGATGCCGCCACCAACGACCAGCATCCGCTTGGGTAAGAAGGGAAGCGCAAGCGCACCGGTGGAATCCACCACACGGGGGTCTTGGGGTTGGAAGGGGAGACGAATCGGCTCCGACCCGGCAGCGAGAATCGCTTGCTCGAAGGTGAGCGTGAGCGTTTCACCCGTCGGTCGGCCGTTCGGACCCTCGGTCCGTTCGATCGCCAACGTGCTGGGCCCCGTGAGTTTCCCGATGCCCTGGATGTGATTGACCTTGCGCGCTTTGGCCATTCCCGCCAGGCCTTGGTTGAGTTTTCGCACCACTTGGGCTTTGTAGTTACGCAGGCGGTCGAGATCGATTTGCGGCGCGCCGAAGGTGATGCCGGCTCGGTCGAGATGACGCGCTTCGTCGATCACCGCAGCGACGTGCAGCAGTGCTTTCGATGGGATACAGCCCACATTGAGGCAAACGCCCCCAAGGACGGGGTAACGTTCGACGATCGTTACCTCAAGACCAAGATCCGCTGCGCGAAATGCGGCAGAGTAACCGCCTGGACCGCCACCAAGCACCAGCAATTGGGTTTTCATGCTCATCGTCTTCTCCCGTCTCGGTTAGAGGAGCACCCGCCGGAAATCGGCAAGGAGTTGCGTGAGCAATGTCGTGAAGCGGGTGGCGTACGCGCCGTCGATCACCCGGTGATCCGCGGTAAGCGAAAGCGGCACGATCAGGCGAGGAACGAACGTTTCGCCGTTCCAGACTGGTTTCATCACCGCTTTATTGACGCCCAGGATCGCCACTTCTGGGGCATTGACGATCGGGGAGAACCCCGTTCCACCGATGCCGCCCAGGCTCGAGACGGTAAAGGTTGCCCCTTGCATCTCAGCGGGCGCGAGCTTGCCGGCGCGCGCTTTCGCAGCCAACTCCGCGGTTTCGCGTGCGATCTCGACCAAGCTCTTTTGGTCGGCGTTCTTGAGCACCGGCACGACAAGCCCGTGCGGAGTATCCGCCGCAAAGCCGATATTCCAATAGTGCTTGAGCACGATGTTGTGCCCATCGAGGCTCGCGTTCATCTCCGGGAACCGCTTCAACGCCGCAACGCAGGCCTTGATGAGGAACGCAAGGAGCGTGAACTTCACGCCTTCGCGTTCGTATTCGCGGTTCAGTTGTTTGCGGAACGCCTCGAGTTCGGTGATATCCGCTTCGTCATGGTAGGTGACCGCGGGAATCGCAACCCAGTTGCGCGCCAAATTCGCTGCGGAGATCTTGCGGATTCGCGGCAGTTCTTTGATTTCGATCGGACCGAATTTGGCGAAGTCGACCTTCGGCCACGGCGGCAAGTCGAGCGCAAAACCGCCACTGGTTACCGCGGGGGTTTTGCCTGGGACCACGCCGCTCGTCATCGCCGCTTTGACGAAATTGCGGACATCCTCTTTGCGGATCCGGCCGTTCGGACCGGTTGGGGTGACAAAGCGCAGGTCTACGCCCAGCTCCCGGGCATAAGCGCGAACGGCGGGACTCGCATGGACCTTCGCACCCAACGAAACGCCGGGTAACGGCTCGGCCAGTGACGGCGCGGCCGGCGCTCGCGACGCGGGTGCGGCGGCTGTGCCCACTGAAGACGAAGCCGACACCGTTTGCGCGGGCGTGGGCGCTGGCGTAGCTGACGTGGCTGGCGTTGGCGAAGATTCTGTTTTGGGTTGTGCGGAGGTACTTGGGGAAGCCTCTGGGGGCGCAACGTGGCTTTCGTCCGGGACGACGATCGCAACCACGTCCCCTTCGTTGACCTTGTCGCCCACTTTGACGCGCACTGCTTTCACGACCCCCGCGACCGTAGCTGGGACATCCATCGTGGCCTTTTCGGATTCCAACGTACAGATCGGATCATCGACCGCGACCCTTTGCCCCGGGGCAATCATCACTTCGATCACCGGTACGTCGTGGAAGTCCCCGATATCGGGAATCACGAGCGCGACTTCTTGCGGTTGGGTCGAGGGGGGTACGGTTGCGCCTGCGGCTGCAGGCGATTCGGCCGACGCTGGGGCAGATGCGGCGGGTGCAGAGACTGCGCTGGGTTCGGTTGCGCTGCTTGGTGCCGCGTCGCTGGCTTGCGCTGCTGTCGCTGTGGCCGACGTCGCGGATTCGGCCTCCCCAGAGGCCTCGGTTTCGATCACGACCAATGGCGTGCCTTCATTGACTTTGTCGCCGACCTGCACCTTCACTTCTTTGACGATACCGGCAACGGTGGACGGGACGTCCATCGTCGCTTTTTCGGATTCCAGCGTACAGAGGGGGTCATCCACAGCGACGCGTTGTCCGGGCGTGACCAAAACCTCGATGACGGGAACGTCGTGAAAGTCGCCAATATCGGGGACGGTAACGGTTACCAATTTGCTCATCGCCGCTCCTCCTTACACCAGGCGGGGGTTGGGTTTTTCAGGATCGATGCCGTATTTGACGAGTGCTGCGGCAACCAGCTTGCGATCGATCTCCCCATCGTCGGCAAGCGCTTTCAATGCGGCGATCGTGATCCAGTGTCGATCCACTTCGAAGAAGTGGCGCAACTTCTCGCGGGTATCGGAACGCCCAAACCCGTCGGTACCCAGTGTGAGATACGTTCGTTTGACGAAAGGCCGAATCTGTTCGGCAAAGAGACGGACGTAGTCGGTTGCCGCTACGACCGGCCCCGGATGGTTCTCGAGCTTCTGCTCGACGTGGGACTTGCGGGGCGCTTCCAACGGGTGGAGGAGGTTCCAGCGGACACAGTCGTGGCCATCGCGCGCCAATTCGGTGAAACTTGGGCAGCTCCAGACGTCTGCGGCTACGTTCCAGTCACGCGCGAGCAACTCTGCGGCAGCGATCGCTTCGCGTAGGATCGCCCCCGACCCCATGAGCTGGACACGCGGACCGTCGAGGTTGTCCGGCGCGGCCTGGAAGAGATACATCCCTTTGAGGATATCCTCACGGACCGTCTCGCTTTCCGGCATCGGCGGATGTTCGTAGTTTTCGTTGAGCACCGTGATGTAATAGAAAACATCCTCTTGTTCTGCGACCATGCGCCGCAACCCTTCTTGAACGATCACGGCGACTTCGTATTGGAAGGTGGGGTCGTAGCTTACACAATTGGGGACAGCGGCAGAGAGCAGATGGCTGTGGCCGTCTTCGTGCTGCAGCCCTTCACCGTTCAACGTGGTTCGACCCGAGGTGCCGCCGATCAGGAACCCGCGGGTGCGCTGATCCGCTGCGGCCCAAATGAGGTCCATGGTGCGCTGGAAGCCGAACATCGAATAGAAGATGTAGAACGGGATCATCGGCACGCCATGGACGCTGTAGCTCGTTCCAGCGGCGATGAAGTCGCAGACGGCTCCCGCTTCGTTGATCCCTTCTTGAAGGATTTGGCCGTCGCGTGACTCTTTGTAGAACATCAACTGGTCGTGGTCTTCGGGAACGTATTTTTGCCCCTCTTGGCTCCAGATCCCGAACTGACGGAACATCCCTTCCATCCCGAACGTCCGCGATTCGTCGGGTACGATGGGGACAATGTGTTTGCCGAGCTGTTTGTCGCGCATCAGTTGGATCATGATGCGCACGAGTGCCATCGTCGTGGAGATTTCCCGCCCCGGTCCCGTTCCGGCAAAGAAACTTTTGAATGCATCGAGCGGGGGAACCGGCAAGGTGATTTCGGATTTCGTTCGACGCTGCGGGAGATAGCCCCCAAGCGCTTGCCGCCGCTCCTGCATGTAGCGGTATTCAGCCGAGTCGGGTGCAAAGGTCAGGAACGGCAGTTCATCGAGTTTGTCGTCGGGCACAGGCAGTTGGAAACGATCGCGGAAGCGGCGGATCGCGTCGTGATCCATCTTCTTTGCCTGGTGGGCGATGTTCATCGCTTCGCCCGCTTGTCCCATTCCGTATCCTTTGATTGTCTTCGCAAGGATCACGGTGGGTTGCCCTTTATGTTCGACCGCAGCTTTGTACGCGGCAAAGACTTTGAAAATGTCATGACCGCCGCGGTTGAGCTGCCAGATCTCTTCGTCGGTCCAGTCGGCAACGAGCGCTTTCAGTTCGGGGGTATTGAAGAAGTGCTCCCGGACGTACGCACCGTCTTTCGCTTTGAACGTCTGGTAGTCCCCGTCGCAGAGCTCCATCATCCGCCGTCGGAGGGCACCGGTTTTGTCGCGAGCAAAGAGCGCGTCCCAATGGGTACCCCAGATCACTTTGATCACGTTCCAACCCGCACCCCGGAATTCCGCTTCGAGCTCCTGGATGATCTTTCCGTTGCCGCGCACCGGCCCGTCGAGCCGTTGCAAATTGCAATTGATCACGAAAATCAGGTTGTCGAGCTTTTCCCGTGCTGCCATTCCGATCGCGCCAAGGGTTTCGACTTCGTCGGTTTCCCCATCCCCGATGAAGCACCACACTTTGCGCTGTTCGTGTTTTGCCGGATCGACCAGGCCACGGGTGATCAGATATTTGATGAAACGGGCTTGGTAGATGGCTTGGATCGGGCCCAGCCCCATCGAAACCGTGGGAAACTGCCAGAACTGAGGCATCAGCCAGGGGTGCGGATAGGAAGAGAGCCCTTTCCCGTCGACTTCGCGCCGGAAGTTGATCATCTGCTCTTCGGTCAATCGCCCAAGCAGAAAAGCACGTGCATAGATTCCCGGGGCCGAGTGCCCTTGGAAGTAGACGAGGTCGCCGCCGTGGTCTTCGGTTGGCGCGTGGAAGAAGTGGTTGAAGCCAACGTCGTAGAGCACCGCTGCCGAAGCAAACGAGGCGATGTGGCCACCCACGTTGCTGTCGCGATTGGCGCGAACAACCATCGCCATCGCATTCCATCGGATGTAGGAATGGATTTTGATTTCGAGATCCGGGTCACCCGGGTACGGGGGTTGTTTATCGGCAGGGATCGTGTTGACGTATGCCGTATTGGCGGAATAGGGGATGTCGGCACCGTGTTCGCGCGCTTCACTGATCAGCGATTCGATCAGATAGTGCGCGCGCTCCGGCCCTTCGTGCTCGATCACGCCATCGAGCGCTTCCAACCATTCTTGGGTCTCTTCAGGATCGGGATCGTTTTGCAGAATGATTTGACGATGACGTTCAGCCATGGTGGTCCCTCCTAGGTCTTACTGGTGGTCATTCCGTATGCTAAAACAAAATTCCACGATATGCAATACTGCAGTGCAGCAATCGCGTTGCCGCAGTTTCCATGCCCCCCATGATAGGATTCGCGGCACCCGAAAGCAAAAACCATTCGATGATGCAATGAGACGTAACAAGGAATGGGCATGAATCAGCCCGATACCTTCGCGATGGTCGCGATTGCGCTGTTGACGGCGGCCGTGGTTTGGTTGAGTTGGCTCCAGCGCCGGCAACACCTTCGGCTGCAACGGCTGCTTCGGGAGCGCGATCGGCTCTTCCACTTTTCTTTGGATTTGTTGGCGCTCTTGACCCCTAAAGGGGAGTTCCAGCAATGTAACGCTGCATTTACCCGGGTGTTGGGTTATACCGAGCGGTTGCTGCTGGGGAAATCGCTCTTCGATCTCACGGTGCGTGACGATTGGCCGCACGTCGACGAAGCAATGGCTTTTCTGCGGCAAGGCGAACCGGCTTCCTTCACGGTTCGCATGAAGACCCTCAACGGCGCGCATCGCTGGCTCTCTTGGCACATCAACCCGGCGCCAGACGATGGGGTTTGGTTTGCCGCTGCCCACGATGTCACCCAACAAAAAGAGGTAGAAGCTGCGTTGCGCTCCGAAATGGCGTTTCGCCGAGCCATGGAATCGTCGGTGAGCCTTGGACTGCGCGCGACCGACCTCGAAGGGCGCATCACGTTTGCCAACCCAGCCTTTTGTCGCATGGTGGGCTTCGACCGCGATGAGCTCGAAGGCAAAATGCCACCGTTTCCCTACTGGCCTGAAGAGGATTGGGATTTGTGCCAACGTACCCTGCAGATGGTGTTGGCGGGGCAAACGCCACCCGAAGGGTACGAGATGCGCATCAAACACAAAAACGGTGAGCGGCGTATCGCCCGCTTTTACGTTTCCCCGCTGATCGACGAGAGTGGCAAACAGAGCGGATGGATGGCGGCAATTCTCGACATCACCGAACAGAAGCGAACCCGTTTGGCACTGGAAGCGGCCCAACAGCGGTTCGAAACGGTGCTCGATGGTGTCGACGCACTGGTTTTCGCTGCCGATTGGCACACCGATGAGCTCCTCTTTGTCAACCGTGCGTTCAAACGGGTCTTCGGTTTCGATGCGTTAGGGAAACGCGCGCGAGATCTGGGGGCACCCGCCATCCCGCCTCCGGAGAGCGATCCGCCGAAACCGATGAATACTGCGGAGCATGTTCCAGAAGGTGTTTGGCAAGGAGACTGGCAGCACCCCACGAGCGGACGTTGGTACCATCTGCGCGAACAATTGACGGCATGGGTCGATGGTCGCGTGGTGCGGATGGTCGTCGCTACCGACATAACGGCACAGCGTGAAGCGATCGAAGCGGAGTTGCAGCAAATGGCGCAACTCCACCAGACGGCGCGTCTCATCACGCTCGGTGAGATGGCCTCGATGCTGGCGCACGAGTTGAACCAGCCGATCGCAGCGATCGCCAACTACTGTCGTGGTGCGCTGTTACGGTGGCGGCAAGGCCGCCTCGATTCGGAGGTGGTGGGTGAGGTGTTGCAAAAAGCGGCGGAACAGGCGGAACGAGCAGGTACCATCGTCCGCCGCATTCGGGCTTTTGCCCGGCAATCGGCACCACAACAACAGTGGGTCGACGCGGTGACGATCGCGCGTGAAGCGATCGAACTGCTGCGTGTCGACGCGCAACGGCGTGGGATTACCGTGCGGACGCAATTGCCTCAGAATAGGGTGATGATTTCCGCGGACAAAATTTTGCTCGAGCAGGTGCTGGTCAATCTCATTCGCAACGCGTTCGACGCGATGCAATCCGTTCCGCCGAAACAACGGGAATTGACCTTGATGGTTTCAGAAACGGATGAGGAGGTCTGTTATCGCATTGCCGACCGTGGGGTTGGCATCAGCGAAGAGGTTCGAAGCCGCCTGGATACGCCGTTTTTTACGACCAAACCGGACGGTTTGGGGTTGGGGTTGCGCATTTGCCGCGCCATCTTGGAAGCCCATAAAGGACGCTTGGCACTGTTGGCCAGACCGGGCGGTGGTACGGTTGCCGAGGTATGGTTGCCGCGTGCGCAAGGAGGAGCGAGCCATGACGCGCAAGGATGAGTGCTGCTATCGCACGGTGCATGTCGTCGATGACGACGATGCTCTACGGGATTCGCTGGTTTGGCTGATCGAAGGGGCCGGCTACGCGGTGAACGCCTACCCGGACGCCGAATCGTTTCTCGACGCCCTTTCCGTGATCGAACCCGGTTGTATGGTCAGTGACATCCGTATGCCGGGATTGAGCGGTCTGCAACTGTTCGATGCGCTCAAGGCGCGCGACGTGCCGTTCCCCGTCATCTTCCTCACCGGTCATGGCGACGTACCCATGGCTACCGGTGCGCTTCGTGCCGGTGCGATTGATTTTCTCGAAAAACCGGTCGATGAAATGGTGCTGCTGGCCCGTATCGAGGAGGCGTTGGCGCGTCTTGCTGCCGAATGTTCGGAGCGTGCCGCCAAAGAGGCGTTCGCCGCGCGGCTTGCCAAACTGACGCCACGCGAACGGGAAGTGTTCGATCGCGTCGTTTCGGGTTATCTCAACAAACAGATCGCAGACGAACTCGCGATTTCGATCAAAACGGTCGAGGTCTATCGAGCGCGCGTCATGGAAAAGATGGGGTGTCGGAAAGTGGCCGAACTGGTTGCGCTCTGGGCGCACCATCAGCAATCCAGCGGTTGAAGAGCCGTCTGGCGGCCGCCGCCGTTTCGCTCGCAGTAAGACCAACGGGGCCGACCTCCATTTGCGCAGCATCCTCTGCCGCTCTGCCATGTAAGTACGCAGCAAACGCCGCCGCAGCGACGCACGGCCAGCCTTGCGCAAGCAGCGCCACGAGGATTCCGGTGAGGGTGTCTCCCATCCCGCCGCTTGCCATCCCGCCGTGCCCTGTGGGGTTGATCGCCCAGTGACCGTGCGGGGTCGCGATCACGCTCCCACACCCTTTGAGGATCACGACACATCGGTAGCGGCGCGCGATCGCCACCGCGGCGGCGATTCGGTTTTTCTGAACCTCACGCGGCGGCGTCTGCAAAAGCTGTGCCGCTTCGCCGGGATGCGGCGTGAGCACCGTGGGAGCGCGTCTTTCGGTCACGGCGCGTTGCAGGGTCGCGTGCTGTGCAAGAAGGTTCAACCCGTCGGCGTCGATTACCAATGGGACGGATACAGCTAGCGCCTCCTCAAGCCAGCGCACCGCATCGCTCGTCTGCCCCAGTCCGGGTCCGATCGCGATTGCGGAAACCGTTTGGGGAAGTGCCGTGGGCCACATCACCTCGGGTAGGGTCGGGTCGAAACGCGGAGCCTCTTTTGCCAGAGTGATCGCGGAGACTTTACCCGAACCCAGGTAAAGAGCGCTGCGTGCCGCCAGGTGGAGCGCACCGTGCATACCGGATGCGCCACCGATGATCACGGCGTGGCCAAAGCAGCCTTTATGGACATTGCGTTTGCGCGGGGTCAGCCATGGGGAGAAAAGGGCTCGGTCAAGCAGGATTCCTGCACTGGCTGGCGCGGACGAAGCGGTTTCGTCCCACGATTCCTCATTCGCAAACAAGGCATACTGTTGTTGGCTGCATTGTGCGGCGATCTCGTCATTCAGACCCAAAGGGTAAACGGTAACCACTCCGGCGACGTCCGGCCCGTCGTGGGTATGGAGCCCCGGTTTGTCGGCAAGAAAGGTCACGGTCTCGTGGGCTTCAAAAACGGCATCACCGACCCGCATGCCCGTGTCGGCGTCCAGCCCGCTCGGCACGTCGACCGCAACCCGAATCGCCGTTTGGCTCAATGCCCAATGAATCCACTCCCGGTATGGGCCCGTGATCGGTCGTGTCAGACCAATACCAAAGAGCGCATCGACGATTACCGGTGGGCGATCGGCCACGAGTGGTGGCGGCGCGTTGTGTGTCTCGCCGCCAGAAGCACGCCAATCCTGCCAGGCAGTTCTCGCTTCCGGGGAGATGCGTTCGGATGGTTCAAGGGCCACGACCGTCACGGAAAACCCTAGCTCGTGCAAGCGCGTAGCGGCAACGAGTCCGTCACCGCCATTATTGCCCGGGCCGCAAAGCAAGACGATGCGATGACCCTGTTCGGCCCACCGGCGCAAGTGGTTCGCGAGCGCCGCGCCAGCCCGTTGCATCAATGGAATGTGCGGCAGAAAACGCGCTTCGAGCGCCCGAATCGCGTTCACCGTCAGCAACAGCCGTGCTTCTCGTTTCACCGTCACTTTCGCCATTTTCCTTATGCTAAAATTATCCGCTTAGCATACCGCAAAGCAAGGAAAAACGGATGGAAGACCAAAACGTTCAGAACTTGGAACCGAACACGGAAGCGGCCCCTGCGGCGGAAGCGGCAGCGAACCCGTTGGAACGGAAAGTGACGCTTCGCATTCCGGCTGAACAGATCGCGAACGAAACGCAGCGGCTCATCAAACAGTATGCGCGCAGTGTGAAAATGCCGGGTTTTCGCCCCGGGAAGGTGCCACTCAAACTCGTCGAGCGGATGTATGGCAGCGAAGCCCGTTCGGAGGCGCTCTCCAAAGCGATCGAAAAGGCGCTCACCGAAGCGATCCAGCAAGGCGAATACCGGGTAGCGGGTGGCTATCGAATCGATCCAGTGGGTGATGAACCCGCTGCGGAAGGGGAATTCGTCGTCGAAGCCGCGTTCGAAATCTACCCCGAAATCGAGATCGTCGATCTCAAAGAGGTCGAAGTCGTCAAGCCGGTGGTCACAGTCGATGATGCCGCGGTCGAGCGCACGATCGAGGTGCTGCGCAAACAACGCGCGACGTTTGTCGAAGTGGATCGGCCCGCCGAAAAAGGGGATCGCGTCACCGTCGATTTCGTCGGTACGCTCGACGGGGAACCCTTCGAAGGGGGCAGCGCAACCGACTACGTTTACGTGATCGGCGAAAGCCGCCTGCTGCCCGAATTCGATACCGCACCAGTCGGTCTCAAAGCGGGTGAAAAAAAGACGTTCGACGTCACCTTCCCAGAACATTATGGCGCCGAACACTTGGCTGGCAAGACGGCGCAATTCGAACTGACCGTGAAGAAAGTCGAAGCGCCGCAGTTGCCCGAAGTGGACGCCGAGTTCGCGAAATCGCTCGGAATCGAAGACGGTGACGTCGCAAAAATGCGCGACGAGATTCGCGCGAGCCTCGAGCGGGAGGTCAAAGCGCGTATCGACAGCGAGGTCAAGCGTCAAGTGTTCGACCACCTGTTGGCGAAACACGATTTCCCCGTCCCGCAAAGTTTGGTGGCAAGCGAAGCCCAAACGTTGGCCGAAAACGCGAAGCGCGACCTTCAAATGCGCGGGATGAAGGTGGATAACCTCCCCGTCGATCCCAAGTGGTTCGAAGAAGAAGCGCAGCGCCGTGTGCGTCTTGGCCTACTGATTGCGGAGATCGTCAAACAGTTCGAACTCGTTGCGAAACCGGATCAGGTGCGCGCGCTCATCGAAGAGATGGCGCAAAACTACGACGACCCACAGGCGCTCGTGAAGTGGTACTATGAAAATCCGCAGCGCCTGGGTAACGCCGAAGCGGTGGTGATCGAAAACAACGTCGTCGGGTGGGCGCTCGAGCGGATGACGGTGAAAGAGGAACCGCGCGATTTCGAATCGTTCATGAACCCCAACGTCGCCGCTTGAACAACGAAAGGAAAGTGAACCGGTATGAGCGAACCTCTGGGATTGGATCTCTATAACCTGGGCCTGGTGCCCATGGTGATCGAACAAAGTGGTCGGGGCGAACGGGCCTACGACATCTACTCGCGGCTTCTCAAAGAGCGGGTGGTGTTCCTGGTGGGGCCCGTAAACGATGCGGTTGCGAACCTGGTTGTTGCGCAGCTGCTTTTCCTGGAGTCCGAAAACCCCGACAAGGATATCCACTTCTACATCAACTCCCCCGGAGGTTCGGTGACGGCTGGTATGGCGATCTATGACACCATGCAGTTCATCAAACCCGACGTCTCCACGCTCTGCATCGGCCAAGCCGCGAGTATGGGGGCATTCCTTCTTGCTGCGGGCGCCAAAGGGAAGCGTTTCGTGCTGCCCAACGCCCGCGTGATGATCCACCAACCGTTGGGCGGTGTTCAGGGGCAGGCCACCGACATCGAAATCCACGCCCGAGAAATCCTCAAACTCAAGGCACGGTTGAACGAACTGCTTGCGCACCACACTGGGCAGAGCATCAAAAAGATCGAACGCGACACCGAGCGGGACAACTTCATGTCGGCCGAAGAAGCGGTGCAGTACGGTCTCGCGGACAAAGTGCTCACCCGCCGCGGCGAGGAGTAAACGATGGCGCGATCTCGAAACCGCGACCTCAAATGTTCGTTCTGCGGCCGCACCCAAGACGAAGTCGATCACCTTTTGGCGGGGCCAAGCGGCCTTTACATTTGCAACTACTGTGTTCAAGACGCCTATCAGGCGATTTTGGACGACGATTTGGGCCAAGGCGAACTGGACGGCGGCGCAGCAACGGCGCCGTTCGAGCAACAAAAGCTGCCGACTCCTGCCGAACTGGTTGCGTACCTCGATCAATACGTGATCGGCCAGGATTACGCCAAAAAAGTCTTGTCGGTGGCCGTCTACAACCACTACAAACGGCTTCGTAGCCAAAGTCAAGGCAGCGAGGTCGAGATCCAAAAAAGCAACATTCTGCTGATCGGCCCAACCGGATCCGGCAAGACGCTGCTCGCGCAGACGCTCGCGCGCAAACTCGACGTTCCCTTCGCGATTGCCGATGCGACCACACTCACCGAGGCTGGCTATGTCGGTGAAGACGTCGAAAATATCCTGTTGCGTCTGCTGCAAACGTGTGACATGGATGTCGAACGCGCGCAGCGCGGCATCATCTTCATCGACGAGATCGACAAAATCGCCCGCAAATCGGAGAATCCCTCGATCACCCGCGACGTTTCGGGTGAAGGGGTGCAGCAAGCGCTCCTCAAGATCATCGAAGGAACGATTGCGAACGTCCCGCCGCAAGGGGGGCGGAAAAACCCCCACGGTGAGATGATCCAGGTCGACACTTCGAACATCCTCTTCATCTGTGGCGGCGCGTTCGAGGGGTTGGAAAAGATCGTCGAACAACGTGCCGAAGCAGGCGGCATCGGTTTCGGGGCTACGGTGAAAAGTCGCCAGCAACGCAAACGCGATGAACTCCTGCGCATGGTCGAACCCGAAGACCTGGTGCGTTTTGGTTTGATCCCAGAACTGATCGGGCGCCTGCCAGTGATCGTCCCGCTGCAAGAACTCGACGAATCGGCGCTGATGCGCATTTTGGTCGAACCCAAAAATGCGCTGGTGAAGCAGTTCCAAGCGCTTTTCGCGATGGAAGGGGTCGAGCTCGAATTCACCGAAGGGGCGATTCGCGCGATTGCGCAACGGGCGATCGAACGCAAGACCGGCGCGCGCGGTCTGCGCTCCATTCTCGAAGCGTTGCTGTTGGACGAAATGTACGAATTGCCGTCGCGCACGGGCATTGCGAAGATCGTGATCGACGAAGCGGTGGTGCGAGAAGGCGCTCCGCCAAAACGGATTCCCCGTGACTCGGAGTCATCAGAAACCGAAGCGGCAACTGCACCCTCCGACCGACAAGCGAGTTGAACGGCGCACCTTTCCACCGTGGGTAATTTGCGTTTTCGCAGCCCGAGAGCGTCTTGCCGCTCCCGGGCTTTTTACACCTCGACGGAACCTTTTCGGGCGACTTGAATTCAGAGAACCAGACCCCCATGATAACGGGTAACGAACCCACAGATGAGAAGGAATCCACGATGAGCGAACAAACGATGATCGAGCAAATCGAGCACTATCCGGTGTTGGCGCTACGCGACGTAGTCGTCTATCCGGAGATGGTGATCCCGCTCTTCGTCGGCCGGCCGAAGTCGATCAAAGCGCTGGAGCTGGCGATGGAGGAAGGCGGGCAAATCGTGCTCGTCGCTCAGAAAGAGCCAGAACATGAAAATCCCTCGCTCGACGACCTCTACCGTGTGGGCTGTCTGGGCCAGATCATGCAAATGATGAAATTGCCCGACGGTACGGTGAAGGTGCTGATCGAAGGCAAATCGCGCGTGCGTCTCGTTCATCTCGAAGACAGCGAAGCAGTATTGTTGGCACGGATCGAGCCGCTCGTGACCACCAACGAAACCCACAGTGAGATCCCCGCGCTGCGCCGGGCGCTGCTTTCGGCGTTCACCGAATATGCGAAACTCAACAACAAACTGCCGCAAGAGCTGATCAATTCGGTGAGCCAGATCGCAGAGACCGAAGCGCTCACCTTCGCGATTGCAGCGCACCTTGGCGTCAAGCTGGAAAAGAAACAAGAGATCCTCGAGATCGACGACTTGGCACAGCGGCTTGAGCGACTGCTCGCGTTGGTCGAAGGCGAACTCGACATCCTGGAGACCGAGCGGCGGATTCGCCAACGGGTGAAGCGGCAGTTGGAAAAGAACCAGCGCGACTTCTACCTCAACGAACAGGTCAAAGCAATCCAGAAAGAGCTGGGCGAAGCCGACGAACAGGCGGAACTCGACGAACTCGAAAAGAAAATCAAAGCCGCAGGCATGCCAAAAGAGGCCGAAGAGAAGGCGCTCTCTGAACTCAAGAAACTGCGCCTGATGCAGCCGATGTCGGCTGAAGCGACCGTGGTGCGCAACTACCTCGATACCCTGGTGCAATTGCCGTGGGCGAAGCGCACCAAAGTGGCGCTCGACCTCAAGAAAGCGGAAAAAGTCCTCGACGAAGACCACTACGGGCTGGAGAAGGTCAAAGAACGGATCCTCGAGTACCTGGCGGTGCAAAAGCGGGTCGACGTCGTCAAGTCGCCGATCCTCTGCCTGGTTGGCCCTCCCGGTGTCGGGAAGACCTCGCTTGGGCAGTCGATCGCGCGGGCCACAGGACGAAAATTCGTGCGCATGGCGCTGGGTGGTGTGCGCGATGAAGCCGAGATTCGCGGCCACCGCCGCACCTACATCGGCGCGCTGCCGGGCCGCATCATCCAGAACCTGATCAAAGTCGGCGTGAAAAACCCGCTCTTCCTTTTGGATGAAGTCGACAAGATCGGGATGGATTTTCGCGGTGATCCCAGCTCGGCGCTCCTCGAAGTCCTCGACCCCGAACAGAACCACGCGTTCCAGGACCATTACGTCGAGCTCGACTTCGACCTTTCGGAGGTGATGTTCGTCGCCACCGCCAACACCTTGAACATTCCGGCACCGCTCCTCGACCGAATGGAGGTGATCCGGCTTTCGGGCTACACCGAAGACGAGAAGATCGCGATCGCCGAACGCTACCTACTGCCGAAGCAGATGAAAGCAAACGGCTTGAAAAAGCGCGAATTGAGCGTCACCATGGAAGCGATTCGCGACATCGTTCGCTATTACACCCGCGAAGCCGGCGTGCGCAATCTCGAGCGTGAAATCTCGAAGATTTGCCGGAAAGTGGTGAAAGGGATCCTTACCAAAGCGCTCAAAGCACCGGTTACCGTGACGCCGGAAGACCTCGAGAAATACTTGGGGGTGCGTCGCTACACCTTTGGCGTCGCCGAAAAAGAGAATCAGGTGGGCCAAGTGACCGGGTTGGCCTGGACCGAAGTCGGTGGCGAACTCCTGACGGTAGAGGCGGTGACGCTTCCGGGCAAAGGCAAAGTGATCACCACCGGCAAACTGGGCGAGGTGATGCAGGAGTCGATCAAAGCGGCGCTTACCGTCGTCCGCAAACGGGCCGAAGCGTGGGGCATTGCGCCGGATTTCTACGAAAAAACCGACGTGCACGTCCACATGCCGGAAGGGGCGATCCCCAAAGACGGCCCGTCGGCCGGGATTGCGATCACGACGGCGCTCGTCTCATCGCTCACGGGAATTCCAGTGCGGTGCGATGTCGCAATGACCGGTGAAATCACGCTGCGCGGTGAGGTCTTGGCAATCGGTGGTCTCAAAGAGAAACTGCTCGCGGCAGTCCGCGGTGGTATCCGCAAGGTCCTGATCCCAGAAGAGAACGTCAAGGACTTGGCGGAAATTCCGGACAACGTGAAGAATGCGCTGGAAATCCAACCGGTGCGCTGGATCGAGCAGGTCTTGGAGGCGGCGCTCGAACGCAAACCGGAGCCGCTGCTCAAAGTCGAAGAGCCTCTGACAGCCAAAGTGGCAGAGTCTTCCGCGGTCTTGACCAGCGGGAACGAAGGCAAGCGAGGTGCACGCAAAAATTTGAAACACTAAGGTATAATAGCGGGCTTTCGGCGGGTGCTTAGCTCAGTTGGTAGAGCGTCGCCCTTACAAGGCGAATGTCGGCGGTTCGAGTCCGTCAGCACCCACCACCCGCACCGCTTGACCTGTGCCCAATCGTCGTGACGACGCATACCCGAACGTTCGCTGTGATCCCCGCCGCGGGCATTGGCGCGCGGATGAGCGCAGCGCTTCCCAAACAATACCTCCCTTTTGCCGGTGCTCCGCTCCTTGTGCGTACCCTGTCACGCCTCTTGCGCGTGGGCTGGATCGAACGTTGTTACGTCGTCTTGGCGCCCGATGATCGATACTGGGATACGCTCGTTACCCCCCACCTTGCCCAGCTACCTCCAGCGTTCGCTGTCGCCGAACGGCTCCGCGTCGTGCGGCTGGGCGGTACAACGCGCGCCCATTCGGTTCGTGCAGGCCTGCGCGTGGCGCATGCCGAAGGCTTTGGCGACGACGATTGGGCGCTCGTTCACGATGCAGCGCGCCCGTGTCTCACCACAGAGACGATCGAACATCTCCACGGATCGGTCGGCAACAGCAATGTGGGTGGCTTGATCGCGATTCCTGCAACCGATACGGTCAAGGTCGCGACCCCACACACGTCGCCTAACAGTTTCCCCGTCGTCGAACGGACCGTGCCACGTGAGCGCATCTGGCTTGCGCAGACCCCGCAGCTCTTTCGTCTGGCCGTGTTACGCCAAGCGCTCGACCGTTTTCCCGATGCCACGGATGAAGCCAGCGCGGTCGAACGCCTTGGGTTGCAACCCATCTTGGTGAAAGGGCATTGGAGCAACCTCAAGGTGACGCTTCCTGGCGACTTAGAACTGGCGCAAGCGATTTGGTCGTTACAAGAGGATTCGCTTTCTGATGTCGGATAATCCCAAAACGAATCGCGAAGCGCGACCGGTACACGCTCCTCCTTTTCGAGTGGGAATCGGGTACGACGTCCACGCGTTGGTGCCGGGGCGGCAGTGCGTGATCGGCGGGGTCGTGATTCCCGCGCCGTTCGGTCTCAAGGGTCATTCGGACGCCGACGTGCTCGCGCATGCGATCACCGATGCGGTTTTGGGCGCCGCGGCGTTGGGCGATATCGGCGCGCTTTTTCCCGACGACGATCCGCGCTGGCAAGGCGCAGACAGCCTTGTGCTGCTGACGCAGGCGTGGCGCCGTGTCGCTGCGTTGGGTTGGCAGCTCGCGAATCTCGACGCGGTGGTGATCTGTGAACGCCCGAAAATCCTGCCGTACGTCGCAACGATGAAGGCGCGACTGGCTGCCGCGCTCGACTGCGATACCGAACAGATCCAGATCAAAGGGAAAACGCACGAAAAGCTGGGCGCATTGGGGCGGGGAGAAGGGATCGCGGCGCAGGCCGTAGTGCTGTTATGGCGAACGCCGTAACGGGGTGTTTCGTCATGACGGCACCGGAGATTCCCGACGCTTCAGAAAAAATACGTCTTTTTCTGGCGCTTCCCCCACCGGACGCTTGGCACCGTGAAGCGGTGCGCCTTGTGAACGAAGCGCTTCGTGCGCAAACGGCGGCGCACACCTTTCGCCTGGTACCCGCGCGCAATTGGCACGTGACGTTACTTTTTTTCGGCGAAGTGCCCTGCGCTCAGCTTTCGCAGTTGCACGAAACGGTGCAAGGGTTACCTGCGACACCGCGCGTGCCGCTCGTCCTCGATCGTATCGCGTTTTGGTCAAACGCTCGTGTCGTGGTCCTCACCACCGATCGGTTGCCAGCGGCTTGGCGCGATTATCACCAGGCGCTCATCGCGGCGTTCCAGCCGCTTGGCGTCGTAGACGAAAAGGGGCGCCCTTGGCGCCCGCATTTGACGTTGTTGCGCGGGGTACGCGCATGCCCCGCGTTACCTGAGTTGCCACCGTGTCGCTGGCAACGCCCCATCCGGCCGCTCCTTTACCGTTCGCATCTGGGCCGCGCTGGGGCGCGCTACGAAGTACTCGGGTGAGGGTTCACGCAGCGTACCGGATCGACTCGGCCAACCGTTCGCCGAGCGTGCGCTCATCCTCCTGCGTATAGTCTTTGTCGATGCTCTTTTCGACGAGTTTCGCGGTAGCAGCATCGAGCGCTGCGATCAACACTCCCTTGAATTGGGGGGCTGCCGCAACGATCAACCGTTCGAATTGTTGTTGTACGCGCCCCTCTTTCAGGTACGCGGCGATCTCGTGCGCAAAACGCTGGGCTTCGACGGCTTTCGGCGAGATCCGTTCACCGTCGTGCGGCGTTGCCGCACCGCCATTGTGGTGTTCTTTTTGTTTGTCCGTGACCAGGTCTTGATTCCGTAATCGGCTTTCCGGGTGGCTAAGGGTTGTGATCAACGCCAATTCTCCTTTCGCATTCAGTGCTTGGTAGATTTTCGCCGTACTTGCGTTGGCAACGACCACCCAGGTTTTTTTCATGATGCCTCACTCCTTTCCGTTGGAACGACAGGCTCTGAGCCATTGCGAGCCGGGTCGAGCCCGGTTACCCGGCTCCATTCTAAATATAGTCGCTCATCCCAATACTTCAAGTTTGTGGGTGTCAAAAAGAAGGCTTCCGCGGTTACCGCGACGAATTCGGCAGGATCGGTGAGCGCGTAGTCGTCGAACGGCAGCGTACCGCCTTGACGCACCGCGCGGTGCGCGGTATCCCAAGCCGCTTCCCAGTGCCGATTCCAGAGTCCGTCGCAAGCGAAATCGACGCGGTGCGCCAACTCGTGAAGGATCACCGCCCAGCGTTCGGTGGGGTCAGGCTGCCAGGTGACGAGGACTGGTCCTTGTTCCCAGGTTTCGCCGTCCAGCGTATCGTCCCATTCGCTTTCGATCCCCGCCTCCGTGTGGAGCTGGCGGCGGACTCGGAACGGGGCCGGGTAGAGGATCACCCCCACGAAATCGCGATAGAGCGCAAGTCCGTGACGATACGCCAAAAGCGCAGCCCCCCAGGCGACGGTGCCAGCGATTTCCGCTGTGATCGCGAAGCCATGTGCCCCCCAAAAACGCTTTTCGTGCAGGAAAGCCTCGGCAAGCCGTTGTAAGCGATCAAATTCACTCGTGGTGACCGCAAACGGCAAGGACGCTGCGATCGTGCGCCAAAAAGTGGCGTTCTCTGCATAAGGCAAGCGCCCGTCGTCTGTTTGCTGCCGGCTGGGAAAGAGCGCCCGACGCACCGCGCCGAACGTTGCGCGCCAAAAGCGGATCATCGGGAATGCCCTATCCGGGAAGGAGATGTCCTAGGAAGGGTGATGAGAATCCCAGCAAAGACCAGGACAAACCCCATGGCGTGGTACCACTGCGGACTTTCGCCCAAAAAGAGAATCGAAAGCAGCGCCGCCAGTACCGGCATCGCGTAGAGGAAGAGGCTGCCTGTGCTCGCGCCAACGACCGCAACCGCGGCATTGTAGAAAATGTAGCCGAGAAAACCGGGAAAGAGACCGGTATAAGCCATCACCAGAAGCGTCGTCAGGGAAAGGGTGGGGACTTTGCCCAACCCGTAGTGTTCCCACAGCGTGAACGGGATCAAAACCACGATACCAACCGCGATGTAAAAGAGCAGCTGCACGAGGGGGTCGATCCCAGCGGGACGGCGACGCAACAATACCGTGTAGAGCGCCCAAGAAAACACCGCTGCGAGCATCCAGAGGTCACCCCGGTTGAATTCGAGTTGCGCAAACAACGTCCAATCACCACGGGTGATCACGGTACCCACTCCCAACAACGCCAGCACGATGCCGACCCCTTTGCGCCCGCTGAGTGGCTCATGGACCAGCACTGCGGCAAGCAGCATCGTCGCAATCGGAATCAACGTGTTGAGCAAAGTGGCGTTGATCGCGGTCGTGTATTGCAGTGCCATATACGCAAAAGTGTTGTAGCAACCGACCCCCAACACGCCCAAAAGGGTCAGCAACCGCCAGTGCGTTTTTATCTGTGGCCAGTGCGTACGCCAAAGGGGGAGCGCAAACGGAAGGCAGAGGAAAAACGCGATCACCCACCGGGCCATCGCGAGCTGGATCGGGGGTAAATCGTCGCGAAACGCGCGTGCCAACACCATGTTTCCCGACCAAAAGGAAACGGTATAAAACAAGAGTGCGTAAGCGTGACGCAGAGCTGCAGCGCAATGGGATAATCGCATGATCGAAGTTTCGCACAAATCGTCATGGTTGCAACCACCTCATCCGTAGCCGTAGCCTCTTGGGAGACCGCTCAAGCGGCGCTCGGCATCGAGCTGAGCGAGCCAGAGCGCCTACAGTTGGAAACGGTAGCTCGCGATGCCCAGAGCTGGCTGGAGGGTTTGACGCTGGAAACGGGCGAACCGGTCTGGTCCCATGCCCTTGGGATGGCGTTATTGGCTGCGGAACTGAAGCTTGATTTAGCCAGCCGCTTGGCAGCGTTGCTCTATCCGGTTCCCACGCGCGTACCGGAACAGTGGGATGCGATTCAAGAATCTTTATCTCCTGACGTCCTGAGGCTCATCAAAGGGTTGCAGCGGCTCCATGGGGTGCGGTTGCGCAGTGGCGACGGCGCGCCGGAGCGTGACACCATCGAAGCGGTGCGCAAGATGGTGCTCGCGATGGTCGAGGATGTCCGTGTGGTGCTACTGCGGCTGAGCTCTCGGGTGATGACCCTTCGCTGGTTTGCGAAGCACCCGGAGCACGAAAGTGCCCGTTCCTATGCGGCCGAATCGCAGACACTCTACGCGCCGCTTGCGAACCGGTTGGGAATTTGGCGACTCAAGTGGGAGATCGAGGACCTTGCGTTCCGTCTGCTCGATCCCGAAACCTACAAGTCGTTGGCGAAACGCCTCGAAGAGCGACGGGTGGAACGAGAAGCGTTCATCACGGAACGGATTGCGGAATTTACCGCGCTGTTGCAGCAGATGAAAATTGCGCCGTTCGAGGTGACAGGGCGCCCCAAGCATCTGTACAGCATCTTTCTCAAGATGCAGCGCAAACGGTTGGACCTACGCGAAATTTACGATCTGCGTGCCGTGCGCATCTTGGTTCCCACGGTTGCCGACTGTTACGCCGTGCTTGCCGAGGTGCACGCCCGTTACCAGCCGATCGAAGGGGAGTTCGACGACTATATCGCCCGCCCGAAAGCAAACGGCTATCAATCGCTCCATACGGCAGTGGTCGCAGCAGACGGACGTCCGCTCGAGGTGCAGATTCGCACCTTCGCAATGCACCGTGCCGCCGAATTCGGCGTTGCAGCCCATTGGCGCTACAAAGAGGGGGCGCCGAAGCCCTCTTCGTACGACGAAAAGATCGCGTTGCTCCGTTCGTTGTTGGCGTGGCGCGACGAGGTCGCCGACGCCAATGTTTGGGCCGATCGGGTCAAGCGCGCAATCAAAGAGGAGGTGATTTACGTGACCACACCGGCAGGTCGCGTGATCGACCTGCCGTATGGCGCAACGCCGATCGATTTCGCCTATCGCATCCACACCGACGTGGGGCATCGCTGCCGGGGGGTGAAGGTCGATGGCCAGATCGTCCCGCTCAACACACCGTTGACGACCGGACAAACGGTCGAGATCCTCACCGCGAAAACGGGTGGGCCGTCGCGTGACTGGTTACAACCTGGGTTTGTCGTGACGCGCCACGCGCGCAGCAAGATTCGACTCTGGTTCGCGCAGGCCGAGCAAGCGCAACTCGAAGCGCGCGGCAAAACGCTCGTGGAGCAGACGCTCGCCCGTGCTGGGAAAACGAAGACCAAAGTCGATGATTTGGCGGCACGACTGGGATTCAAAGAACCGGCTGCGCTCTACCGCGCGTTCGCCCGGGGCGAGGTAGGGCCCAAAGCGCTGCTCGAAGCGGTCGAAGGAAAGCCGGACGCCAGTGAATCGGCTTCCGCAGCGCGCCGTCGCGCACCGCAGGATCACGTGGGCCCGAATGCCGTCGCGTCTGTGGTGATCGGCGGGGAGCGTGGCTTTTACGCACAACCAGCGAAATGTTGTTTACCCCAACTAGGTGATGCGATCGTCGCATTTTTGAGCCGCAGCCGCGGGCTCACCATTCACCACCAAGCGTGTCCGGAGATCGCACGCCTGCGGCACGTCCACCCCGAACGGGTATTACCGGCGACGTGGGAGTCGTCTTGACTCAGTTGCTTTTCGCGAGTTCTCTAAGGAGCAGCTCTTGTGCGGCACGCCGCATCGTCCGGGCGTGCTTGAGCCGGTAGCGCCCGTCCGGTCCCAACTCCCACGCTTGCGCATTGTCCAGCAAATAGATGCGCAAACCCTCTTTGATCACCCGCCGTTTGAGCGCCGGGTCCAACACCGGGCACGCGACTTCGACGCGGCGGAAACAGTTGCGATCCATCCAGTCGGCACTGGAAAGATAGACTTTGCGCGCCCCGTCCGCATAAAAATAGAAGACGCGGTGATGCTCCAAGAAGCGTCCAACGATCGAGCGCACGCGGATGTTTTCCGAAAGGCCTGCTATGCCCGGTTTGAGGGCGCATGGGCCACGAACGATGAGGTCGATCTCCACACCCGCTTGCGACGCGGCGTAGAGCGCTTCGATCAGGTGGGGTTCGAGTAGTGCGTTCATCTTGGCGATGATTCGCCCGCGACGTCCAGCCTGCGCTGCGTCGGCTTCGGCGCGGATGTGCGCCAGCAAGTTGGCATGCAACGTAAAGGGCGACTGCCAAAGATGGCGCAATTGCGGTGCATCGCCCATGCCCGTGATCGATCGGAAAATGGCATCGACGTCGCTGCCGATTTCCGGGTTGGCGGTGAGCAATCCGAAATCGGTATACAGACGAGCGGTTTTTGGGTGGTAGTTGCCTGTACCGATATGGCAGTAGCGACGCAGTTGCCCCCCTTCGCGGCGGATTACCAACAAGAGCTTTGCATGGGTTTTGAAGCCGAAAACGCCATAAACCACATGGGCGCCCGCTTCATGCAGCCTTCTTGCCCAGCGGATGTTCGCCTCTTCGTCGAACCGCGCCATCAACTCCATCACCACGGTGACCTCTTTCCCCAACTGTGCGGCGCGGATCAGCTGTTCCATCAGGATCGAATCCATACCGGTGCGATAGACGGTCATTTTGATCGCGACGACGTTCGGATCGTCGGCCGCGATCCGCAGGAAGTTGATCACCGGCTCGAAACTTTCGTACGGGTGATGCAACAGCAGATCCTGGCGACGGAGCGTGGCAAAGGTGTCCTGAGGGCGCGCCAACGCTTTCGGAACCCGAGGAGTGAAGGGGGGGAATTTGAGGTCGGGCCGATCGACTTCGTCGCAGATCGCCATCAACCGCACCAAATTGACGATCCCCGGAACGCGGTAGAGCGCCTGCTCGGTCAGGCCGAACTGCTCGAGCAGAAACCGGGCCATCTGCTCGGAGCAGTTGTCGGCCACTTCCAGACGCACGGCGTCACCGAAGTGGCGTTGCCGCAGTTCGCCGGAGAGCGCATCCCGTAAGTCTTTGATCTCCTCTTCGTCCAGGAAGAGGTCGGAATTGCGCGTGACGCGAAATTGGTAACACCCCTTTACCGTCATGCCCGGAAAGAGGCGGTGCACGTTGGCGTGAATGATCGAAGAGAGGAAGACGAACGCGTACGGGTGTTCGGAAAGCCCTTTGGGGAGCCGCAAAACTCTGGGCAAAGCCCGTGGCGCTTGCAAAATGGCCCGGCCCGAGGTACGCCCGAACGCGTCTTTCCCTTCGAGTTCGATCGCGAAGTTGAGGCTCTTGTTGAGGATGCGCGGAAAAGGATGGGCGGGATCGAGCGCGATCGGGGTAAGGAGCGGTTCGATCTGGTCGACGAAATAGCGCTCGAGCCACTCCCGTTGCGCGTCGGTCCAGTGGTTGCGGCGGACGAAGACGACCCCTTCCCGCGCCAGCGCCGGGATCAAGGTATCGTTCCACAGCGCATATTGCCGCGAAACCAGGGAATGGACCTCTTTGCCGATCCGCTCCAAGAGTTCGTCGATCGCGATGCCGTCGATGCCGGCGCGCGTGAGTCCTTGGTGCTGCTGCTCTTTGAGCCCAGCGACGCGGATTTCGAAAAATTCGTCGAGGTTGCTGGAGACGATGCAGAGATAGCGCACCCGTTCGATGAGCGGCGTAGCTGGGTTTTCCGCCATCGCCAATACCCGCCTTTGGAATTGCAACAACGACAATTCGCGGTTGAAAAAATGGTCGGCTGAGTAGTTCGCCGGTGGTGGAACGGGGGTGGGCATCTTCTCCTCCTGTGCGTTCTGACCAATTGTACCGTGATATGCGTACAATGGCGGGATGAAGCTTGCAGCCGTAGACCTAGGGTCCAATACGTTTCGCCTCACGATCGCCGCCGTGGACGGGGAGCTTGTCTTTCCTCGTGACGAATACAAAGTTCCGGTCCGTCTTGCGGCAGGCCTGACCGCCGAGAAGTGGTTGACGCCGGAAGCGATGAGCCGCGGTTGGCAAGCGCTGGCGCAATTTTCGGAGCGGCTTGCCGATTTTCCGCCGGATGCGCTCCGTGCCGTGGCGACCAATACGCTCCGTGTCGCAAAAAATGCGGCGCATTTCATCGCCGAAGGTCAGGAACTCTTGGGCTTTCCCATCGAGGTGATCTCTGGTCGCGAAGAGGCGCGCCTCATCTATCTGGGCGTTGCCCATTCGATCGCCAACCCTCATCGGCAGAATTTGATTTTCGATATTGGTGGCGGTTCCACTGAATTCATCATCGGTCGTGGGTTTGCGCCCGAATGGCTCGAAAGCCTCTACATGGGTTGTGTCAGTTTCACCACTCGCTTTTTTCCCGATGGGGAAGTGACGCCGCGGCGTTTCGCTCAAGCGACCACCGCTGCGCGCATGGAACTCGAGGCGATCGCGCAAACCTACCGCACGATCGGCTGGGAGCAGGTCTTCGTTTCGAGCGGTTCGGCCCGCGCGATCCGTGACGTTGCGGTTGCGATGGAACTGACCGACGAGGCGATCACGCTGCCGGTATTGCAGGAGATCGAACGCGTCATACTCGACGCCAAAGCGGTCGAGCGCATCGCTCGATTACCCGGTATGCGTTCGGAGCGCGCCGATCTCTTCGCTGCAGGTTTGGCCATCATGAAAGCGGCTTTTGAAGCGTTGGCGATTGCTGAGGCGCGGTATGCCAACGGCGCGATGCGGCTTGGGGTGCTCTACGATCTGTTGGGGCGCACGCACCATCACGATATCCGGGAGGCGAGCGTCGAACGGTTGATGGAACGGTGCCAGGTCGACCGCCCGCATGCGTTGCGGGTCGAAGCCGAAGCGTTGCGACTGGCTGGACAGTTACAACCCGCATGGCAGGATCCCTACCACCCCATGCGCCAATTCCTGTCGTGGGCAGCGCGGCTGCACGAAGTAGGACTTTTCGTCGCGCACAGTGGTTACCACAAACATGGTGCCTATTTGCTTGCGAACGCGGATCTCCCCGGTTTTTCGCAATCGGATCAAGCGCGACTGGCGCGTTGGGTCTTGGCGCATCGGGGCGAACTCGCGCGGCTCAAAGAGTTGGCCGAGTACGACCCGGAGTGGGACGCGATCTTGGCGCTCCGGTTGGCGGTGATCCTTGCGCGCGCGCGAAACCAAAAGCCGCTTCCACAACTCGAAGTAGCACGGGCAGGAAAAGGGTATCGTATTGGCTTGCCTGTCGATTTCGCAAGAAACCATCCGCTCACCCATGCCTTGTTGCTGGCAGAGCGCGAACAATGGGAAAAAGTGAACAAACCGCTTACTTTCGTCGGTCAGGAAAACGAGGAGGCCCCGTGAGACGCTGGGAGGGAAAACGCATCATCGTAACCTGGATGGCGTGCCTCGCGCCATTCTTCGCATCAGTCGGTGCGACGGCGGAAAATGGCGCAGCGATCTATGCACAGCTGCAACGCGCATTGGCGCAGGAAGATGTCGAAACCGTCGCGTCGCTCGTCGCGCGGGGGCTCGACCCCAACGTCAGCGACCGTGAAGGCAATCCCTTGCTGGTCTGGGCTGCGCGTCGAGGGAAAACGGAGCTCGTCAGTACGCTTCTTCGTCACGGTGCTTCGGTCAATCAACGCAACCTCGTCGGCGAAACCGCGTTGATGGCGGCGGCTTATGGCGGATATACCCAGATTGCCGCTCAGCTGATCGAAGCTGGGGCCATCTTCGATCACGACGGCTGGAACCCTCTGATCTACGCCGCGATGCAAGGCCATACCGCGATCGTCGACTTGTTGCTCAAAGCCGGCGCGAACCCCAACCGGGCTTCGGAGAACGGAATGACCCCCCTGATGTGGGCGGCCCGAAACGGTCACGCCGCGGTCGTTGCGCGGCTGCTTACCCACGGCGCCGATACCGAAGCGCGTTCTGACCGCGGATACACTGCGGTGACGCTTGCGCTCAGCAAAGGGGAAACCGCGATTGCGCAACAGATCGAGGCGGTTCGCCGGCAAAAAGGTTTGCCACCGACGCAACTCAACCTCTCGATCGAATGAACGGAGTCGGAGGAGACGATGGAACCCTTGACGTTGGAGAGCCCGGTATGGCAGCGGTGGCATGACCGCTGGCACCACCGGTTCGCCGAATGGCAAACGTGGCGGCGACATCTCCACCGCCACCCTGAGTTGGCCTTCCAAGAGGAGGCAACCGCGACCTTCGTCGCGGAACGGTTGCGCGCGATCGGACTGACCCCGCAGACGGGGTGGGCGAAAACGGGCGTGGTCGCATCGATCACCGGCACCATGGGTGCAGGGCCTACGATCGCGCTTCGTGCCGACATGGACGCACTGCCGCTCGAAGAGGCCAATACCTTCGACCACCGTTCGTGCCATCCCGGCCGTATGCACGCGTGCGGCCATGACGGTCATACCGCGATGCTGCTTGCTGCAGCAGAAGCGATCGCTGCAGAACCCGATTTCGCGGGGACGGTCGTTTTCCTCTTCCAACCCGCGGAAGAGGGGGGCGGGGGGGCGCGCGTCATGGTCGAAGAAGGGGTGCTCGATGCCTTTGCGATCGACGAGATCTACGCACTGCACAACTGGCCGGGTTTGCCGGTTGGCACCTTTGCGGTTCATACCGGCCCGGTGATGGCAGGCACCAAGAGTTTCGACCTGACTTTCCGAGCATCGGGCACCCACGCAGCGATGCCCCATTTGGGTGCCGATCTCATTGTTGCCGCCAGTCAGTTCGTCACGTACGTACAAAGTGCGATCAGCCGTAGGATCCCGCCAACAGAAGCCGCGGTCTTTTCCGTGACGCAGTTCCACGGGGGAACCGCGTACAACGTCCTGCCCGATCGCGTCACCCTTGCCGGAACGGTCCGTGCCTTTTCCGACGCGACGATGCTCCATATCATCGAAACCGCAACGCACTTGGCCACGGCGATCGCAGCGAGCGTCGGCGCCGAAACCGAATGGCGCTGGCACGACGGTTATCCGCCGACCGTGAACGACGCAACCGCTGCCGAAAACGCGGCACGTACCGCCGCGACCGTCGTCGGTGCCGAACGTGTGCTGCGCGACCAACCCCCATCGATGGGGGCGGAAGATTTCGCCTATTTCTTGCAAAAACGCCCCGGCGCGTATCTCTGGATCGGAAACGGGCCAGGGGAGGGCGGGTGCGTGCTTCACAATAGCCGGTACGATTTCAACGATGCGATCCTGCCCCTGGGCGCAGCGTTCTGGTGGCGGTTGGTGCGCGATCGCTTGGCTTCGGAGGGGTGATGCGTTCGTGGCAACGGGGTTGGCACCATTGGCGGCTGTCGCGCGCGCTCCTTGATGGCGCGGGTGGACTCTGGGCGCTCGTTGCAGCGCTCGCCGTTGCAGTCTCCTGCGTTGCATCCGTTGCGTGGCTAAACGACCGCTTGACGTCGACACTGGTGACCGAGGCCGGAGCGTGGCTTGCTGGAGACTTGCAAATCGCATCGTCACGCCCCTTTGCTGCGCGCTGGCACGGGTGGCGCGCGCAGCATCCGGAAATTCGGGTAGCCGAATCGGTCACCACGACGTCGATGGTACGAACGCCGCAAGGTGATCGACAACTCGTCGCGCTGCGTGCGATTGGACCAGGGTACCCGCTGCGCGGCACCATCCGACTCCGTGCAGCGGGATCTACCGATGAAGCGGCGACCGAAGAGAATCCTCGACTCGTGATCGTCGATGCAGCCAATCTGACAAGCAACCAAGCGTGGATCGACGCCCGTCTGTCAGCGCTCTTGGGATTGCGCGAGGGAATGACGTTCGCCCTGGGGCGCAGTGAGGTGGTGGTGGCTGGGATCCTCGAATCGACTCCCGAACAAGGGGCCGATTTTTTGAGTTTTCTGCCCGAAGTCATCGTTTCGACCGAAACGCTCGACGGTTCGGGGCTGATCGCCCCGGGGAGCCGGGCCACTTGGCGCTGGCACATCGTCGCGCCGCAAGCAGCGCTACCCCAGATCAAAGCGGAGATCGAAGCCTTGCTGCAACCGGGGGAACGGCTTGTCGCAGTCGACGAAGCCCAACCGTCGGTCAAGACGCTCCTCGAGCAGGTGCAGCGGTTCCTGCGCTTGGGTACCATCGCTGCTGTGGTACTTGCCGCAGTCGCGGTGGCGCTGGCAGCGCGGCGCGTCGCACTGCAATTGACCCGTCGCGTTGCGGTGGTTCGCGCGCTGGGGATCAGCCGCTTGCGCCTCCTCATGCTCTTGGGGTTGCGCTTTTTGGTTCTGGCGGCACTGGGAGTCGGAGCCGGGTTGGTGATCGGGTGGGGCGCACAATCGCTCTTTGCCGAATTGCTGCAAGCGCTCGTTGCGCACACGGGACTTGCGCCCGCTGCGTTCGTTGCCGGATGGCCGGCTGCGCTGCTTGGTTTCGTACTGGTCGCTGCATTTGTCACACCGTGGCTCGTCTGGCTGGTCCGTCTGCCGCCGATCGCTGTGTTGCGCCACGTCGCGCCGCCCAGCCATCCCTTGGGGTGGCTCGGATGGGTGCTTGCCACCAGTGGGGCTCTTGCCGGCGTCACGGTAGCATTGGCGGGCGAATGGCAGCTCGCAGTGACCGCGCTTGCGGTGATTGCTGCGATCACGTGCGGCTTCGGTGTGTTGGCGATTGTCCTCCTTCGCTTCGCCTACCGTTTTCTGCCGCAGCGGACGCCCACGCCAGTTCGCCTCATTTTGCTCTTTCTCGTGCGCCAGCCCCTGACGGTGGCGATTCAGGTCGCAGCGCTCGCTGTGGGATTGACCGCGATTTGGCTGTTGCTCTTCGTGCGCAGCGACCTCCTGGCGGCGTGGCGCTACCAAACTCCGCCTGATGCGCCGAACCGTTTCGTGATCAACGTGATGCCCGATCAGGTTGCGCCGCTCACGGCACAGTTCGAAAAAGCGGGCATCGCTCCGCCGCGCTTTTGGCCGATGGTGCGCGGTCGATTGCAGTCGATCAACGGCGCACCGATCCCACAAGCGCTTTTGGACGCCAACCCGCGCGCCGAGCGTTTGGCGAATCGGGAGTTCAACCTCACCTGGTCCACCGCTTTGCCTGAGGACAACCGAATCGTCGCCGGGCGGTGGCACGGTGACAGCACGGCGCGCGAAGCCTCGGTAGAGGCGGGATTGGCGAAACTGTTCGACATCAAAGTGGGCGATACGGTGACGTTCGGGATCGCAGGCGAAACGGTGACGGTATCGATCACTTCGATTCGTGCGCTGCGGTGGGAGTCGATGCGCCCCAATTTCTTTTTCATCACCACGCCAGCCGCGTTGGAACATTTCCCTGCAATCTTTATGGCTGCGATTCGGTTGCCACCGCATGAGCGAGCATTCGAACGCACGCTGGTTGCGCAATTTCCGAACGTCACGGTGATCGACGTCGAGCAATTGCGCGCAGAGTTCGAACGGTTGAGTAACGACGTCACCCGCTTACTCGAAGCCGTCTTCGCGTTCGCGTTGGCAGCAGGCGGTCTGGTCCTGCTTTTGGGTTGGGCTGCTGGAGACGAGCGGCGCGCGCAGCAAGTGGCGCTCCTCAGAGCGTTGGGGCTGCAGGAACGCGTTGCCCATCCGTTCCTGCTCGGCGAAGCCGCTACCGTTGGCGCGCTTGCCGCGCTCTTTTCGGTGCTCGCCGCCAGTCTGCTGGGATCGTGGTTGGCGTATCGCCTCTTCGATCTGCTGCTCCCCGTACGCTGGGGGCCGCTTGCGGCTGCTGCGCTGATCGTGGCCGTGCTGGTCGGCATCCTAGGGTGGTGGCGCGCCAAAGGGCTCCTCGCGCAGCCGCCCCTCACGGTGTTGCGCGCAGCGTCACCACAATGACCATGACTGCGTCAGAGGTTGGGGTCGTGCGGCGTTTCGGCGTTGAGGATCGCGAAGACGCCCGCCGCAGCAACCGCCATCCAAAGCAGGAACGCCCCAACCCCCAACCGCTCCCACAGCGCGCCGAAGTAAAAGAGCATCACGAATGCGATAAAAAGGAGCAGGTTGCCGATGAGGCTGGCGTGGCGCTTCCAGTTCATCCTTTGACCTCGTCGAGCGCGTAAGGAAGCGGCGTGAGGGTCGCTTTCGCGCCGTCGGGCGCGCCGATCGCCACGGTGCCTTCCGGGATCACCGATTTCGGGACCGATACAAGCGCCGCATAACCGTCCGGGTGCGGCACGGAAAGCACCACGCGCCCGGCAGTCTGTTCGCCCATCGCCGCACTAAAGCAAGGCGTACCCGCAGCGGGTGGGTCACCCGCGCCCACCACTTTGACCATTCGTCGTTTGACTTCTCCCAAATAGCGGGTACGGGCAATGATCTCTTGCCCAGGGTAACACCCTTTTTTGAAACTGACGCCACCGATGAGGTCGAGATTCACCCATTGTGGCAAGAACATCTCCCGGTTTGGCGGCAAAATCCACGGCCAACCCTCGGCAACGAACGTTGCCCACGTCAGGCCGCTCGTTTCGGCGCCAAGGTCGATCGTTACCTTGCTGCGGAAACGATATTTGAGGAGTGTGCTTTGGAGAAACGGCGCACTTTCGGGATCGATGAGGATCCGAAAAGTGGTCTCCTCGACACGCTCCAACCAGAAAATGGCCAACAACCGCCCTTTGGGGGTGCATAGCCCATTCCACTGCCGCGCATCTGTCGTCAATGACGTGACGTCATTGCACGTCAAACTCTGCAAGAAGCGTTGTGCGTCTGGCCCATTGACCAGCAACGTCGCGAAGGGCTGGGTCGAATCAACGTGTGCGCTTTCCATGGGACGGTATTATCGCAAAATTCGCTAGAATCGACCCCATGACGACCCGCTTTTGCCCGCACCTGGAAATCCAACCGTGCGTTGCGCCACCCCCTGTTGCGATGCGTGGTGGCATTCGGTTGGGTTTTGCACTGCTCCTTCTTGTGCTCGTTGCGCTGGGTGGCGTCTGGACGCTGCTGGAACGGTGGCGCACAACGCCACTTCCGGTCACCGAAACGGTCTCGGTGCAGATTCCCCGCGGAACCGGTGTGATCGGCGCCGCGGAGCGCTTGGCGCAAACGCTTGGCGGCGAAACGCTTTTGTGGCGCTGGCTGGTCTGGCGGGAGCGGCCTGAGCGGGTGATCGCTGGATATTACCAATTTCCACCGTCGGTCTCGCCGCAAGAGGCGCTCGCGATGGTCGTTCGTGGCGAGGTGATCCGCGACCGCATCACCATCGTCGAAGGGTGGACCTTTCGCCAGATGCAGGCGGCAATCGACGCGCATCCCTATCTGACCCATACCCTGCAAGGCGCGGACGAACAGACGATCCTCTCTGCGATCGGCGCCCAAGTTCCGTATGCCGAAGGGTGGTTTTTTCCCGATACCTACCTCTTCGACCGGATGACGCCAGACCAGACGATCTACCGGCAGGCACACGAACGGATGCGTCGCGTATTGGCAGAAGTTTGGGCAGGACGTGACCCCGACCTTCCGCTGGAGTCCCCGGAAGCCCTGTTGATTTTGGCGTCGATCGTCGAAAAAGAGACCGCCCACCCGGAAGATCGCGGCAAAGTCGCATCCGTTTTCCTCAACCGCCTGCGCAAAGGGATGCCATTGCAGTCCGATCCAACGGTGATCTACGGGCTGGGCGAACGCTACGACGGTTCGCTCAGTAAGCGGGATCTGCGCCACGACACCGCCCACAACACCTATACCCGGCAGGGGTTGCCGCCCTCACCGATTGCACTGCCCAGTTTGGCGTCGCTTCAGGCGGTTGCTCACCCCGAAAAGACCGACTATCTCTACTTCGTCGCAAGCGGCACCGACGCGACCAGCATCTTTTCCCGAACCCTAACCGAACACAATCGCGCGGTTCGCGCGTATCGTCAAGCGATGCGGAATGCGGAGTCCACCCAATGAGCACGCGCGGCCGTTTCTTGGTTTTCGAAGGAATCGACGGTGCCGGCAAAAGCACGCAGATCGCGGCGCTCTCGGAGTGGCTGCAAGCGCAGGGGGTAGCCACCGTCACCACGCGTGAACCGGGCGGCACCCCCGTTGGCGAAGCGATCCGTACGTTGGTCTTGACGCACGATATGCACGCGGAGACCGAATTGATGCTGATCTGTGCCGCACGGCGCGAACACCTCCTCACGGTGATCGATCCCGCGTTGGCTGCGGGACGATGGGTGGTGTGTGACCGCTTTGCCGATGCCTCGTTCGCGTACCAGGTTGGCGGACGAGGGGTCGATCGCGAACGTTTTCGCCAACTCGACGAATGGACCCGTTCTGGCCGGCAACCCGACCTGGTCTTCTTGTTCGACCTACCGGTAGCCGCGGCGGCCAAACGGCGGGCCAACCGAGATCTCTCTGACGGTCCCAGCGCGTGCGACCGCTTCGAGCGCGAGTCGGAAGCATTCTTTGCCGCAGTGCGCGCTGCGTACCTGGCGCGCGCTGCGCAAGACCCCGAACGCTACTGTGTTTTGGACGCGCAGTTACCACCCGAGCGGCTCACCGAAATCGTATTGGCGACCGTTGCCCAACGGTGGTTTGCACCCAAGACCCGACAATCACCGTCGCAGGGAGTGGCGCACGATGGGTGACGCCGCTTTTGCTTACCCGTGGCTGATGCCCTGGATCGAACGCTTCTTCCAGGCATGGCGTCAGGGGCGGGCGCCGCAAGCGCTTTTGCTGGCAGGCCCCGAAGGGGTCGGCAAACACCACCTAGCCGCTTTATTGGCGCGTCGCTGGACCTGCGCTGCCCCCCCCGAAGCCGGAATCGAACCGTGTGGCCAATGCCCAGCCTGTACGCTCGACGACGAAACCGCGCATCCCGATCGTTTCGAATTGACCCCGCAATCGGGTACGCAGGGCATACCGATCGACGCTGTGCGCGCGTTGCAAGCGGACCTTGCGCTTTCTGCGCACGGGGTTCGCCGTGCAGTGGTGATCCAACCGGCCGAAGCGATGAATCGCTACACCGCGAACGCGTTACTCAAAATTCTGGAAGAGCCGCCGCAGGCGGTGCTGTTCGTCTTGGTGAGTGACGCGCCTGGACGGTTGTTACCCACGATTCTCAGTCGGACCCAACAGTGGCGCATCCTTCCCCCCCCGATCGCGCAAGCCGAAGCGTGGTTGCGCGCGGCGTGGCAGCAGGCCGGCGCGCAGGCAGAACCCGCCAAGGACCCCCAACAGGCGATCGCTGCGGCTTTGGCGCTGCATCGGGGTGCGCCGCTTGCGGCATGGCGCTTCTTGTCGTCCGGAAAAAATGCGCTGCGCGATGCGTTCGTCCGCGACGCCGCCGAATGCGCATGGCGGCAACCGATCGCGGTGGCCAGCGAATGGACGCAGCGCCTCAAAGCGCAAGAGGGGGATCCCAACGGGCTGCGCTTCGCCGAGCTTTTTCGTTGGTACCAGTACTGGCTCGCTGATCTGCTCACCATCGCCACCTTGGGAGATGCTTGCGCGAATCGTCCGGAACGCTTACACTTTCCCGATGCTGCAGCGCAGATCACAGCCGTGGCCAAACGGCGCTCGCCCATCGAATGGTTTCGCATCGCCCGCCTTGCCACGGCAATCGCGCCGTGGGTCGATCATCCCCTCAACACGGCGTCGCTCTGCGAAACCCTGTGGCTGAATTACTGCGACGGAGTTTCGTGATGGTTTCCCCAGACGCGGCAAGTGAAGCGAACAGCAACGCAATGGGCGAAAAGGCAAGCAGCCGCGCCACCGTGCTCGCTGTGCACATCGAAGCCGTCTCTGCGCTTTACGCCGCCTATATGCCCTGGCTGAAACGGGGCGGTCTCTTCGTCCCGACCAACCGGAAATTCGGTTTGGGCGATCCCCTTTTTCTTCGCGTGCAACTCCCGGACGAACCGGAACCGATCCTCCTTTCGGGTACCGTTGCGTGGATCAACCCGCCGAACGTCGCCGGAGGGCGCGTCCAGGGCGTAGGCGTGCATTTCGACGATGGCGAACTCACGCCCAAAGTCAAAGCGCTGATCGAACAAAAACTTGGGGCACTCATCGGCTCCGGCAAAACCACCCACACGTTATGACCCCAACGGAAGCGAAAAGACGACCATGACCCAACTGATCGACACCCATTGCCATCTCGAATTCCCCGGACTCAAAGAACGACTGAACGAAGTTCTGGCCAATATGGCAGCAAACCGCGTCGTCGCAGCGGTTTCGATCGGCACCACGCTGGAACGCGCGCGAGAGGTACTGGAAATTGCCGAAGCCCACCCCAATATCTGGGCCACCGTCGGCGTCCACCCAGATAACGAAGGCGTCGAGGAGCCGACCGTGGAGCGCTTGGTTGCGCTCGCGAACCACGCCAAAGTCGTCGCGATCGGGGAAACCGGGCTCGACTATTATCGCCTCACCGACGCGCCTGAGTGGCAGCGCACCCGCTTTCGTACCCATATCCAGGCGGCCCGCACCTTGAAGTTGCCGCTCGTGATCCACACTCGCGCCGCCGCGCACGACACGATCGCAATCCTTCGTGAAGAGGGGGCAGAAGCGGTCGGCGGCGTGATGCACTGCTTCACCGAAAGCCGCGAAACGGCGAAAGCCGCATTGGATCTCGGCTTCTACATCTCCTTTTCAGGGATCGCCACGTTCAAGAACGCGGCGTCGGTCCGGGAGGTAGCCCGTTACGTTCCGCTCGACCGGATCCTGGTCGAGACCGACGCCCCCTATCTGGCGCCCGTCCCGCACCGTGGCAAACGATGCGAACCCGCCTTTGTGCGCCACACCGCAGAATTTTTAGCGGAATTTCTCGGAATCGACTTCGCCACCTTTGCCGAACGTACTACGGAAAATGCCTGCCGTCTCTTTTCGTTGCGCCTAACCCACCCAGAGGAGGTCTCCGCATGACCAAAGCGTATGAAGTCGGGCTCGAGCGGTGTGAAGCCAATTACGTGCCGCTCACGCCACTCAGCTTCCTGCAACGCACCGCTGCCGTGTACCCCGATCGGCTGGCAGTGATCCACGGCAACCGCCGTTATACCTGGGCCCAGTTTGCCGAACGGGCGCGACGATTGGCTTCTGCGTTGCACCATCTTGGGGTCGGGAAGAACGACACGGTCGCGGTGGTGCTCAACAACACCCCCGAAATGCTCGAATGCCATTTCGGGGTCCCGGGGGCGGGGGCGGTGCTCAACACCATCAACACCCGACTCGACCCCGAAACGGTCGCGTTCATCCTGGAACACGGGGAAGCGAAGGTCCTCATCACCGACCGCGAATATGCACATACCGTCAAAGCCGCGCTCGCGCGTATCGACCGAAAGATTTTGGTGATCGACGTCGACGACCCCGAATATTCCGGACCGGGGGAACTTCTGGGCACACTCGATTACGAAGGGCTCTTGAGTGGCGGTGACCCCAACTTCGCATTCCGTTATCCCGACGACGAATGGGATGCGATCTCGCTCAACTACACCTCAGGGACCACCGGCAACCCGAAAGGGGTGGTTTACCACCATCGGGGCGCCTACCTGAACGCGCTTTCGAATATCGTCTCATGGGGGATGTCGCACCATTCGGTCTACCTCTGGACCTTACCGATGTTCCACTGCAACGGCTGGTGCTTCCCGTGGACGGTCGCTGCGAACGCTGGTGTCAATGTCTGCTTGCGGCGCGTCGACCCGAAATGGATTTGGGACGCGATCGAAACGCACGGGGTGACCCACTACTGCGGCGCACCGATCGTCCACAGCATGATCGCCAATGCCGCGCCGCCAGCGTGGAAGAGCGGCAAAGCGGGCCGAACCGTGAAAGGGCTGATCGCCGCTGCGCCGCCGCCTGCTGCCGTCCTTCAAGCGATGGCCGAAATCGGGTTCGAAATCACCCACGTCTATGGCCTCACCGAAACCTACGGACCGGCCGCAGTGTGCGCCAAGCACGACGAATGGGCGACGCTTTCCCTTGCCGAGCAGGTGCGCTTGAACGGTCGCCAAGGGGTGCCGTACCACGCCCAAGAGGCGATTTCGGTGCTCGACCCCGATACGATGCAACCGGTGCCGCGTGACGGCCAGACGATGGGTGAGGTGATGTTCCGCGGCAACCTGGTGATGAAAGGGTACCTCAAGAACCCGGCCGCAACGGAAGAGGCGTTCCGCGGTGGGTGGTTCCATACCGGTGACCTGGGCGTGCTCGAACCCGACGGCTACGTCAAGATCAAAGACCGCGCCAAAGACATCATCATCTCCGGCGGGGAAAACATCTCGTCGATCGAAGTCGAAGATGCGCTCTACAAACACCCGGCGGTGATGGCGGTTGCGGTCGTCGCTTCCCCCGATCCGAAGTGGGGTGAGGTACCGCACGCGTTCATCGAATTGCGGGAAGGCGCTTCCGTCACCCCTGAGGAGTTGCAGCAACACTGCCGCCAATTCCTCGCCGGCTACAAAATTCCCAAGAAATTCACTTTTGGGCCGCTGCCGAAGACCTCGACGGGTAAGATTCAGAAATTCATCTTGCGCGAGCAGGCGCGTTCGCAAGAAGCGATCGAATAACCCACAAGGAGGAGCTCCAATGAACGACGCACCCTTCGTGTTAGAGACGCTCGACGATGGCGTCTTGACGCTCACCCTCAACCGTCCCGCCCAGTTCAACGCGCTTTCCCGCGCGATGCTCGAAGCATTGCTCGCTGCACTCGAACGCGCCAAAACGGACGAAGCGGTGCGCGCGGTGGTCCTTGCTGGCGCAGGCAAAGCCTTCTGTGCCGGCCACGACCTCAAAGAGATGCGCGCGAACTGCACCTTGGAATTCCAACGCGACCTCTTTGCACTCTGCACCAAAGTGATGCGAACGATCATGACGTTACCGGTGCCGGTGATCGCGCGTGTCCACGGGATTGCCACCGCAGCCGGTTGCCAACTCGTCGCCACCTGCGACTTGGCTGTTGCCGCCGATGTCGCGCGCTTCGCAGTCTCGGGCATCACGGTCGGACTTTTCTGTTCGACTCCGGCAGTGGCGCTTTCCCGCAACATCGGCCGCAAACCGGCAATGGAAATGCTGCTCACCGGCGAATTCATCTCCGCGGAGCGGGCGCAGACGCTCGGGTTGGTGAACCGCGTCGTCGCGGTTGACGCGCTCGACGACGAGATCAATAAGCTCACCGATTCGATCAAAGCCAAACCGCGTGCCTCGATCGCGATGGGTAAATCGCTCTTCTATCGTCAACTCGAAATGGGGATCGACGCGGCGTATCAGCTCGCATCCGAAGTGATGGCGTGCAACATGATGCACCCGGATGCCCAAGAAGGGATCGACGCGTTCATCGAAAAACGGACCCCGCGCTACCAGCACACGCCTGCACCCGAAAACGTAGTGTGACCCATAGGGGCTGCGGTAACGGATGCCACCACCGATTTCCCTCATCGATACCCATCTGCACCTCGACGCCGCCGAGTTCGACACCGATCGCGCAGCGGTCTGGGAAGGCGCACTGCGCGCGGGCGTTGCGGCTGCGGTCATCCCGGCGGTCGAGCCGCGCCAGTGGCCGAGCCAACGGGCGCGGCTTGCCCATTTTCCGGCGCTCGCGCATGCCTGGGGCATCCACCCCTGTTTCGTCGACCACGCCCACGCCTGGGCCGAAGCCGAGGCGGGGCGGCCGCTCGACGATACAGCGGCAGCCGCGTTCGCGTGCGCGGCGCTCGAAGCGTGGATTACTGAGCACGGCGCTGTCGCGATCGGAGAGATCGGGCTTGACCGCTTCGTTACCACTCCTGCATGGTCACGGCAGGTCGTCTGGTTCGAGGCGCAACTGGCGGTGGCCGAACGGCTGCAGCTTCCTGTGCTCTGCCATGCACGCCGCGCCGTCGAAGATGTTCGCATCCGGGTGCGCAAAGCCAACCTTCCGGGCGGTATCATCCACGCTTTCAATGGTTCGGTGGCGCAAGCCGAAGACTTGATCACGCACGGGTTCTGTCTGGGGTTTGGCGGCGCGATGACCCACCCCCGAGCCAACCACCTGCAACGGCTTGCGGGCACACTGCCTCTGGAAGGGATCGTGCTCGAGACCGACGCCCCCGATATCCCGCCCGCATGGGCCGATAGCCGCCCAACACGCCGGACTGAACCGGCCGATCTCGTGCGCTACGCGGCCTTTTTGGCCGAACAGCGCGGAGCGGACTTTGATGCGATCGCCTCGGCGACTACCGAAAACGCACTGCGGGTCATCCCGCAGCTGCAACGCCTCCGCACAACGACCCCGCTCACTGCCACTTTGGAGCCAGCGCGATGAACGGCTGGGGTCGGCTGCTCGAATGGGTGACGCTCGCGCTCCTTTTGCTCCTTGCGATGTGGCAAAACGACCGCCTATGGGAACGGGTCGGGCGGTTGGAAGGGCAGTTACGCGAGCTGCAACAGGACTTGCGCTACGCCAACCAACAGCTTGCCCGGTTGAGCGTCAGCGCAATGGCAACGGGCGGTGGGTCGCCACCACCAGATGCGCGGGATTCTGCGCAGGATTCGGCGCACGATTTCGCAGCAACTCCGCCAGCGCTCGGCGCATTTGCGCGCGCCGCGCACGCACGCACCCGTCCCGATTTTGCCGAAGGGGATTGGTTCGTCCGGGCGCTACCAACGGGAATCGCAACGCTTACGCCGTACGTTTCGTCGGACGCCTATGCCGCCGAAGTGCAATCCTACGTGATGGAGTCACTCTTGGTGCGCGACCCCGAAACCTTGGCGTGGCAGGGGTTACTCGCCGAATCGTGGTCGTTCGACGAAACGGGGACAACACTCACCTTCCGCTTGCGTCCGGGCGTGCGCTTCTCGGACGGCACCCCACTTACCGCGGACGATGTCGTCTTCACATTCCGCTTCGTGATGGACGAACGGATCGCCGCGCCGCGCGCACGGGCCTACCTGCAAAAGATCGAAGCGGTGGAAGCGCTCGACCCCCGAACGGTCCGCTTTCGCTTTCGCGAACCCTATTACGACGCACTCGCGCTCGCAGGCGGGATGGAGATCCTGGCGCGCCACTACTACGAACGCTACCTTTCCGAGCCCGAAACCTTCAACCGCTCGCGGGCGTTGCTCTTCGGCACCGGCCCCTATCGCTTGCGTAACCCGGAATCGTGGCGGCCCGATCTGGGAATCGTAGAGCTTGAGCGCAACCCCCGCTATTGGGGACCGGTGGCGCCACCTTTCGAGCGCCTCGTCTGGAAAGTGATCACCAACGAAACGGCGCGGCTTACCGCGTTTCGCAATGGCGAAATCGATCTCTACGGCGCGCGCCCGGTCGAATACGAACGCCTGAAAGCCGACACGCGTTTGTCCGCGCGCGCGACACGGTTCGAATACCTCGCCCCAACCGCTGGCTACAGCTTCATCGCATGGAACCCACTTCGCGACGGCAAACCGACGTTTTTCGCCGACAAACGGGTGCGGCAAGCGCTCACGCTTTTGACCGACCGCGATCGCATCATCCGCGAAATCTTCCTCGGGTACGCCGAACCGGCAGTCAGCCCCTTCAACCCGCGCAGTCCACAACACGACCCGTCGTTGCGCCCCGAGCCCCCGAACCTCGAACGGGCGCTTGCGCTTCTTGCCGAAGCTGGTTGGCATCGCCGCGCCAATGACGGCGTCCTGGTGAACGCCGCTGGCGAACCCTTTCGCTTCAAGCTCACGTTCTTCCAAGACAACGACGATACGCGCCGCATGGTGCTTCTCTTGAAAGATCTCTATGCGCGCGCCGGAATCCTTCTCGAACCGGACCCCACAGAATGGTCGGTGATGCTCGAACGCCTCAACCAGAAGGCGTTCGACGCGATTACGCTAGGGTGGACCTCTGGCGTCGAGGTTGACCTCTATCAAATCTTTCACTCGTCACAGGCCGGGCCAGGGGGAGACAACTTCGTCTCGTTCCAAAACCCCGAGTTCGATCGCCTCATCGAAGCGGCGCGCAGCAAAATCGACGAGACGAAACGGATGCAACTGTGGCGGCAAGCCGAACGGATCCTTGTCGAAGAACAGCCCTACACCTTCTTGGTTCGCCGCAAGACCCTCGCGTTCGTCGACCGCCGGTTCGCGAACCTTCAGCAGACACGGCTGGGCCTCAACATCGGGTTCGTGCCGATCGAAATCTATGTTCCGAAAGCGAAACAGCGCTATGGCCAATGAACTCCGTTTTCCCGACCTAAGGGCGTTCTTGACCTTTCTCGAGTCGCGCGGAGAACTGTTGCGCGTCACGCAACCGGTCAGTCCCGACCTGGAAATGACCGCGTGGAGCGACGCAACGCTCAAACGGGAAGGGCCGGCGTTGCTCTTCACCCAGCCGGCGCGCAGCGACGGAACTGCGTACGATTTTCCGGCACTCACCAACCTCTTCGGCACGCCACAACGCATCGTCTGGGGCATGGGGCAAGAGCTCCCCGAATCGGGCGATTGGCGCGAGCCGCTGCGCGACCTTGGGCGGCTGCTTGCCTACCTCAAAGAACCGGAACCGCCGCGCGGTTGGCGCGACGCCTGGGAAAAACTGCCGCTTCTGCGCCGCGCGCTCGACATGGGACCGAAACGGGTCGGCCGCGCCCCTGTGCATGAAGTCGTCTGGGAAGGCGACGCGGTGGATCTTACGCAACTGCCTATCCAGCGCTGCTGGCCAGAGGACGTAGCGCCACTCATCACCTGGGGGCTCGTCGTCACCCGTGGCCCCCACAAAAAGCGGCAGAACCTGGGTATCTACCGCCAACAGCTCATCGACCGCAACCGAGTGATCATGCGCTGGCTCTCGCACCGCGGCGGCGCGCTCGATTTTGCCGAACACCAAAAAGCCCACCCGGGCGAACCTTTTCCCGTTGCAGTGGTGCTCGGTTGCGACCCGGCAACGATCCTTGCCGCGGTCACCCCCATTCCCGACACCCTCTCCGAATATCAGTTCGCAGGCCTACTGCGCGGTGAAAAGACCGAACTCACCGCCGCGGGCGTTGGCGACCTGGAAGTTCCCGCGCGCGCCGAAATCGTCCTGGAAGGGTTCATCCACCCCGGCGACACCGCGCAGGAAGGCCCCTACGGCGACCATACCGGTTACTACAACGAACGGGCCGAATTCCCGGTGCTCACCGTCACACGGGTCACGATGCGCCGTGACGCGATCTACCACACCACCTATACCGGAAAGCCACCGGACGAACCGGCGGTGCTCGGCATGGCATTGAACGAAGTCTTCCTACCGCTTTTGCAGCGGCAATACCCGGAGATCGTCGACTTCTACCTGCCGCCAGAGGGTTGTTCGTATCGGCTGGCGCTCGTTGCGATCAAAAAAGCCTACCCCGGCCACGCCCGCCGCGTGATGTTCGGCGTCTGGGGTTTCCTGCGCCAATTCATGTACACCAAATTCATCATCGTCGTCGATGACGACGTCGACATCCGTTCCTGGCCGGAGGTGATCTGGGCGCTCACCACCCGCGTCGACGCCGCGCGCGACACGATGGTGGTCGAAAACACCCCGATCGATTACCTCGATTTCGCCTCCCCCGTCGCTGGCTTGGGCAGCAAGATGGGGATCGACGCCACCAACAAATGGCCAGGCGAAACCACACGCGAATGGGGCAGACCGATCACCATGCCGCGGGAGATCGTCGCCGCCGCGGAAGCGGGGTTGGAGGGGTTGTTGAAGCAGGGATCGGATCGCACAGAAGAGACTTGATTTTCCATCGAAGTGGAACCATAATGGTTGTGCAAATAAGACGATGAGATTTTTGCTGTGGCTACCATCACGCTCAAGAATATCCCTGAGGATCTCTACGAACGGCTTAAAATCGTCGCCAAGGCCAACCACCGTTCCATCAACAGCGAGTTGATCCACTGTCTTGAGATTGCTCTGAGACCGCATCAGGTACCACCCGAGGAACGGTTGGAACGTCTTCGCAAGATTCGTGCAGACATTCCGCAATCTGCCGTATCACCTGAGGAGATCCAACAGGCGATCGAGGAAGGCCGGCCGTGATCGTTGCTGATACCAATCTCATCGTCTATCTGGTGATGCCGTCCCCTTATACGGAAGCAGCGGAGCGGCTTCTGATTCGAGACCCGGATTGGGTGGTTCCTTTTCTCTGGCGCAGCGAATTCCGCAATGTGCTTTCGCTCTACCTGCGCAAAGGGTTGATCCGTTTCGACCAGGCGCTGGCAATCCAAGCTGAAATGGAAACGCTGTTTCAGGGTAAGGAGTACGACGTAACCTCGCTGGACGTTCTTTCACTGACACACCACAGCGGGTGCTCAGCCTATGATTGTGAATTTGTGGCGCTCGCAAAAGCGCTTGACATCAAGCTTGTGACCATGGATCGCAAATTGGTAACCTGCTTCCCGGATACGGCAATGCTTTTGACCGCCTTCTGCGAGTGACTCTGGCCGTCATGGCCTTGACGAATAAATCCCGCCAAAGGCCCATAAGAATCAACGTGCAGAAGCACCAGATCCAACCACCGCGCCACCCAAACCACTGACTCGAACCGTCCGATTCGCGACTGCGGCGCGAAAAGCGTCCTCGGTACCCCAGAAAACGAACCCGCGTTTCGCCCGGGTGATCGCGGTATAGAGCAGTTCGCGCGTCGCTACGGTGACGGTCTCGGCAGGTAAGACGAGCAACACGGCGTCGAATTCCGACCCTTGCGCTTTGTGTACGGTGAGCGCCCACGCGCTCTCCCAATGGGGCAATTGCGCAAGCGGCACGGGGCGCACCCCGTGCGGCGCGTCGGCGTCGAGAAACCAGGCAAAAAGCGTCCCTAGCCACGGAAAGACCACCCCTTGGTCGCCATTGAAGAGGGAAAGACTGTAGTCGTTGCTTTCGATCGTGATCGGCTGCCCAAGCAGGATCGGTCTTCCCGCGCCCGTACCGACGAACGGGATGCGGTGCGCGCGGTGCCAATGTTCGGCAATTCGGGCGTTGAGGGCACGCACGCCATAGCGGCGATCGTGGCGTAAGGGACTGAGCAGCCGAAAGACACGGTAGCGCGCAAAGAGGGTGCGCACGTACGCGGCAACGCTCGAAAAGTCGCTTCCGTTGGGCGCAACGGCAAGGTGGGCCAACACGCTTTGAAATCCGCGATCGATCGCCGCGAACAGTTCCGCTGCGGTCGGTTGGAGCCGCAATGGAGGAAGATCTTTGGGGAACTCATGCGACGCGAAAAGAGAGCGCAACACCGCTTCGTCCGCAGGGGACAGCATCTGCCACGCCGCGTCACCGTTGCCCGCGATCACCGCATCCGCAAACGCCCCAATCGCGGCGGTGAAGCGGTGGCTGCGGGAAAGAGGCAGGTGGCAATTCGGGTAGCGCGCGACGAGATCGGCCAAGACGTTGCCGGCTTCCACGGAGGCGAGTTGGTTGGGGTCTCCAATAAGCAGAAGCTGCGCGGTAGCGGGAAGCGCGCGCACCAGTTTCGCAAGAAGCAGCACATCGACCATCGACGCTTCATCGACCACGACCAGGTCGTAAGGCAGTGGCCGTTGCGCGTGGTAGCTCGGTTCGGGTCTGCGCCCGATGCCCAAGAGACGGTGCAGCGTGAGTGGGGTGAGCGCACAAAGACATGCTTTCGCAGCGTCCGAAAGCGGCAATTCGGGTAACACGTGCGTCAATGCTTCCCCCATCCGTTGCGCCGCTTTCCCAGTGGGCGCAGCGAGCGCGATCCGCAACTCAGGATGACGCCGAAGCGCTGCGGCCAAGAACCAGGCGAGCGTCGTCGTCTTGCCGGTGCCCGGCCCTCCGGTCAAGAGGGCCACCGGCAGTGTGAGCGCGCGCGCGATCACCGTGCGCTTTTCCGCTTCGAGCGCGAACGCATCGGCGGCTGCACGAAATTCGGGATCGAGCGGCGCGGTCTCGGCAGGGTCGATATCCGCTTTCCGTAACCCTTGGGAATTGGCGCCAATGCCAACGCGCGCGTCGAAAAAAGCGGCCAGGGTCTGTTCCGCTAGCCAGTAGCGGTGAAACTGCGCAAGCGTCCCCGTAAGGATCACAGGCGCGAATCGCGAGCCGTCCGAAACCCACGGTTGTTGCCGCAACCAAGCGGCCGTTTCGGCAGTCAACTGGAGAGCGGTATTGCCCTCGGCAAGGGCTTCCAAAAGCGCCTCCACGAAGCGTTCCACCGCCTTGCCCGCGCGCTCCGCTTCATCGACCACGTTTCGATCCGCACCAGCGGGAGGAGAGGAAACAGCCTGGAAGGTTTGGGCGAGGTGGCGCGCCAAAATCGTGGTTGCCGTCTCTTCGCGTTCCCGTTCCGATTGGGTCGTTTCGCTTTGCGGTTCCATCGGGGTTCCTTTCGCTAGCGGTACGCGGCAGCGGCCACGCCCAGGATCCGCCGCGCTTCGTCGAGCAATGGCGGTGGGAACGCGAACGTATGGATTCCGTGCGACGTTCCGGCTACGGTTCCGCGAATGAAGAGGTAGTGAACAGGCCCCAGATGACGGTGGGGATCGTACCCGGGCTGAAAGCGCGCGAGCAACCGATCCACGGCCACCGTGTAGAGGAGCGCCTGCAGGGTATAGCGGTGGTGCGCCACCGCCTGCGCCAGGGTTTGGGCGTCGTACCGCGCCAAGCGGTTGGTTTTGTAGTCGATGATCGAGTAGCGGTCCTTGTGATGGACGATCAGGTCGATCACCCCCGTAACGTACCCGCGCAGCGTGTCGCGCGTCGGCAACGGCCGCCAACCGGGATCGAGGCGCGAAAGCAGAGCGTTGAGCGCGTCGAGATCGATCGCGTCAACCGCGAAGAGAAAAGGGTGTTCGCGAAACGTGGCGTGACGCGGCACCTCCTGTAGCGTGAACCCACCCAAATCGGCAGCGAGAGTGGCGGCGAGCCGGGTGCGCAGCGCCGCTTCGGGAATGGGGCCAGAGAGGCCGCGGCGCAGCCACAAAGGTTCGAGGCACGACCAGTCGGGGTCGGTAAAGTCGATGGTCTCCAACCATTCATGGACAAAGATCCCAAACGCAGTGCCAGCCGGCAGCGGGTCACAAATCCCGCTGGAATCGCTTTCCACGTTACTTGCCGCAAACGGGTCGGTTGCTTCATCCAGCCAGCGGCTCCACGGGGTTTCGCGCTCGTCTGGGGTGACCGCGCGCGCAAGCGCAGTGAAACTGGTGCGTTGCCGCGCGCCTTGTGTGATGCGTTCGTGCGGGGGTTCCGCTGGCGGTTGCAAGGTAACCGGATCTTCGGAGTGCTGCCAACGCGCCAGGTGCGTGGGGGGAACCCGCGTTTCGAAGTAAAAAGCCGAGGAGGCTTCTAGCTGGGAGCGGCGGTTGCCGACCAGTTGATCCAACGGATTGTTGTCCGCTCTCGACCGCTGGGGCCAATAGAGCGTGAGGTGACGCTGCGCCCGGGTACACGCAACGTAAAAGAGGCGGCGGGCCTCTTGCTCGGCTAGGGTCTTGTAGCGCGCTTTGTCGGCTTCCGTGAAACTTGCGCGCGTGCCATCCGGCAAGGGGAGGGCAAGCGGCGTACTTGCTGATCGCTGCTTCCGCCAGGCGTTGTAGAGGAAGACGATCGGGTATTCGAGTCCTTTCGCGCTGTGCATCGTGACGATCGTCACCGCGTCGTCGTCGCGCTCCAAGCGCAGTTGCGCGTCATCCGTGCCGCCACCCCCATGGTGGCGCGCTCGCGCCCAGCTAAGGAGCGCTTCGGGCGTTCGTCCGCGGCTGCTCGCCTCTTCTTGGAGGAGTTCGATGAGGTGGCGCGCGTCGGCCACCCGCCGTTCGCCATCGGGTAAGCGCGCGAGCGTCCCCCAAATACCGCACTGCGAAAAAAGCGCTAGGAGCGCTGCAAGCACCCCTTCGCGTTGCCAGGTGCGCTGCGCTGCTTCCAGCGCTTGGACAATGGTCGCAACCGCCTCGTCGGCTTCGAGCTGCGCTACCGACCACTGGAAAAACGGCCCCAGGAGCAGCGCTCTGAGTTGGGGTAACCGCGCCGGGTTGCGGATCACTTCCAACAAGCGGATCAGTTCCGCGGCGGTGTCGCTCAGCCAAACGGACGTGCGGCTGGTGAGCACGCTCGGCACCCCCGCTGCCCGCAGCGCCTCTTGAACCGCAAGGGCGTTGTCGTTCGTTGGCGTGAGCACCGCGATATCACCCGGACGCACAGGGCGTTCACGCCGGGCGCCGTTCTCCGTTTCCCACAACCAACCGGTTTCGAGCGTGGTGACGATATCGGCCGCAAGGCACCACAGTTCGGCACGACGGAGCGCCTCGGCGCTGCTATCGCCGCCGTTTTCTACGGCTACTACCCGAATCCGCGTCATCTCCGTAGCGCCCAGCCGAAACCCGAGCGCATCGGGCGAACGCCCAGCGGCGATTTCGTGCGCGACGCACCGCGAATCGAGGAACGGGTTCGCGTCGTTTGCGAAGAGTTGGTTGAAGCCCGAGATCAGGGTAGGGTGCGAGCGATAGTTGGTCGTGAGCGTGTGGCGATGGTGCGCGGTGTCGATCGCCGTGAAATAGGTCTCCAGATTGGCCCCGCGAAAGCCATAGATCGCTTGTTTGGGGTCCCCAATGAGAAAGAGCCGATGGTGGGACTGCGTGAAGATCGTGCGAAAAACCCGCCACTGATCAGGATCGGTGTCTTGAAATTCGTCGATGAGACACGCGGCAAACCGCTCCTGCAATCGGGTGCAGATGGGCGGGTGCGGTGTTTGGGTGAGTCGATCCGCCAAGCGGCGTTTGAGGGAATCGAACGTGAAGCGGTCGTTTCGGACCAGCTCTTCGGCACGCCACTCCTGCCATCGGTGAAATTGTGCGGCGAACCAGGCTTCGACCACTGCGTCGAGCGGAGGGGTGGCGCGTAGCGCCGCGTCGAGCGCACGCCATTCGGCAACGGCATGCGCCCGATTTTCTGGGGAAAAAGCCGTCTCGAACGGGACCTTTTTGGGTAGCGCAGTACCTTCCAGGTACGTCAGTACCCCGCCTGTGGCGTCGCGAAAAATAGGCAATTCGCCAGCACGAAGGGGCGCGATGAGTTCCCGTTCGACTTTTCCGCGGCTGCGCGCGTTTATTTTACATAACAATTCTTCTGAAAGTTCCCCAAGCGCACGCAAACGGGCTGGCGGCCACTCGGCATGCAGCGCCTCATGCGCTTCCCAAAGGGTTTGCCAATCGGGAGGGGAGGCGAACCGCGCGTTCGGACCCAGGCGGCGAAAGTCGGAAGCGAGCTTGTCCGGTGTGGGATAACGCGCAACCACCGCGTCTTGTAGGAGTTGCGGCAACACGGCGCTCCTTTGCCATAGCGCGTCGATGAGCGGTCGGTCGAACCGCGCTTCGTCCTCGAGCAGCGTTGCCGCGGGCGATATGCCCAACGCGAACCCTTCCTCTTGCGCTACCTGCATCGCAAACGCGTCGATCGTGGTGATCGGCGCCAGATCGAGCAACCCTTTCGCGCGACGCAGACGGTCGCGCGCCGCGTTGGGATCGAGTCGCGCCAGCCACAGAGAAAAGGGATCATCAGGAACAATAGAGGGATCGTCGAGTGGTGTGTGCAACGCCAGTTCCACCTCGGTCAAACGGCGGTGGATCCGTTCGCGCAGTTCGGCCGCTGCAGCGCGGGTAAAGGTGACCACCAAGATTTGGTCGATCGGAATCGCCTTCTCGACGACCAGGCGGACGAGCAGTTGAGCCAACGTGTAGGTTTTGCCGGTTCCGGCGCTCGCTTCGATCGCGTGGATACCCGGTAGGAGCGGGTCGTTGTACAGATCGAACGGCGCAGCCTGCATCACGGTTTCACCCCCATTCGTCCCGTTTCGCTTGGAACCGAGTTGGCTTCGGCGCTACCGGAGAGCGGGATGACTTGGCTTTTCTGTGCCCAAAATTCGAGCCGTGGTAGCAATAACGCGTAGCTCTCTTGCAATAGCGCATAGAGCGCGCTTTCGGAACGGTTGCCAAAGGCCCAGAGCAGCGAGGGATCGGTGTGGTCTCCCCCATCGTGCCCTTGGCGCATGCCCATTGCGCGCTCTGCCGATTCGAACCACGCGGCGCGGCAATTTGCTTCCCGCTTCGCATCGCGTTCGTTGTTTTCGGGTGGCGAGGACCGCCATTTGTCCCACCACGTGTCCCACCACGTGGCGTGCCACGGTAAGGGGGCGCTAAGCGTTCGGGAAAACAGCGCGAGCCACTGCGCGAGCTCTGCCGCCGCCTCCGCTGCGCTGACCGGCGGGTGTTGTAAAACGATCGCCGCTGTGTCTGCTTTCGGGGTTCGGTCGAACGCGTAGAGGTGCGTGTGCCAACCGCCCGAGTCGCTTGCGCAGAGCAGGAGATGGCGCAACCAGAGCTGAAGTCGGTTCTTTTTGGTGACTCGGTGGGGGTGAAAGGCGACGAACGTCCGATTCCCTGCAACGGGGAGGGTGTCGGTGAGCGTCCAGTCGTCGATCGTCACCGAATAGGTCTGTGGTGTGGGCGAAGTCGGACAGGCGTGCCGATACGCCTGCCAAAGGGTCGAAAAGTGAGCGAATGCTTCCTGTGCGCGGCGCGCGCCACTTGGGTGCAGCGGCCAGACTCCTTCGGCCTGCGCGCGTTGTAGGGTAGCATTGGGCAGGGTTTCGTCCCATGCCATGCATGAAGCCGAACGGGCTTGGGCACCTTCGTTGAGGCGTTCGCGCAAACGCCATTCGTCGAGGCCATCCGCCACCAATTTGGCGCGCGGCATCGGCGGTTCCACAAGGGGATCGGTCGCGACGCCATGTTGGGCCAAACGCCAGGCAATCGGTGCGGAGAGCGCAGCGGCGAGCGTCTCGAGGGCCAGCGCTTGGGTTGGCCACGGCAACGGCGGCAGTCTGGAATCGCCCACCGCGGGCGCCAACGAGGCATCTGCTGCGTGACGCAGCGCGACGCAGATCGCGTAATGGTCCCTATCGCGACCGCGCAGCACGTTCGGGGTGTCCGCGGCGAAGTAACGGCTGTGGAACGGAAAGGCACGGTGGCTGATGGTGAGCGTATGCGGAGGTAGCGCGTCGTCGCGCTCAACCGGCAGCCCATACCCGTATTCCAGCACTTCCCGCAATTCGGTCACCACCTGTGCAGGCGGCCGCTTGGCGTTGGTGTCCGGGGTCAGCCCTTGCCACAGAATTTCCAGCCGTTCGCGCACGCACAGCAACAGTTCGAGAAAGGTATAGCGGTCTTCGCTGCGTAGGTCGCGGTCGCCGATACGGAAATGGCGCCGCAGCAGATCGTACGCGGGCGCCCGCTGTTGCCTGGGGTAGGCTTGATCGTCCATGCCGATGAGAAAAAGAACACGGACCGGAATCGAACGCATCGGCAGCAGATCACAAAAGGTAATGCCCCGCTGCAAGAAACCCCGGCTGTTGCGCCGTTCCGCCCCCAAAGATTCCACCCAGGCGGCAATCGTGGCAAACCCGATGGGCGTGCCGGTTTCGGTGAGCGGTGCTGCCTCTTCACCCAATGTTTCGATCGCCTCGTCGAGCGGTAGGCGCTGCGGGTCATCAGGAAAGAAAAATTGCGCCAAGCGCCGCAGCTCCTTTTGCCAGAACGGTAGCGAAAACCCGTCTGGGTGGTGCGCAAGATCGCGCCATTCGCGCATCCGTTCCCACAGCGCGAAAAGCGGAGCAAGGAGCGCCATCCGCTGGCCTTCGCACGCGCCGACTGGAGCGAATGCGTGCCAAACGGTATCGGGTGCATCACAGACGGCGCCCAACAGCAATCGGCGCAGCCCGGAAAGCCAGTCGTTGCGATGGGTCTCGCTCGTGAGGTCACAACGCACCGCGCCGATCTCGACGACCATCTCAGAAAGGAGTTCCAGCTCGGCGGCGGTGAGGTCGAACCGAGCCATCACCCACGGTTGGTGGAGGAAATCCCATACCTCGTCCCAGGCAAAATCCCCTTGGATCAGCGCGAACCAATCGAGGAGCCATTGCAGCGCGGGCGCGTCATGGACCACCGTCCGGTCGGCGATGGTGTGCGGAATGTCGGCAAAAAGCGGCGTGATGAAGGGGCGGTACTGGTCGATTTGCGGCGACATCACCACGATTTCGTCAAGCACCAGATCGGGCGTCTCCGCCAACAGGGCTCGGATCCGATCCCGCAGGACTTCGACCTCTCTGAGCCGCGTATGGCAACGGTGAAAGAGGATGTTTCGCTCGACATCAGGCGGCAGCGGGGATAACGTGTTGTCGCAGAGGTCGTTTTGCAGATGCTCGAGCAGGGTCACCGGGCGATCGGTGGGTTGGTGCCGTTCGAAATGGGTGAGTTCGGCCATGGCTTGCGCTTCCAGCAACAGGCGCTGAAAGTACGCGCCATGCCGCCCGTAGGCGATCAGCAACGGGTGGTGCGTACCTTCAGGTAAGCCGTTGGGATCGCTCAGGTAAGCAAACCGCGCTTCCCGTTTGGGAATGTCGCCCCAGTACGTTTCGGACGGCGAAAGGGTGAACAGGTGCACCGGAACATGGGCGCTTAGCGCGAGCAAGACTTCGAGCATGAGCGGAGGAAGATAACTCACTCCGAAGACGAAGATCTGCGGCGGAAGCTGCGCCACCTCCGCTTCCGAAAGCGCTGCGAGCCGTTCGATCAATTGCCGCCACAAGGTCCCGCGGTGGGGTGCAATCGCAAGCTTTTGCCACAGCGCCATCTGCCAAGACGCGTGAGGGTCGTTCGCGAGCGGGTTCTGCCCCTGCGACCAAGCGTCGAGCCAATCGGAGCGCAACAATTGGTACTGGTCATAGAGGTTGGCGAGCTGCTCGGCCAACTGAAAACGCTGCCGCGCGGCATCCGGTTCTGCGATCCCGGGGAATGGCAGCGTCGCGGCAAACGCAGGATCGCGCAACGCTGCCTCGATGCGCCAGCGCGTCCGTTCCCGAGCCAACGGCGCGGCATCGAGCGTCACGCCAAACGTTTCGGCCAACCGGTCGAAGAAATGGTGGGGAAAAAGGAATTCACCGTTCCCCCAAATCCCGAAGTGGCGCGCCAGTTGGTGTTCGAGCCACCGCTCCATCCCTCGGCCTGCGATCAAGAAGGGCAGGCGTTCGAACGGTTGCGGCGGCGCATGCTCGAGCAGATCGACCAGATGCGCCAGAAGAATTTCGGTGCGGTTGCTGACGTGGAGGATGAAATGCACGGTGGTGACAAACGTGGGGATTTGGATTTCGCGACGAAATGAAAGTATAACGTAACGGTACGCGATGCCTTCGGGATTGGCGTTAAGGAAAGTCTCATGATCCAACCAGGGTTGCGCCGAACGAAATCGAAAATCCTCGATTTTTTCCTCCTACTTTTCGTTATCGTGGGCTTGGTATTGATCGCCTATGGTGGGCAGCAACTCTGGATCGCTTACCAAGCGGAGTCATGGCCTCAGACAGTGGGGACCGTCATCGCGTCATCGGTTGACTATCATCGGAGCCGCAATTCGGCCAGCTATTTCCCTCGTGTTCGCTATCGCTACACGGTCGATGGCGTGCAATACGAGGGGCACCGGATTTGGGTGGAGGAACAAGGGCGCTCCTCCCGCGGTTGGGCACAAGAAGTCGTAGCGCGCTATCAACCCGGGACGAAGGTCACAGTCTTTTATGACCCGAGCAATCCCGCTTTCGCTGTGCTGGTTCCTGGACTCTTCGAAGGGGGGTCGATCATTTGGGTTTTGGTGGGCGTCGTTTTCATTCTGTTTACTGCTGGGTTCTACTGGATTCTGGCTGCGAAAAACCCAGCCGATCCTGCCGGCAACGGTGGGGCTTTGGCTCAGAGTGCCGATTCGCGGACGCTCAATCGCGAAGCAACGCGGCGTTTCTTTTTGGTTTTCACCGTGTTGTGGGTTTTGCTGAGTAGCCCTGTCGCGTGGGAGGCTGTGCAAGGGCGCGCGGCTGTGGGACTATTGGGCGTTCCGTTGATCGGACCACTCTTTGCCTGGCTGTTTGCGAAAGCCTTTGCAAAAAGCGCCCAAACACCGCCAGAGCCAGTACCGCGCGTCACCATTTCGCGACCAGAGGAACAAGAACGTCAGCGTGATGCGGTGCGCCAGAAGGAGCGCATCATCACGATAGTGATCGTGGCGTGGTTGCTGGTTGCAAGCGGAATCGTTACGTTTTTTGGGCTCGGTTCGCTCATCGGGCAAATCGTCGCGGTGCTGACGCTCATCGATGTGGGATTTTTGTGGTACCTCAAACATAAGATCCGCGCCAGGGCTTCGGCACCGGAATCTGGCGTTGCGCTGCAGAAACGGACGCGCCGGTGAATTATCCGATCGCTCTGAGCGCAGCAAGCAACGCGTCGTTCTGTTCGGGTGCCCCCACAGTGATGCGTACAAACGGCGCGATGCGTTCCGGTTTTGCGAAATGGCGCACCAGAATCGCTCGGGCACGAAGCGATTGCGCCAACGCTGCGCCACCGATCGACGGATGGCGCGCAAAGAGGAAGTTGGCTTTCGAGGGAAGCACCACAAAACCCATCGCAGCGAGCGCGGTAGCAAGGCGCTCACGCTCCGCAATCACAGCCTGCCGGGTCTGTTCGAAATAGGCTTCGTCTTCGAGCGCCGCGATCGCTCCGGCTTGCGCCAACCGGTCGAGCGGGTAGGAGTTGAAACTGTCTTTGATCCGGGTGAGCGCTTCGATGAGCGGCGGTTGGCCGATCGCAAAACCGACACGCAACCCCGCCAGCGCACGACTTTTCGAAAAGGTTTGGACCACCAAAAGATTGTCGTAGCGGTGGGTAAGTGGCACGGCGCTCTCCGAACCGAAATCGACGTACGCCTCGTCGACGAGCACGACCGCTTTTCCCTGATGCGCCGCTACGATCCGTTCCACTTCGGCAAGGGGTAGCGCAATGCCCGTTGGCGCGTTGGGGTTGGGAAAAACGACGCCGCCACGCCCAGCCGCCCTCAGCGCGGCGCAATCGAGCGTGAAATCCTCGTCGAGCGGGGTTGTCTCGAACGGCAGCGCATAGAGCCCGCAATAGACGGGATAGAAACTGTAGGTGATTTCAGGAAAGCGCACAGGGCCACTGTGGCCCAACAAACCTTGAAAGGCGAACGCAAGCACTTCATCGGAGCCATTACCGACGAACACCCATGACGGATCGACACGATAGCGTCGGGCCAATACTTCACGCAGCGCTTTCGCCTCAGGGTCGGGGTAACGGCGGAGCGGCTCACCCAGCTCCTGTTGAATCGCCGCGACCACACGGGGCGAAGGGGGGTAGGGAAGTTCGTTGGTGTTGAGCTTGATGAGATTGGCAATGCGTGGCTGCTCACCGGGCGTGTAAGGGGAAAGCGAGGCAATGCGGGGGTTCCAGTAAGGAGAGGAAGCGTTTGGTTGGAGCATGATACTCAGCGCACGGATAGAGACAAACGGGAAAATGGTATCATGGCGACTCGAAGATTTTTTTGCCGATACAGGACGTGATGACTGCCCGAAATGCTGAGGTGACGCGCACCACCCTTGAGACGAGCGTCACCGTTCATCTCGATCTCGACGGCTCCGGCAAAGCGCACATCGCCACCGGCGTGCCCTTCTTGGATCACATGATCGACCAGATTGCCCGTCATGGCGCGTTCGATCTCCGCGTCGAAGCGCGTGGAGACACCCACGTCGACGACCACCACACGGTCGAAGATGTCGGCATCACGATGGGGCAAGCGTTTGCCCGCGCGCTGGGCGACAAACGGGGAATCGTCCGCTATGGCCACGCCTACGTCCCGCTCGACGAAGCGCTCTCCCGCGTCGTGGTCGACCTCTCCGGGCGACCGATGCTCACGTTCCATTGCGGGTTCACCGCGGAAAAAATCGGCCGGTTCGACACGCAGCTCGTTCGTGAATTCTTCCAAGGCTTCGTCAACCACGCCGCGATCACGCTCCATGTCGAAAATCTCTACGGCGTCAACGCCCACCACCAGGCAGAGACGCTCTTCAAAGCGTTCGGTCGCGCGCTGCGCGTTGCGGTAGCCATCGACGAGCGGCGCTCCGGGTCGGTTCCTTCGACCAAAGGGTCACTTTCCGGCTGAGGAACCATTGCGATGCGCATCGCCGTGATCGATTATGGGATGGGGAACTTGCGTTCGGTGCAAAAAGCGCTCGAACATGTGGCCCCGCATGCGCAAGTGACGCTCGCCCACACGGCTGACGCGTTCTATGAAAGCGACGCGGTGGTCTTTCCTGGGCAGGGCTCTTTTGCCGACTGCATTGCGGCTCTGACCGCGCAGCAACTTACCGACGCGGTCCGATGGGCCGCCGCAAACCGTCCTTTCTTGGGCATCTGCGTCGGTCTGCAACTCCTCTTTGCCCATTCGGAAGAAGGAGACGTTGCGGGACTTGGTATTTTACCGGGGAAAGTGGTGCGCTTTCCCAAAAACGAGATGTTCGCAACAGGGCATGCGCACCTCAAGGTGCCGCACATGGGCTGGAACACCATCACCGTGACCCGCGACCACCCCGTTTTACCCACCAGCGAAACCGGGAAACGCTACTATTTCGTCCACAGCTACGTCGTCGTTCCGGAGGACGACGCGGTCACCCTCGCTACCTGTGAATACGGGATTCCCTTTACCTGCGCGGTGGCAACCGGCAATCTGATCGCGACGCAATTTCATCCGGAAAAAAGCGGTGAAACCGGGCTGGCACTCCTTTCTCGATTCGTGACTTGGGCCCAAACCTTTTCCGTTTCATCCACCCAGTAGGACTACACGCCATGTTGTTGATTCCGGCGATCGACCTCAAAAATGGACAATGTGTGCGTCTGAAACAAGGGCGCATGAGTGACGCCACCGTCTATAGCGACGATCCTGCTGCGATGGCACGCCATTGGGTCGACCAAGGCGCGCGGCGCCTTCACTTGGTCGACCTCGACGGCGCGTTTGCAGGGCGCCCGAAAAACCTTGAGGCGATCGAAGCCATTCTCGAAGAGCTGGCCGAGGACGAAGTCCCGGTTCAGTTGGGCGGCGGCATTCGCGATCTCGACACCATCGAACGCTATCTCGACATGGGGGTCGACTACGTCATCATTGGCACCGCTGCGGTCAAAAATCCTGGCTTGGTGCAAGACGCTTGCGTCGCGTTTCCCGGACACATCCTGGTTGGATTGGACGCGAAAGCCGGAAAAGTCGCCACCGACGGATGGTCGAAGGTCACAGGGCACGACGTCGTCGATCTGGCGCGCAAATTCGAAGATTATGGCGTCGAGGCGATCGTCTATACCGATATCGGTCGCGACGGAATGCTGACCGGCGTCAATGTGGACGCCACGATTCGACTGGCACAAGCGCTGGAAAAAACGTGGATCATCGCCTCTGGGGGCGTGGCGTCACTCGCTGACGTCGAAGCCTTGTGCGCGGTTGCCGACGAAGGGATTCTAGGCGCGATCACCGGACGCGCGATCTACGAAGGGACGCTCGATTTCGCCGCCGCGCAAAAACGGGCCGATCTGCTGTGCGAGGCACGCAAGAACGGGAACGCGGAGCAGCCACGGTGACGCTTGCCAAACGCGTGATTCCTTGCCTGGACGTGCATGCTGGGCGTGTCGTCAAAGGGGTCAATTTCGTTGGGCTGCGTGACGCGGGCGACCCGGTTGCGATCGCGCAGCGCTACGACGCGGAAGGCGCCGACGAACTCACTTTCCTCGACATCACCGCATCGAGCGATGAGCGCGCGATCATGCTCGACATCGTCGCCCGGGTTGCCGAATGTGTCTTTATCCCCTTCACCGTGGGCGGTGGGGTGCGCAGCGTCGAAGACGTGCGGCGGTTGCTCCTTGCCGGTGCTGATAAGGTCAGCATCAACACCGCTGCGGTGCAAGATCCCACGCTCATTGCCCGTGCAGCGGATCGCGTCGGTTCGCAAGCGATCGTCGTCGCGATCGACGCCAAAGCGGTCGCCCCTGGGCGCTGGAACGTATTTACCCACGGTGGTCGCCGCGACACGGGACTCGACGCGGTCGAATGGGCCGTGCGCGTTTGCGAACTCGGCGCAGGCGAAATTCTGCTGACCAGCATGGATCGTGACGGCACCAAGCAGGGCTTCGACCTCGAACTCACGCGAACCGTTTCGGACGCAGTACCGGTTCCGGTGATCGCGTCGGGTGGCGTCGGCACGCTGCACCACCTGGTGGAAGGGGTAACCGAAGGGCACGCCGATGCGGTCCTTGCCGCGTCGATCTTCCATTTCGGCGAATACACGATTCAGCAAGCGAAAGCCGCGATGGCCGAAGCAGGGGTGACCGTACGATGGTAGCGGCAGAAGCAAACGACCGCCAAGGAACCGTTGGCACGAATCCCGCCGCAAAAGCCGACAGTGCGGCAATCGAAGCGGCACTTGCCGCGGTCCGATGGGGCGCAGATGGCCTGATCGCAGCGATCGCTCAGGACGCAGACGACGGCACGGTGCTCATGGTTGCCTGGATGAACCGCGAAGCGCTTGCCGAAACCCTGCATTCGGGGCGCGCGGTCTATTGGTCCCGTTCGCGGCAGCAACTGTGGCGCAAAGGGGAATCGTCGGGCCATGAACAGCAGGTCGTCTCGGTCCACCTCGATTGCGACGGCGACGCCGTGCTTTTGCGCGTGCGCCAACAAGGCGGCATCGCATGCCACACCGGGCGCAAAAGCTGTTTTTACCGCGAATGGTCACCACAACACGGATGGTGTGCGACACTACCGGTTTTGAAAGATCCCAAGGAGATCTACCGATGATCGATCACGAAGTGCTGCTGCGCGTTTCCCAGACCCTTGCGGAACGCAAAGCAGCGCCACCTACTCAATCGTACGTCTCCCAGCTCTACCAAAAGGGCACGGACGCGATTCTCAAAAAAGTCGCCGAAGAGGCTGCCGAAGTCATCATGGCGGCGAAAGATGGCGACCGCCTCCATCTGGTTTGGGAGGTGACCGATCTCTGGTTTCATACGATGGTGCTCCTTGCCCACATGGGGCTTTCGGTCGAGGACATTCTGGCCGAATTCCGCCGCCGGGAAGGGGTTTCCGGCATCGACGAAAAACGGGCACGCCTTGCCCAAGCCCAGGCGGCGGAAAGCGTGGTCCCATCCAAAGAATGAGCGCAACCAAGGAGGACTTCCGTGATGAGCGATACGCAGTTCGACGCCAATTGCATCTTCTGTAAGATCGTCAAAGGGGAAATTCCCGCGAAAAAGGTCTATGAGGACGACTACGCCGTCGTTTTTCACGACATCAACCCGCAAGCCGAAGTGCACCTCTTGGCGATTCCGAAACGCCACATCGTCTCGACCAAAGAACTCACCGACGCCGAGACCGAAACGATCGGTCGCGTGATGGTGGCCGCCACCAAAGCGGCGCTCGCGTTGGGACTCGACGACGGTTGGCGTACGATCATCAATACGGGTCGCATCGGGCGGCAAGAGGTGATGCACCTGCACGTCCATATTTTGGGCGGCAGCAAGGTATTGCCAGCGATGGTCAAATGGTAACGCTTGTGGGATAATCCACGGAACACCCTTTTTTGCGGAGACACACAATGGGTTCCTTCAGCATTTGGCACTGGCTGGTCGTTCTGCTCATCGTCATCTTGGTGTTTGGCACCAAGAAGTTGCGCAATATCGGCCACGATTTGGGTAGCGCGATTCGCGGTTTCAAAGAGGGAATGAAGAGCGGCGAAGCCGAAGCCGAAGAAAAAGGTGGCACAGTCGTCGCGAAAACAGAGGCGCAACCCTCTGCAACTGCGTCTTCCGCGCACCCCTCAAGCACCGCGAACGCGGCAGGCAGTTCTGCTGCTGAGAAAGACGCAACGGTCATCGAAGGCCAGATTCGCGAAAAAAGCTCTTCCTGACGGAATGGGCTAACACCCGATGTTCGATATCGGCTTCTCCGAGCTCGTTCTCATTGCGCTGGTCGCGTTGATCGTGCTGGGGCCAGAGCGTCTGCCCAAGGTGGCGCGCACCGTCGGCCACCTGTTGGGGCGGATGCAGCGCTATGCATCCAGCGTCAAAGCGGACATCGAACGCGAAATCCAACTCGAAGAACTCAAAAAACTGGAAACACAGATCCAGGCGCAAGCGCGTGCTTTCGAAAGCGAAATGCAGCAACAGCTTGCGCAAGTGCAGTCGAGCGTGCAGGATGCCAAAAAAACGCTCGACGAAGCAGAGATGACAGCGCTTGCCGGGGAACCGGACGTCTCCACTGTGAAGTCGGACGCTACGACCGCAAAAAGCGCACCGGCTTCCGCTCTTGCTGCTACCCAGATCACCGCAACCGGTTCCTTGCCGGAGCCGCCACCCGTAACGGCCGCAACCGAGGTGCCCATCCCCCCGGCAGAAGCCCTCAACCGAAACACAGCAGCACCCACGCCGAAAGCGTCAACATCGCCTCCCAACGACTCGTCTGCCGAAGTCGAGGCTTCGCCCACTTCCCTCGAACCCCCGTCTGTCGAATCCGCGAAGACGTTGCTCAATAACGGGTTGCGTCGATGAACGAGCAACAAGAAACTTTCATTTCGCATCTCGTCGAGTTGCGCGACCGGCTGCTGCGCGCTGCGCTCGCTGTGATCCTTACGGCTGTCGTGCTGTTGCCATGGGCGAATTTCTGGTACGACCTGTTGGCATTGCCGATGATCCAAACGCTGCCGCAGGGAACGACGATGATCGCAACCGGTGTTGTCACGCCGTTCTTCGTCCCCGTAAAAGTCACGCTCTTGTTGGCGTTCCTCGTTTCGTTGCCTTATGTGCTCTATCAGATCTGGGCGTTCGTCGCGCCAGGGCTCTACGCGCACGAAAAGCGGTTGATCCTACCGCTTATCGTAACCTCGTCGCTGCTCTTCCTTTTGGGCATGGCGTTTTGTTACTTCTTCGTCTTCAAAACGGTTTTTCGCTTCATCGCCGATTTCGCACCGCAAAGCGTCCAGCTTGCGCCGGACATCGAACAGTACCTGAGCTTTGTGATGACGATGTTCGTCGCGTTCGGCGTCGCGTTCGAAGTGCCGGTTGCCGTCGCACTTCTGGCGCGCATGGGCGTCGTCGAGCATGAGCAACTGGTTGCCGCACGACCCTACGTGATCGTCGGCGCGTTCGTGATCGCCGCGATCGTCACGCCACCCGACGTGATCTCGCAACTCATGCTCGCCGTGCCCATCATTTTGCTCTACGAACTGGGGCTCCTCTACGTGCGTTTCACCGCGAAACGCCAACAAGAAAGCGAAACGGAAGAGGGCCTCCCGGTTCCAACCTATCAAGCACCAACGGAGGCCGACTTGGATCGCGAACTCGATCAGCTGGAGAAAATTGACGGTAAGAAAACGTAATTTCCCTCCCTGTGCCGCTTCGCTGTAGCGACTGCCCACGCAGCAAGCGGCATAGAAACGGGCTGGTATGCACACAGTCCGCTTTTTTCGGCGTATAATACTGTAATTATGTACAGTACCGGTTTTCCATCGCCTGCGGAGCACGAGTGGGAAAAACCCCTCAGTCTCGATCGTTACCTGATCGCGCATCCGCTGGCAACCTTTTTCATGCGTGTCGGGGGAGATTCCCTGATCGCGCACGGAATCCACCCAGGCGACATCTTGATCGTCGATCGCGCCGTGACACCCAAGGTCGGCGATTGGGTGATCGCAGTGGAAGCGGGGTCGTTTGCCGTACGCTGTGTCGAACGGGGACAACCCCTCATGGTCTGGGGCGTGGTGGTCGGCATCGCACGCAAGCTTCGCTAGCGGCGCAACTACAAGCGTAGTGTGAGGCACTGGGAGGCATTGATGACGCAACCAACCATCTGGGCGCTCGTCGATTGCAACAACTTCTACGTCTCCTGTGAACGCCTCTTCAACCCGAAACTCGAAGGGCGGCCAGTCGTGGTATTGTCGAACAACGACGGCTGCGTGGTCGCCCGCAGCAACGAAGCCAAAGCGCTCGGCGTTCACATGGGGCAGCCGTGGTTCGAATTGGAACCCAGCGCGGCGCAGCTGGGCATCGTAGCGCTGTCGTCGAATTACACCCTCTATGGCGACCTGTCGAATCGCGTGATGGCGCTCTTAGCAACGCTCGCGCCACGGCAAGAGGTCTATTCGATCGACGAATGCTTTCTCGACTTTTCCCTGTTTCCACCCGAAGCGCGCATCGCGCACGGCAAACGAATCCGACGCGAAATCCGCCGTCAGCTTGGGCTACCGGTTTGCGTCGGCATCGGTCCTACGAAGACCCTTGCGAAACTCGCCAACGCCTGTGCGAAAAAGGGCTGGGCAGGCGAGGGCGGTGTTTGTGACCTGAGCACGTGGGGAAACGCCGCCCGCGATGCGCTTCTCAACACGATCCCGGTCGACGAAGTCTGGGGCGTTGGCAAGCGTCTGGCCCGGCAATTGGCTGCAGTGGGAATCACCACAGCCGGCGCGCTCGCCGCTGCGGACCCAACTTGGGTGCGGCGCCGCTTTTCCGTGGTCCTGGCGCGCACCGCCCAGGAACTACGCGGTGAACCGGCGCTCGAATGGGCAGAGGCCCCGATCGTCCAGAAGCAACTGGTCGTTTCCCGCTCGTTCGGTACGCGCGTGACCTCACTCGAAACGCTAGGATCCGCACTCACCGCGTTCGCGACCGCAGCCAGTGAAAAGCTCCGCGCCCACGGCTGGTTGGCTCGGGAAGTGGGGTGTTTCCTCGAGACCAATCCGTTCGATCCCGGGCACTATTACCATCCGTTCTCGAGCGAACCGTTGCCGCTGCCGTGTGACGATGCGATCACGCTCGCCAAAACCGCCAACCGGCTTGCGGCGCGCCTTTTTCGCCCCGGTTACCGCTACAAAAAAGCAGGCGTGGTCCTGTTCGAACTCATCCCCAACGGAACGTGGCAACCCGACCTCTTCACCGCTGAACTCCTTCCGCGTTGGGCTGAGCGGCAACAAACGATGGCAGCGCTTGATGCGATCAACCGCCGCTTCGGCCGCAACACCGTGACCCTTGCCGCAGCGTACCAGCGTGGCTGGCAGATGCGGCAAACCCGACGCTCGCCCAATTACACCACCGATTGGCGTGCGTTGCCGGTGGTGTGATCACCACAAGCGTGCTTTACGGCATAATGAAGGAATCCATACGAAAACGCAACGCCATCACAAAATGGAAAAACAGTTCAACACCGCTGGCCCGTCGAAGCCGCACTTGCACTACATGATCGACCCCCTCAAGCGGATTGACCTCCCTGAGGTGGAGATGCTGATCGCGCAGGAGCGCTACTTTGTGCTGCACGCGCCGCGGCAAACCGGCAAGACCACCTGCCTTTTGGCGCTTACGGATCATCTCAACCGCACAGGACGCTATCGCGCGCTCTACGCCAACATCGAAACCGCGCAAGCGGCACGCAACGATGTGGCGCGCGGCATCACCGCGGTGGCGAGCGCCATCGCCCGCTCAGCGTCGATCGCTTTGGGCAACGCCACCCTCGACCAATGGCTGCTGCACGGAGAAGGGCAGGGCGTCGCACCCGAAGAACTGGTGACTCGTCTGCTCACTTACTGGAGTGTGCAAGAGCCAGAGCGGCCGGCCGTACTCTTGTTGGACGAAGTCGACGCCCTCGTTGGCGACACCCTGGTTTCGCTCCTCAGGCAACTGCGTGCTGGTTACACCCAGCGGCCACGGGCGTTTCCGCAATCGGTGATCCTGTGCGGCGTGCGCGACGTGCGCGACTACCGCATCCACACCCCCGGCCAAGAGGTGATCACCGGCGGTTCGGCGTTCAACATCAAAGCCGAATCGCTGCGTTTGGGAAACTTCACCTTCGACGAAACCAAAGCGCTGTGGTTGCAACACACCGAGGCCACCGGGCAACGCTTCGACGACGCGATCTGGGAGCCCCTCTGGCTCGACACCGAAGGGCAACCGTGGCTCGTCAATGCGCTCGGGCACGAATGCACCTGGAAAGACAAAACGCTACGCGCCGACCGGACGGCGCCGGTGACGCTCGAACGCTACCAACTGGCACGCGAACGGCTCATCCAATCGCGCGCGACCCACCTCGACCAGCTCGCCGACAAACTCTCCGAGCCGCGGGTTCATCGGGTGATCGCGGCGATCCTCGAAAGCGAAGCCGACCCGGCGGCGCTCTCGGAAGAGATCGCCCCGGACGATCTGCAATACGTCTATGACCTGGGGCTGATTGCGGTGCGGCCGATGGTGCGCATCAGCAACCGCATCTACCGCGAAGTGATCCCACGCGAACTCACCTGGACCAAACAGGTCTATATCACCCACGAAACGGCGTGGTACGTCGACCCAGCCACCCACCGCCTGCAGATCCCGAAACTCCTCACCGCGTTCCAAGAGTTTTTCCGCGAACACTCCGACGCGTGGCTGCAAGGCTTCTCCTATCGCGAAGCAGGCCCGCAACTCCTGTTGCAAGCCTTCTTGCAACGCATCGTCAATGGCGGCGGGCGTATCAACCGCGAATACGGGCTGGGACGCAAACGCACCGACCTCTTGATCGAATGGCCGCTCGACCCTGACCAAGGGTTGTTGGGACCGAAACAAAAAGGGGTGATCGAATGCAAACTCGTACGCAACGGCAAAAACCCGGAGGCAGTCGTGACCGAGGGAATTGCCCAAGTAGCCGACTACGCCGACCGTTCGGGGGCCGAGGAAGCCTATCTGGTGGTATTCGACCGCCGCGACGGCATCCCGTGGGAAGCGCGCATCTGGCAGCGCGAATACCCGTGGCCCGGAAAACCGGGGCAAACGATCGGCGTGTGGGGGATGTAGGGGCGCTCCGGTGATGCGGAGAGCCAACGATGTACCGAACCGCGTAATCGGGCCGTGCAATCCTTATACCCATGCCGGACTGCTCCGTGCTTTCCTACTGTTCTAATTTTACATAATACATATTATCACGTTACACGCCCAAATGATTCCAGGTGACCCAGCCCGTTTTTCATCTGCCAATATCAGCGCTATAATGACCGCAGGTTCATAATCGAGTCCAGCACTTCATGTTCGGTCAACCCCTCTTGGCGCAACATCAAACCGGCCCGCGCATCCGGTTCCGTGCCGCGCTGGTCGCGGCGGTGTTCTGTGCTTCTTGGCTCGGTTCTTCCGTAGCCGCCGATACCACTGAGACTCCGACCCCATGGCAACGGCTCAAAGCGCGACTGATCGAACGCGGCTGGCTGCGCGGTCAAACCGCTGAGCATGTACCCATAGGAAACGGCCGGCTCGAACTGCGCCAGTATGACCTGGCGAGCAAAATTCCCGGAAAAGTTATTTCGGTGACCGTACGCGAAGGCGACTGGGTCGAGAAAGATCAACTTCTGGTCACGCTCGATAGCAACGAACTGAAAGCGCAACGCGAAGCTCTGGAAGCGCAAGTGACCGTTGCCGAACGCGCCTACGCCGAAGCCCAAGCAGCACGCCGCAAAGCAGCAGCCGATTTGGAACTGGCGCGCGCAAGCTACCAACGTACACAAGAGTTACGGCAACAGAAATTCGCCTCGGCAGATCAGCTCGACCGTGCCCGTACCGCGTGGATCAACGCCCAAACCGCGCTCGACCTCGCAGAGAAACGGGTGGCACTTGCTGCCGCGCAGGTCGACGCGGCCAAAGCGCAGCTCAACGTCATCGACAGCAAGCTGGCCGACACCCAAGTGTTGAGCCCGATCGCGGGGCGGGTGCTCAAGCGCTACGTGCTCCCTGGTGAGGTGGTTCCCGCCGGTGCTACCCTGATTTCCCTCGTAGACCCGCTCGATCTCTACATCGACATCTTTTTGACCCCCGCCCAAATGCGCGATGTCGCGCTGGGGCAGCCCGCAGAGATCGCACCCGAAGGTTGGCCAGCCGATCGCGTCATCCCCGCGCGTGTCGTGTTCGTCTCTCCCGAAGCGCAATTCACCCCCAAATTTGTCGAAACCGCAGACGAACGCGCCAAACTGAGCTTCCGCGTGCGGGTAGCGGCCGACGCGCAGTGGCTTGCGCAGCATCGGGATGCCCTTTTCGGGGGGCTTCCGGCGGTCGCCCGCATTCTGGTCACCGAAGGAACGGCGAAACCGCGACACGACGACGATGCACGCTGAGGCAGCTACCGACCAACCTCTCATCGTTCTGCGCAACGTCACGCACCGCTACGGTGAGACGGTCGCCCTGTCCGTTCCCGAGCTGACGCTCCCTCCTGCACGCACCTATGGCGTGATCGGACCCGACGGGGTGGGCAAATCGACCCTGTTGGGACTTTTGGCAACGGCAAAGCGGCTGCAACACGGGACCATTCGCTTCGACGGTTACGATCTGCACGTGCGGCAGGATCGGCAGCGTCTTCAAGAACGCATCGCGTACATGCCTCAGGGGCTCGGTAAAAATCTCTACCCCACCCTCTCCGTTTGGGAAAACGTCACCCATTTTGCCGATCTCTTCGCGCTCACGGAGCCGTACCGCTCACAAACGATCGAACGCCTGCTCACCGCCACTGATCTCTGGCGCTTTCGCGACCGCCCCGCGGGAAAACTCTCCGGCGGGATGAAGCAGAAGCTCTCGCTCTGTTGTGCGCTCATCAACGATCCCGATTGGCTGATCCTCGACGAACCCACCACCGGGGTCGACCCCCTCTCCCGCCGCCGTTTCTGGAACTTGATCACACAGTTTCAGGCAGAACGGCCGCAACTGCGCGTGATCGTCGCCACCGCGTACATGGAAGAGGCAGAACGGTTTGCGCACCTGTTGGCGCTTTATGGCGGTCGGATCATCGGTCAAGGAGACGCGGAAGCGCTCAAGCAGGCGACACACACACAGTCGCTCGAGGCCGCATTTGCCCGATTGATGACCCATGCGCACGACGACCGCACGGTGTCGCGCACCCCTTCGTCCGAAACCGCATCCATCACACCGCGTGAAGCGCACGAAGAGGCCCCAAGCACTGCAGACGAACGCCCCATCGTCATCGCCGCCGAAGGGCTCACCCAACGGTTCGGCGACTTCACCGCAGTCGATCACGTCTCATTCGCCATTCGCGAAGGCGAAATCTTTGGTTTTCTGGGTTCGAACGGCTGCGGCAAGACCACCACGATGAAGATGCTCACTGGGCTCTTGCCGCCCACCGAGGGGGAGTCTCGCCTTTTTGGCAAGCCGCTCGCACCCAATGATTTGGCCACGCGGCGCCTGGTCGGCTACATGACGCAACAATTTTCCCTCTATCAGGAATTGAGCGTCGAGCCCAACCTGTGGCTGCACGCGCGCATTTTCCAAATGCCGGAACATGAGGCGCACGAACGGATCGAATCCCTCCTCAGTCAATTCGACCTGACCCGCTATCGGGATCACACGGCTGAGTCGCTCCCTTTGGGCGTCAAACAGCGCTTGTCGCTCGCCGTCGCGGTGCTCCACCGACCCAAAATCCTGATCCTCGACGAACCGACCTCGGGCGTCGACCCCGTTGCGCGGGACCAATTTTGGGCGTTGCTCTACACCCTTTCGCGTCGTGAACGGGTAACGATCTTTCTCTCCACCCACTTCATGAACGAAGCGATGCGATGCGACCGCATCTCCTTGATGCACGCTGGCAAGGTTTTGATTCAGGATACGCCAGATCGGATCATCGCGCACTATCAGGCAGATTCGTTGGAAACGGCGTTCATCCGGGCGCTCGAAGCAGAAGAGGCGCAACGGGGCGAAGCGGCGCCACCTACGGCTCGGGTACAGAACGAGAACCCATCCCCGGCGCGTATGGCAGAGCAGGCCCCAAACCGGATCGAGCCTCAGCGGCAATCGACCGATTCGGACTCTATGCGTCGTCGCCAGCCACGTTTTTCCCTCCGGCGACTGGCGAGCGTGGCCAAGCGAGAGTCGCGGGAACTGATGCGGGACCCCATCCGGCTGCTCTTCGCTCTTTTGGGTGCGGTCGTATTGATGTTCGTTTTGGCCAGTGGCATTTCCCTCGATGTCGATCGCCTCCCCGTCGTAGTTTATGACGCCGATCAGAGTACAGAAAGCCACGATTACATCGCGCAACTCGACGCGACACGGGAATTCGAAGTGATCGGCACCGCTCCCACCCTTGATGCGCTCCAGGCTGCGCTTCAGAACGGCAGCGCTGCAGTGGGTTATGCCTTTCCCCCAGGGTTCGGCGCAGATCTTCATCGCGGCAGGCGCGTCGAACTGGGCGTGTGGATCGACGGTTCGATGCCTTTTCGGGGCGAGACCGCGCGAGGGTATGCCCTCGCGGTTCATCAGGCCATCCTCGCGCAATGGCAACAACTGAGCCGCGGTGTCGATGCCACACTTCCGATTCAGCTAGCCGTACGCTATCGCTACAACCCCGAACTGCGTTCGGTGAATGCGATGGCGCCCGCAGTGATCCCCTTGCTGCTCATCTTCATTCCCGCGATCCTCACCGCGCTGGCCGTCGTCCGCGAAAAGGAATTGGGCAGTATCGTGAATCTCTACGTCACACCGCTGCGGCGCGCCGAGTTCCTTGTGGGCAAACAGCTGCCGTACATAGCTGTCTCGTTCGTCGCCTTTTTGCTGCTCCTGGTGCAGACCCGTTGGGGGTATGGGGTTCCCCTCAAAGGAGACCTCCTCTTCCTGGCCGCAGCGACGCTCCTTTACCTTCTGGCGACGACCAGCTTTGGCTTGCTGATCTCGACAGTGACGCGCACGCAGGTGGCCGCGCTCTTTGGCACCGCCATCTTGACGATGCTCCCCAGCATCGAGTTTTCCGGCCTGACCACGCCAGTTTCGGCAAGTGAAGGAATTGCGCGGTGGATCGGAGAAGGCTTTCCGGTCAGCCACTATTTGACGATCAGTCGTGGGGTGATCACCAAAGCGCTCGACGGCGAGACATTGGCCCACGAACTCATCTGGTTGGCGCTCTTTACGCTCGTCACCAGTGCTGTGGCGATCTGGCGCCTGCCCAAGCAGGAAGCGTAAACGATGGCGAACGACGAAACGGTTTCCCTCCTCCGACCGGTCCTTGCGCTGATCGCCAAAGAGCTGCAAAGTCTGGGGCGAGACCGCGTACTGCTCGTGCTCATCGTTTGGGCCTTCACCGGCGCAATCTACGCTGCCGCTACTGGCGTTTCCAAAGAGTTGCACAACGCGCCGATCGCGATCGTCGACCACGACCACTCTGCGCTCTCGGCGCGCATCGCTGCAGCGATACGCCTGCCCCAGTTTCTTCCTCCGCGGTTTATCAACTGGGACGAGGTCGATTTGCTCCTGGATCGCGGCGAGGTCAGTTTCGTGCTGGTCATTCCTCCTGATTTCCAGGCCGATCTCATTGCCCGCCGTCCCACCGAAATCGCCCTGTGGATCGACGCGACGGTGATGACCCAAGCATTTCTGGGGCAGACCTATCTCACACAAATCGTCAGCGAGACGATTCGCCAATGGGCCGAGGGACAGGCGCTGCTGCCGCCGCAACCGGTCGACTTGGTGGTGCGGGTTCGTTTCAACCCCAATCTGACCGGCCTGTGGTTCGGCGGTGTGATGGAGATCATCAACATGGTGACGATCCTCACCGTGGTCCTGGTGGGGGCGGCGCTGATCCGCGAACGGGAACACGGTACGATCGAACACCTCTTGGTGCTGCCGCTCCACCCGTGGCAGATCCTGGTGGCGAAGATCGTCGCAAACGGCATCGTGGTGCTGATCGGTGTTTCGATTTCGCTGTGGCTGGTCGTTCAGGGGGTGCTGGGGGTTCCCATCACCGCGGCGAGTGTGCTGCGCTTTCTCGTCGCCGCTGCGTTTTTCCAGTTTGCCGCCGCTTCATTGGGCGTTTTGTTGGCAACCATTGCCCGTTCGATGCCGCAGTTCGGGCTCTTGGTGATCTTGGTGGTGATTCCGTTACAACTGCTTTCCGGTGCGGTCACGCCGCGCGAAAGCATGCCGGAATTGGTGCAGCAGATCATGCTCGCCGCGCCCAACACCTACTTCGTCCGCTTGGCGCAAGGGTTGCTTTATCGGAACGTGCCGCTAAGCAGTGTTTGGCTGGACCTTGCGATGACACTGCTGCTGGGCGCGTTCTTTTTCACGATAGCACTCAAGCGATTCCGCGCGAGCTTGCGCTAAAGCGACGGGTTTATTCCGGATACGATGTTTTGCTCTAAACCGCAGGCGCTCAGTTCGCAAATGCTAACCGTTTGGTGTGGAGCACAGATGACAAAACGCTTCGAGAATGCGTTTCGCGCGACCAATCGCTCGTTCGAGTTCGCGCTCCAACGCGTCGAACGCGATCCGTTCTTTCGCGTCGCCCCGCCCGGCTGCCCAATTGGCGACGACGTTCAACGCCGCGTATTCGAGTCCGATTTCACGGGCAAGCACCGCCTCTGGCATCAGGGTCATTCCAACGAGCTCGGCACCATCCCGCGCCAACCGCTCGATTTCCGCTGCGGTTTCCAGCCGTGGCCCTTGCGTACAGGCATAGACGGCGCCATCGACAACCGGCTCTTGACATTCGGTTGCCGCTTGTAAGAGCGCCGTGCGAAGTGACGGCGTAAAGGGTTGGGTGAAGTCGATATGGACCACGGGGTCGTCGGGGCCGTCGTAAAAGGTGCACACCCGCCCCCACGTATAGTCGATGATCTGATGCGGCACGACCAGCGTTCCTGGGGGCAGATGTGGTGCGATGCCCCCCACGGACGCCACTGCGATCACGCGCGTCACCCCAACGTGTTTCAACGCCCACAGGTTGGCGCGGTAGTTGATCTGGTGGGGGGCGATCGTATGGCCGTAGCCGTGGCGGGCAATGAAAACGATCTCTTCACAGCCCAGACGGCCGAAGGTGAGGACGCCGGACGGTTCGCCGTAGGGGGTTCGTACGACCCGCTGCCCAAGCCGTTCGAGATTCGTCAGATTCGAAAGACCACTACCGCCAATCACTGCCAGCATGGGCCTGCCCCCTGATGTCCGAAAGCTGCGATTTTACCCGGTCTCGGAGCGCTTCGGGGGGGTGACCGCTTTCAGCTGTTCCGCAGACTGACCGAAAAGGATCGCTTTCCCTTCCTCGGTCACCGCGCCCCGTTTCGCCCACGGTTCTCCGCGGGCGTAGGCACGGGCGACCGCCGGTCGTGCCTGCATCTGCTGGAACCAACGCTTGAGGTTGGGGAAATCGTCGAGGTTTTGCCGTTGCCGTTCGTGCGGGACGATCCACGGATAGATCGCCATATCCGCAATGGAGTAGTCCCCGGCGACCCACTCGACTTCGGCAAGACGACGGTCGAGCACGGCGTAGAGGCGGCTCGTTTCGCGCACATAGCGGTCGATCGCGTACGGGATCGATTCGGGGGCGTATTGGACGAAATGGTGGTTTTGTCCCGCCATCGGGCCAAGCCCGCCCACTTGCCAAAACAGCCATTCGAGTACCGTCTTGCGCGGCCGTGGCGCCGTAGGCAGAAAGCGTCCATCTTTTCTGCCAAATAGACCAGAATCGCGCCCGATTCGAAAACGGAGATCGGCGCACCGCCATCGGCAGGCGCATGGTCGATGATCGCAGGCATCCGGTTGTTCGGGGAAATCGCCAGGACCAATCAGTCGAGACGGCATTTTGGCCGCTGCGACAACGGCAACGCGCCGGAATGGGCAAAGACCCGTGCCAACTGCACCGGCTTGTAGCGAACCTGCAAGTCATATGTGTTCAATACGACGGTGCCGTGGGGGAACGGTGCCCTTCCCCGTATAATGCGCACCTTTGGCAACGAATCGTACGAAAGCGTTTGTTTATGACGACCCAAACCCACCCTGCGATTCGCAACATCGCGATCATCGCCCACGTCGACCATGGCAAAACGACATTGGTCGACCAACTGTTGAAACAGTCAGGAACCTTTGCCAACCATCAGACCGTCGGAGAACGGATCCTCGACAGCAACGAACTGGAGCGTGAGCGCGGCATCACCATTTTGGCGAAAAACTGCGCGATCACCTATGAAGGAACGCTGATCAACATCATCGACACCCCCGGTCACGCCGATTTCGGTGGTGAGGTCGAACGGGTGCTTTCGATGGTCGATGGCGTCTTGCTCTTGGTCGACGCGGTCGAAGGGCCGATGCCGCAAACGCGTTTCGTTACGCAGAAGGCGCTCGCTCTGGGGTTGAAACCGATCGTCGTGATCAACAAAATCGACCGCCCGGGAGCGCGCCCCGATTGGGTGATCAACGCCACGTTCGACCTCTTCGCCGAACTCGACGCCAGTGACGAACAACTCGATTTCCCCGTCGTCTATGCCTCTGCGCTCAACGGTTACGCGACGCTCGACCTCAAGACCCCTTCGAGCGACATGCGCCCCCTTTTCGAGGCGATTCTCACCCATGTCCCGCCCCCCGCCGTAGACCGTGACGCGCCCCTCCAACTCTTGATCGCGTCGCTCGACCACTCCAACTATCTGGGGCAGATGGGGATCGGTCGCATCAAACAAGGGGTGTTGCGCCCCAATCAAGAGGTTGCGGTCTATCGCGGTGAAACGTTCCTAGGCAAGGGCAAGGTTGGGCAAATCCTCGGTTTTCGCGGCTTGGAGCGGATCCCGGTTCCTGAAGCCACCGCAGGCGACATCGTGATGGTGAGCGGGATCGACGCCATCGGGATTGGGGTCACCCTCTGTGATCCGGACGATCCCCAGCCGTTACCTCCGATCGCGGTCGATGAACCGACCTTGACGATGACCTTCATGGTCAATACCTCACCCCTTGCCGGGCGCGAAGGGAAATATGTCACCAGCCGCCAGATTCGCGAACGGCTGGAAAAAGAGCTTTTGCGCAACGTCGCGCTGCGCGTCGACTTCGGTGGTGAATCGGCAGAGCAGTTCGAAGTCTCCGGTCGCGGCGAGCTCCATTTGACCATTTTGCTCGAAAACATGCGACGGGAAGGGTTCGAATTGGCGGTCGGACGGCCGCGGGTCGTCTTCAAAGAGATCGACGGCGTGCGGTGTGAGCCGTACGAACGCCTCACCGTCGATATCGAAGAGGGACACCAAGGCGCGGTGATGGAAGAGCTGGGGCGCCGGCGCGCCGAACTCCTCGATATGCAGATCGACGGCAAAGGGCGGGTGCGGATGGAATACCGCATTCCGGCTCGAGGGCTGATCGGTTTCCAAGGCGAGTTCCTGACGCTGACCCGCGGCACGGGGTTGATGAGCCATATCTTTGACGACTATGCTCCGTACGCCGGACCGATCCCTGGGCGACGTAACGGCGTCCTCGTTTCTCAAGAAGACGGCGAATGTGTCGCGTACGCGCTTTGGAAGCTGCAAGAACGCGGGCGGATGTTCGTGAAACCAGGTGATCCGGTCTACGAAGGGATGATCATCGGCATTCACAGCCGAGAAAACGACCTGGTCGTCAATCCGGTGCGGACCAAACAGCTCACCAACATTCGCGCTTCGGGTTCCGACGAGGCGGTGCGCCTGACACCGCCCATCGAACTGACGCTGGAACGCGCGGTCGAATTCATCGACGACGACGAACTGGTCGAGATCACGCCGACGAGCATCCGGCTGCGCAAACGGCTCCTCAAAGAGCACGAACGGCGCAAAGCCGCGCGGAGCGACAGCGATTAAAGCGCCGCAACACGCTCTTTGAGATAGGCGCGGAACGCTTCGGCCACCTCGGGATGGCGCAGTGCAAATTCGACGGTGGCTTGCAGGTATCCGGCTTTCGACCCACAGTCGTGACGCACCCCTTCGAATGCGTAGGAGAGTACCGCCTCCTCTTTGAGAAGCGAGCTGATCGCGTCGGTGAGCTGGAGCTCTCCCCCTGCCCCCGGTTGGATGCGCTTGAGGTGATCGAAGATCGCGGCGGTGAGGATGTAGCGGCCAACCACCGCTTGTGTCGAAGGGGCCTTTTCGGGTTCGGGTTTTTCGACGATCGCGCGAATGCGCCGGGTATTGCCCTGCTCACACGGATCGGTGCTGACGATTCCGTACTGCTTGGTCTGCTCACGCGGTACCGTCATCGTCCCCAACACCGAACAACGGTGGTACGCGAAGACCTCGACCATTTGCTGGAGCACCGGTTTGCCATCGCCATTGTCGCAGAGGTCGTCGGCAAGGAGCACCGCAAAGGGTTCGTTGCCGACCACCGGCTGCGCGCACAGGACCGCGTGGCCTAGCCCCAGCGCCTCTGGCTGCCGAATATAGATGCAGGTCACCCCCTGCGGGACGGTCTTACGCACCACCTCCAACAGCGTGTGTTTGCCGCGCTGTTCGAGTTCCGATTCCAACTCATAAGCCTTGTCGAAGTGATCTTCGATCGAGCGTTTGGTCCGCCCGGTGATGAAAATGAGCTCGGTGATCCCCGCTGCGACCGCCTCTTCCACTGCATATTGAATCAGCGGCTTGTCGACGATCGGCAACATCTCTTTGGGACTTGCCTTGGTCGCGGGCAGAAAACGCGTTCCCATCCCCGCGACGGGAAAAACCGCTTTGCGTACCAAGGGTCGGGCCATAGTTTTCTCCACATTCAGTCAAATAGATGAAGTTGAATTACTTTTTTCCGCGATGAGGCGCCTGAGTCCTGCTTCGTCGAGGATGGGAATCCCCAGCGCTTCCGCTTTCGCCAATTTGCTCCCAGCAGCTTCGCCCGCGACGACGTAACTCGTCTTTTTCGATACCGATCCGCTTACCCTGCCTCCGTGCGCTTCGATGAGCGCAGTGGCCGCTTCGCGCGTGAGCGTGGGCAAGGTGCCCGTGAGCACGAACGTCAGACCTGCCAACGCGTGGGATCGGTTCGCTTCGCTCGGGTCGGCTGGTGCGGGCATTGCGTCTTGAGACGAAACCGATGTCGCCGCAAGGGGTTCCCCTTCCAACCAGGTAACCCCATGGCGCTTGAGCGCGGCGATCACTTCGAGGTTATGAGGTTCGCGGAAAAATTGATGAATCGACGCCGCCACGATCGGACCGATTTCCGGCACCGCCATCAGATCGGCTTCGGTCGCTGCGATGAGGGCATCGAGCGAACCGAAATGGCGCGCCAGATCTTTTGCCGTGGCTTCGCCCACGTTACGAATCCCCAGGGCGTAGAGGAAACGGGGCAACGTGGTATGGCGGCTGCGCTCGATCGCGGCGATGAGGTTTGCGGCCGACTTCGGTCCCATCCGGGGTAAAGTGGCCAACCGATCGACGGAGATCCGCTCAGGGTCGTAGAGATCGGCTGGGTTGCGCACCCATTCCCGATCGACGAGTTCGGCAATCAGTTTTTCGCCCAACCCTTCGATGTTCATCGCTCGGCGGCTCGCGAAATGTTCGATTGCCCGTTTGCGTTGCGCGGGACAGTAGAGTCCGCCGGTACAGTAGGCGATCGCTTTTTCGGGATCCCGTTCGACGTGCGAGCCACAAACGGGACAGTGCGATGGCAGCGTGAACACCTGCTCCGTGCCACGTCGCCGCTCGGGCAGGGAGCGGACGATTTCGGGAATCACGTCACCGGCACGGCGCACGACGACCCAGTCGCCGATGCGAATGTCTTGCTGCCGGATGAACGTTTCGTTGTGGAGCGTCGCGTTCGCAACGGTAACGCCGCCAACCGCAACCGGGGCAAGGCGCGCCACCGGAGTCAGCGCACCGGTGCGCCCCACTTGGACATCGATTGCCAGAAGTTGCGTCACTGCCTCTTGCGGGGGGAATTTGTGCGCGATCGCCCAACGCGGAGCGCGCGCGACGAACCCCAGGCGATCTTGCTCAGCAAACGCATCGACTTTATAGACAACGCCGTCGATATCGAAAGGGAGTTGGTCGCGGCGCGCCAGCATCTTCTGGTAGTAGTCGAGCAGCGCTTCGGCACCGACCACGGTCTGGCGCCATTCGGAAACCGGGAAGCCGAACCGCTCTAGACGTTCGAGCGCCTCGGAATGGGTTTCCGGGGCCGCATCGACCCCTTCGGCGCGAACCCATTGGTAAGCGTAAAAGCGCAGCGGCCGTTTCGCAGTGACTTTGGGGTCGAGCTGGCGCAAGCTTCCCGATGCGGCGTTTCGTGGGTTCGCGAAGGTCTTTTCGCCCGCAGCAAGCTGGCGTGCGTTGAGTGCGGCAAAATCGGCATGAGTCATCACCACTTCGCCGCGTACTTCGAGAAGCTTTGGCGCTTCGTCGGGCAAACGCAACGGGATCGTGCGAATGGTCCGGGCGTTAGCGGTGACCTCTTCCCCTTTGAACCCATCGCCGCGGGTTGCCGCGCGGGTCAGCACGCGGTTTTCGTAGAGGAGCGAAATCGCAACACCGTCGAATTTGGGTTCACAGGCGTACCGCACCGCGGGGACGCCCAACCCTTCGCGGCAGCGGCGATCGAACGCGAGCACCTCTTCTGGGGTAAACGCGTTCGCGAGTGACAGCATGGGGAGCTCATGGGTCACTTCACGAAATTCGGGTGCTGGCGCCCCCCCCACGCGCTGCGTGGGCGAATCGGGGGTGATCAATTCCGGATACTGCGCTTCCAGCGCTTCCAGTTCCCGAAAGAGCCGATCGTATTCGGCGTCCGGGACCAAGGGTTCGTTGCGCACGTAATAGGCGTAATCCAAGCGCCGGATCGTTTCGCGCAGGGTTGCAACGCGTTCACGAACCGCGTCGGGAATCGTTCGGGTGCGCTGTAACGACAATGCCGCTTCCCCTTAGGCAAAGAGGCGTTGCGCAACCGTGCCACCCGGTGGCACTTCGAATTGCCGCATCCGTTCGTGGCTCGACTCCACTTGTCCCCGGAGCCATTTGAGCGCTTCGGGGGAAAGCGGAGCCCCGTCGTCGGTGACGATTTCGGCTTCGAGCGTTTTCGTCAATTTTTCCGCGAACGCGATCATCCGGTCGAAGACGGCAGCCGACGGGATGAGCGCGGTTTCGAGAACGAGCGTCAGTGCGGGGACTTGGCGGACGCGCATTTCGGCAGCGATGAACGGCTCTCCCGTCGCGTCCATGAGTGCGAAGAGGACCGCGCCATTGTCGTCGTAGAGGCGATAAACGCCATCGGCGTCGAGCCGCATGCCGTACGCCTCGGCGGCGGCGCGAACTTTGGTGCCACGCATCGTCCCTTCACGGGGTTTGAGGTTGATCGCGATTTGCAGATCGACGTCGTGGCAGAAACGATCCAGTTCTTGCGCCAAGCGCAATACCTGCGTACGCGAATCGATGCGACCGAGCGCCAGACCCAATTGGTCGGCAACCCGCTCGGCACCCCCGATAAAGCGCAGGTATTCCCGCTCGCCGATCGGGCCGGAACGATCACAGAGTTGGAGTGCCGCTAGGATTTTGTGCGGCGTGCCATTGCTTTCGATCGTGACGAGTTCCCAGTCGTTGTTGGCGTCGTCGAAAAAGTACCAGCGCATCGGCAAATTGTCGGCGTCGCGGAATTCGGCGATCAGGACTTCACGCAGCCGCGCGAGATCGATCGGTTCGCTCGCGGTGAATTCCACCATCAGGTCCACCCGCCGGTGGAGGTGGCGCGGGTGTTCTGGCGGGTGTTCGGGACGGGGTTCGACCGGCAGCTCCGGTTCGTTTTCGCGCACCACGCGGCTTCGTTTCACTGGGCCAAACGGGTTGAGCCGCCCTTCCGGTTCCACTTCCAGCGAACGCGCCTCGTCGGGACGCGCAAAGCTCTGTTCGATCTTTTTGCGGTGTTGGTGGGTCTGCCACGCGGTGTAGGCCCAAAAACCTACGCCGGCCAGTGCAGCGACCCCCCCCAAGGCAAGCAACAGTTGGGTATCCATCGAATCGGTTCCTAACGCCGAAGGTTATACGGCCGGTTGCGCCAATTGTACGGCACGTTCCACGTCGACGTCCACTGTGCGGGAAACCCCTTGCTCGCGCATCGTCACCCCGACCAAACGATCCGCTGCGGCCATCGTCAGTTTGTTGTGGGTGATCACGAGGAACTGGGTTCGTTCTGCCATCGTGCGAATCAGCGCCGCATAGCGCTGGGTATTGGCGTCGTCCAGCGGCGCGTCGACCTCGTCGAGAATGCAAAACGGCGCGGGATTGAGGTCGAAAAAGGCGAAAACCAGCGCAATCGCAGTCAAAGCTTTCTCGCCGCCAGAGAGGAGCTGGATCGTGCCGTTCTTTTTGCCGGGTGGCTGTGCGATGATCTGTGCGCCGGCGTCGAGGATTTCGTCTCCCGTCAGCGCCAATTGCGCTTGCCCGCCACCAAAAAGTTGCGAGAAGCGTTCGGAAAAGGCGCGATTGACCGCGCGGTGGGTCTGTTGCAACGCTTCCCGCGTCTCTTTGTCGATGGTACGGATCGCTTCCCGCAAGGTCTGTTCGGCAGCAGCGATATCATCGACTTGGCGTTGCAATGCGTCGATCTCCTGGGTGAGCGCTTCGAGTGCAGCGAACGCCGCGTGGTTCACTGGCCCGAGCGCGTCGATCGCTTGGGTGAGTCGTTCCAATTCGTTGGCGAGCTGCTGTTCGTCGAGATGAGGGACCTGAACCCGCAACGCGTCCCAGTCGACCTCCGCCGCCGCCAAGGCCTCTTGCCACCGCGCCACTTCCATTTCCGCGGCAACGCGTGCATCGTGCGCCTGTTGCCACGCCGTTTCGAGCGCGTTCCGTGCCTGTTCGTGGGCCTGCGCCTGCTGCTCTGCGGCGCGAAAGTGCGCTTCCGCGGCTTTCACGGCTTCACGCGCTCCCCGGACGGCTTGTTCGGCCTGGTCGAGTTGCGCCTCCAAGGTGCGCACGGTTTCTGGTGCGGGTCCGGTATCGAGCGCAGCGGCTTCACGGTCGAGCTCCGCAAGTCGGCTCTCGAGCCGTTGCCGTTCCGTTTCCGTTCGCGTAAGGCTTTCTGCTAGGAGCGTGCAATGCCGGGTCATCTGTTGCTGTTGCGCTGCGAGCGCCTGCTTCTCGTGCTCGAGTGTGCGCGCGTTTTGTTGCGCCTCTTGCCAGGCACTTTGCGCAACGCGCGCCTCGGTGCGCGCTCGCTCCAACGCTTCGTCCAGCAGTGCGAGCTGCTCGAGCAGCGCTTCCTCTTCGTCGTTTCGCTCTGCGATCTCGTCATGCAATCGCGCCCATTCGGCATCGAGCTCAGCCAGGCGCGCCAAACGTTCGGCGCGCCAGCGCTTTGCCCACGCCAACTGCTCTTTGCGTTGCGCCAATTGCAATGCAAGTTTCTGCTCGTGCTGTGTGATTTGGCGCTGCTCAGCGCGCAGCGCTTCACCCTTTTCCCGGGCAATTTGGTATCGTTCCGCACACAGCGCCGCATGCTGCTCGGCAGACTCGATCTCTTTTTCGATGGCGACCAACCGTTGTTGCCATTCGGCGAGCTCGGCACGCTGTTCGAGCAGGGTCGCTTCCTGTGCCGCCGAATCGGATTCGTTCCGAGGAATCCAGCCCCAAGGGGTGAGTTGCCCACCGTCACGGGTCACGACGATGGCGTGATGGGCGACCACCCACGCGTCGATTGCCGCAGTAAGGGTTTCGGTCAGCCAGACGTTGTCGAGTTTTGCGCGCAGCCACGATGCGAGCGCGGGATCGGACGTCGTGATCACCGAATGGAGGGCAACGACGCCTTCCGGTGGCTTTGGCGGATCGTTCGGTGTGCGTTCGGGAACCGCGTCGCGCCGCACGGCGCACGAGCCTACACCCTTCGGCAATACGCCATCCGGCGTAGCGGCTATGCTCTGCATCCACGGTGTGAGCGCGGCCGCAACTGCATTAGCATACTCAGGGGCCACATCGATCTGCTGCCAGAGTTCTGGATTTTCCGCAGCGTGCGCTTTGGCCGCAGCGTTTCGATGCCGCGACAATGCTTTTTCCAAGCTACGCACGCGACCCGCCACTTCCGCCCGTTGTTCGCGCCAGGACCGAAGGGCCTCATCCGCTTGGCGCGTTTCGGTGTCGAGCGCTGTACATTCGACGTCGCTTTGCGCCAACGCACGTTCCAGTCTAGCGCGTTGTTCCTGAACCGCCGTCTGTTCCGCAAGGAGCGGCGCCAAATCCGCAGGCGCGTCGTCGTGGGATTCCAGCTCTTGGCGCAAGTGCGCGCGCTGCGTAAAAATCTTTTGCTGCTGCCGCTCAGCAGTTTGCCGATGGAGTCGCACCTGCGCAAGACGCCTGTCGAGCTGATCCCTTTCGTGCTGCAAACGTTTCTCGACGGCGTGTTTTTGTTGCGCAACGCATTCGGCAGCTTGCAACGCCTCCTGAGCGGCATCCCAGGCTTCGAGCAGCTCCTCCCAGCGCGCCTCACAGACCGCGACCTCTTCCTGCGCCGCGTGCAACGCTTCGGTCACCCGCGTCTGTTCCGCTGCCCAACGGGCGCGCTCAGCAAGGATCGTTTCGCGTTCCTGCGCCAACGCCGTTTGTCGTATCGCAGCGTTCTGCGCTTGGTGGCGCAGTTCCACCACCTGCGCCTGGATTTGATAGTAGTTTTGCTGTGCTGCTTCTAACGTCTGCGTGGCTTCTTGGAAAGCGGTTTGCGCCGCTGCCCTTTCCTGAGACAACGCCGCGAGCTGTTCGCGCCACTTTGCAAGTTGCGCCGCCGCTTCGGTTTCGGCATGCCGCGCGGCAGCGAGCACCTGCTCTGCACGCACCCGACGCAACGCCCACAAAAGACGCTCGGTTCGCGTTTTTTGCGCGGTCCATTTGCGCCAGGTTTTGGCAGTTTCCGCTTCGGCTTGGAGTCGGGCTTCGTTGCTGCGCAACGTCGCCAACTGATCCCGAAGCCGCGCGAGGTGCGCTTCGGCTTCCTGGAGCTTCGCTTCCGTCTCTTTGCGGCGTTCCCGATATCGGGTCACTCCTGCGGCCTCTTCGAGCAGATGGCGCAACTCTTCCGGTTTGGCTTCGATCAGTCGGTTCACCATCCCCTGCTCGATGATCGCGTAGGCGCGCGGTCCCAGACCGGTGCCCAAAAAGAGGTCGAGCACATCTCGCCTCCGCACCCGTTGACCGTTGAGCCAGTAACTCGATTCCCCGTCTCGGGTCAGAATCCTTTTGACCGAGAGTGTTTCAAACCGCGCCCATGCCCCCACTCGCGCTTCGTTGAGGTTGTCGAAGATCAGCTCGACGCTGGCGCGAGCTGCGGGTTTGCGTTCGGCGCTGCCGTTGAAGATCACGTCGCTCATCGTCTGCGCGCGCATACTGGAGGCGCGCGTTTCACCAAGCACCCAGCGCACGGCGTCGATCACGTTCGACTTGCCGCAGCCATTGGGGCCAACGATCGCGACAAACGGCGCATCGACCGCAATCACGGTGGGTTCGACGAAGGTTTTGAAGCCAGCGAGTCGGATTCGGGAAAGTCGCATCGTCACCTCATGCAACCATTGGGCGCGCATGATACCATTTGCCGTTTGAATTCACTGGTGGAAGAAAGGAAGCGGAATGAACTGGCAGGAGACGCAAGCACTCATCGACGCGGCATTCGAAGAGCGTACCCGCTTTTCCCCGACCAAAGCCCCGCAAGACGTACGCGACGCGGTGGATGCGGTGATTGCCGGGTTGGACCGTGGCGAGCTTCGGGTTGCGGAGCGGCGCGGCGTCGGTGATTGGGTGGTCAATCAGTGGGTCAAGAAAGCGGTGCTCCTTTCCTTTCGCCTCTACGACAACTGGGTGATGGATGACGGAGTTTCGCGCTATTTCGACAAAGTCGCCCCCAAATTCGCGTCGTACGACGAAGCGGCGTTTCGCGCCGCTGGGTGTCGCGTCGTTCCCCAGGCGATGGTACGCCGCGGGAGTTACATCGCCAAAAACGTGGTCTTGATGCCCAGCTACGTCAATATCGGTGCGTACGTCGACGAAGGCACGATGGTCGACACCTGGGCAACCGTCGGCTCGTGCGCGCAAATCGGTAAAAACGTGCACCTTTCGGGTGGTGTCGGGATTGGCGGCGTGTTGGAGCCGGTTCAAGCTGGCCCGGTGATCATCGAAGACAACGTGTTCATCGGCGCACGTTCAGAGATCGTTGAAGGGGTGGTGGTCGAAGAAAACAGCGTGATCTCGATGGGGGTCTATATTGGACAAAGCACCCGAATTTTCGATCGCGAGACGGGGGAAATCCATTACGGACGCGTTCCTTCGGGTTCGGTCGTCGTCCCCGGGTCGTTGCCGAGCGCCGATGGGCGTTATAGCCTCTATTGCGCCGTGGTCGTCAAGCGGGTGGATGCGCAAACTCGCGCCAAAACCGCGATCAACGAACTCTTGCGCGGCACTTGAACCCATACCGGACTGAGCAGTTCCGATGGCACAACTCACCCCTACCTTCGAGAAGATCTTCCGCCTGATGGCGGCGAAACGAGCGTCCGACGTCTATTTGAGTGCGGGTGCGCCGGTGACGATTCGGATCGAAGGCAACGCCCAACCCTTGAACGCCCAGACACTGACCGCACCCCAACTCACCGAGTGGCTGCAGGCGTTCGTCGCTGACGAAGCGCGTTGGGCGCAGTTCGTCCGCGAACGGGAGCTCAACTTTTCGCTGCCACTGCCCGGTATTGGCAATTTCCGCTGCAACCTCTTTTGGCAGCGCGGCACGCCCGCGGCGGTTTTTCGCTATATTCCGCTGGAGATCCCGGCGCTCGAAGCGCTCCATCTGCCACCGATTCTTCGCGACCTAGCGCTGGCGCAGCGCGGTTTGGTGTTGGTGGTCGGTGCCACGGGAAGCGGCAAATCGACCACGCTGGCGTCGATGGTCGACACCCGCGCGGCCCAGCGCAGCGGCCATATCCTCACGGTCGAAGACCCGATCGAGTTCCTCTTTCAACATAAGAAATCGATCGTCAATCAGCGCGACGTCGGTACGGACACCCACTCCTGGGCCGAGTCGCTCAAGAACGCGATGCGGCAAGCGCCGGACTGCATCTTGATCGGCGAGATCCGCACGCGCGAAACGATGGAGGCAGCGCTGCAATACGCGCTCACGGGACATCTGGTGCTCGCGTCGCTGCATGCCAACACCAGCTATCACGCGCTCAACCGCATCGTCAACTTTTTTCCGTTGGAGAGCCGCGCGCTCCTCTACGGAGACCTGGCGGTTGCGTTACGCGCGATCGTTGCGCAACGGTTGGTTCCTGGACTAAGGGGTCGCCGCTATCCGGCCGTTGAGATCCTGCTCAACACTGCGCTCATCGCTGAAGCGATCGAAAAGGGAAACCTCTTTGCCGTTCGGGAAGCGCTCGAACGCTCGCTCACCGCCGAGATGAAAAGTTTCGAAGAGGCGCTTGCGCAGCTGGTGGAAAGCGGCGCGATCACTCGCGAAGTCGCGATGCAATACGCCGATTCCCCCAGCAATCTGGCTTGGCGGCTCGACAACGGCCCCAGCAACCGGGTCAAAGACGAAGTGTCGGAGCAGGAACCGGTAACGGGTTCGCAGCGATCAGCGCCCAATCCTCTGCGCACTCCTACTGCTTCGGACGAAACTTCCGTGGATTTCTCTCACTTTCGGATCGAATGAACCATGTTGGACGCGCAAAACGGCGATTCGGTCATGATGAGCCCGGTGTTGGAACTCGCGCAAGCGTTGATCGCCCGTCCGTCGGTCACGCCCGACGACGCGGGTTGCCTTGACCTCATCGCAAATCGGCTCACTTCGCTCGGTTTTTCCTGCGAACGGTTCGATTGCGCAGGGGTCGCTAATCTCTGGGCGCGGCGCGGCACAACGCAACCGTATGTCGTCTTTGCTGGCCACACCGACGTCGTTCCGCCGGGTGATTCGGCACGCTGGCGCTTTCCCCCTTTCACGCCGACGGTCGCCGAAGGGGATGACGGCGTAGTCTATCTCTACGGCCGCGGTGCGGCTGACATGAAAAGTTCGCTCGCAGCGATGGTCGTCGCCGCAAGCCGCTTCGTTGCGTCGCACCCCAACCACCGGGGCTCGATCGCGTTTCTCCTCACTTCCGACGAAGAAGGACCTGCCCAGTATGGTACGCGCCACGTCGTCGATCTCCTTGCGCAACGGGGGGAAACGCTCGACTACACGATCGTCGGCGAACCAACGTGCAGCCAACGGTTGGGCGATACCCTCAAAAACGGTCGGCGCGGTTCCCTCACCGGCCACCTCACGGTGCTGGGGAAACAGGGGCACGTTGCCTATCCCCACCTCGCCGACAATCCGGTTCACCGTTTGGCGCCAGCGCTTGCGGAACTGTGCAGCACGGTCTGGGATCACGGCAACGACGATTTTCCGCCCACCACGTTTCAAGTGGCCCATATCCATGCCGGAACGGGGGCGACCAATGTCATTCCTGGCACCTGCACGGTCGATTTCAATTTCCGTTTCAGTACCGAACAGACCCCGGAGCAGTTGATTGCGCGCACCGAAGCGATTTTGAACCGGCACCACCTCCGCTACACGTTGGACTGGTCCCTTTCGGGGCGCCCGTTTTTGACCCCACGGGCGGAGCTGGTCGCGGCATTACACCATGCGATCACTGCCGTAACGGGCGTGACGCCCACCTGCTCGACAAGCGGCGGAACTTCGGATGGCCGCTTCATTGCCCAAATCTGTCCCCAAGTGGTCGAATTTGGACCCGTGAACGCAACGATCCATCAGGTCGACGAGCGCATTGCCGTCGCCGATCTCGAACCCTTGGCGCGCATCTATGAAACCACGCTCCACAAACTGCTCGCCAGAGAGGAGGGCGTATGAACAGCGACGAAACTTTTTCGCTCACGCTGGGCACCGAATGGGAAACGGCCATAGAAAACCTGACAACGGTGCGTGATTGGATCCGTTTTGCCGTCACCGCGATGGAATCCGCCGAATGCGCCTATGGTCAAGGGTGTCTCGATGCGATTTGCGAAGCGCGGTGGCTGGTTGCACGAGCGCTCCACCTCCCGCTCGACACACTCGATATGCTGCTCGACGCCCGATTGCTGCCCGACGAACGGAGCCACCTGGCGGAACTCCTAGCCGCGCGTACCGAAGCACGCGTGCCCACCGCCTACCTCCTCAACGAGGCGTGGCTACAGGGAAAACCGTTTTATGTCGACGAGCGGGTGATCATTCCGCGTTCGTTCCTGGCCGAACTCCTTGCACCGGAAGCACTGGCGCGCTGGCTCGAGAAACCCCCTACGGCAGTCACGCGCGTGCTCGAACTGTGCACGGGAAGCGGCTGTTTGGCGATTCTGGCTGCCGAAGCGTTTCCCAACGCGCAAATCGTTGCAACCGACCTTTCGCCCGACGCGTTGGCCGTCGCGCAAATCAACGTGGAAAGTTACGGGCTCACGGAACGCATCACGCTTGCGCAAGGCGATCTCTTCGCCGCACTGGGTGCGCCCAGTGAACCGTTCGACTTGATTCTGGCCAACCCGCCGTATGTGACTACTGAGGCGATGGCCAATCTTCCCGACGAATTCCGCCACGAGCCGCAACTGGCGCTGGCCGCAGGGGATGATGGGATGACGCTAGTGCGGCGCATCGTTGCCGACGCGCCGCGCTACCTCACGGCAGGTGGAAAACTTCTCGTCGAGGTAGGCCACAACCGCCGTGAAGCAGAGGCAGCGCTCGCTGTCCCCGGCAAACCGTCGCTACCGCTCACGTGGCTGGCTACCGCGGGGCACCCGCAAGCGATCTTTGCCCTCACCGCGCCGTGGTGAAGTGTACTCCCATCACCATACTGCAGCACGACGGGTCGCGCGGATAAAGGGGGTCATCCCGCCACAGCACGCGAACGGATTTCATGAAGATGGGGGTAAGGCAAAACTCTCGCCGCAACCACACGATTCGCTGACGTTGGGGTTGTGGTAGGTCAAGCGACGCGACAACCCCTCCCCTTGGTAATCGATCGTAAGCCCTTTGAGGTAGGGAAAGCTCGCGGCATCGACGACCACCCACCACCTCTCGTTGGGCACCGAAAAGGCCAAATCGTCCGCACCGATCGATTCCGCCAATGCCACGTGGTACATCCAGCCGGAACAACCACTCTTTTTCGTTCCGATGCGAAGCCCCAGCGCTTGCGCTTTGTCGACCATTTTCCGGATATGGGTGGCAGCTGCCGGGGTGACGGTGATTCGTTCGTGGTCAGGATAGCGTTCACCCCGCGCCAGCGCTTCCGCGATCGGCGCAGTGACCGTTTTTTCTGCTGTGGATCCGTTCATTCACGTGCTCCCTCAATCCCATCGTGCGTCACGCACTTGAACCAACCCGTTGGCGACGCGAACGGGAAAAGTGGTGACTGCTTCAACCGCGGGGGGCGTGAGCGCCGCACCCGTTTTCAAACAGAACTGCGCGCCATGTTTGGGACAGGTGATCGTCTCGTCCCGCAGCGCGCCATCTGCCAGAGGAACGTCCGCGTGGGTGCACCGATTTTCGACGGCATAAAACCCCGTTTCGGTCCGCACCACGACCACCTCGACATCGTCGAGTGGCACGACACGGTACGAACCCACCGCAAAATCGTCTTCCGCTGCCACTGTTACCCAATCGCTCATTGCACCTCCCCGTTTCGTTCAGTAAGTTCCCGTAGCGAGTCGTGCCGCTTCGCTCATCCGACTGCGATCCCACGGCGGGTCGAAAACCAGTTCGACGTCACACGATTCGACGGTCGGAACGTCGAGCACGCGTCGCCGCACCTCTTCGGCAAGAACAGGCCCCATGCCGCAAGCCGGAGCGGTAAGCGTCATTTTGATCTGGACATGGCGGCTGCCGTTGCTCTGCGGGATCACCTGGCAGTCGTAAATCAACCCCAGGTCGACGATATTGACCGGAATTTCCGGGTCGTAGCAGGTCTTGAGCTGCTCCCATACGAGTGCCTCGACCGCCTTGTCGTCCGCCCCTTCGGGCAGTTGCGGTTTGGGGCGTGGGGTTTTGCCCAACGCATCGGCGTCGGTTCCATCGACCCGAAAGAGGCGCCAACCGAGCTGAATGGTATAGGAGCCACCCAATGCTTGCACGATTTCGACCTCGGTTCCCGCGGGCAACATCGCCGGCTCTCCGGACGGAACCGCAATCACGGGACAGTCGCGGGTCAGCACCACGGTTTCGCTTTGATTGCCGAACATCGCGCTCACTCCGTGGAAATTGCAGCAGGGGCGTCATCAGAAAGCGCCGCTTGCAGCGTACGCCACGGCAGCATCGCACACTTGACGCGACTGGGATAGTCACGCACGCCTGCCAACACGCCAAGTTTCCCCAACGCCATCGGGTCTGTCGGCGCCTCGGACGCCGTGAGCAGTTCCACCATCTTGGAAAGCAGCGTTTCGGCCTCTTCGACCGTTTTGCCTTTGAGCGCTTCGGTCAGCAGCGACGCCGACGCGGTCGAAATCGCACAGCCTTCACCGACGAAGCTCACGTCCGCGATACGCCCTGCTTCCAGTTTGACGAAAAGACGCAGGTGATCCCCGCAGAGCGGGTTGTGCCCTTCGACGGTGCGCGTTGCATCGGCCATTTCGTGAAAATTGCGCGGATGCCGTTTGTGATCCAGGATCAATTCCTGGTAGAGGTCGCGCAGCTCTTGTTCCATGCCCACTCCTTTTCACACCAGCAAATCACGCGCTCGGTGCAGTGCGTCGGTCAACTGGTCGATTTCCGCAAAGGTGTTGTAGAACGCGAACGAGGCCCGCGCGGTGGCCGGAACCCCGAAAAAGGTCATCACCGGCATCGCACAATGGTGCCCGACCCGAATCGCCACGCCGTAGCGGTCGACGATCGTTCCCAAATCGTGGGGGTGGATGCCGTCGATGGTGAACGAGACCACCGCAGCCTTTTCGGGTGCAGTTCCGACGATCTTGAGTCCGGGTACCGTTTGCAGTCGCTCCGTTGCGTAGGCGAGCAACTCCTGTTCGTAGCGCAGCGCCGCGAGGCGGTCCAACCTTTCGAGGTATTCGATCGCTGCTTTGAGTCCAATCGCACCCGCGATGTGGGGCGTTCCGGCTTCGAAGCGCTGCGGCGGCGGTGCAAAGGTGCTTTTTTCGAACGAAACCGTACGGATCATGTCGCCGCCCCCTTGATAGGGCGGCATCGATTCCAGCAGCTCGGCTTTGCCGTAGAGCACGCCGATACCGGTCGGACCGAAGAGTTTGTGCCCGGAAAAGCAGTAGAAATCGGCGTCGAGCGCCTGCACGTCCACCGGCATATGGGGCACAGCTTGGGCGCCGTCGACCAGTACCGGGACACCGTGCTGGTGCGCGATCGCAATAAGCTCGGCCACCGGATTGATCGTGCCGAGCGCGTTCGAGACATGGGTCACCGCAACCAAGCGGGTGCGCGGCGTGATCAACGCAGCGAGCTGTTCCGTTTGCAACGCACCGCTTTCGTCCATCGGGATCACCTTGAGGACGATCCCAGTGCGGGCTTGCACGAGTTGCCACGGCACGATATTGGCGTGGTGCTCCATCGCGGTAACGATCACTTCGTCGCCAGGCTGAAAACGCGCGCCAAAACTGGCCGCGACGAGGTTGATCGCTTCGGTGGTGCCGCGCACGAAGACGATTTCGTTCGCAGAGCGCGCGTTGAGAAACCGCCGTGCTGCTTCCCGCGCCGCTTCGTACGCGATCGTTGCCCGCTCCGCGAGCGCATGGACACCGCGGTGGATGTTGGCGTTGTCGTGGCGGTAGAAATGGGCGATCGCGTCGATCACCGCGTTCGGTTTTTGGGTGGTTGCGGCATTGTCGAGATAGGCAAGCGGTTTGCCATGCACGGTTTGCGCCAAGATCGGGAAATCGGCGCGAACGGCTTCGACATCCCACGTGGTTACGCGCTGCGGTGCATTCATAGCTGCTCCTCCAGAATATCGCGGTCCGGGAGTCTGCCGACCAGCCGCTCCGTGAGATAGGTTTTGAGCGCAGGAAGCGTCACCGCTTCGACCACCGCTTCGGCAAAGGCAAAGATCAGCAGCGCGTCTGCTTCCTGAGGCGATAGCCCGCGGCTCAGGAGATAGAAGCGGGCGTCGCGATCGAGCTGGCCCACTGTCGCGCCGTGGCTACACGTCACGTCGTCGGTATAGATTTCGAGCTCTGGTTTCGCGTCGATCTCAGCACCAGGATGCAACAGCAGACTCTTCACCGATTGCTGCGCGTCGCTTTTCGCGGCGCCAGGTGCGACACGCACTTTTCCTTTGAAGACCCCACGACCCCGCTCCAAACCGATCAGGCGATACCGTTCGCGACTGGTCGTGGCCGCCGCTTCGTGAAAGAGGCGCGTATGGGTGTCGATGTGCTGACGCGCACCCACCAAATAGAGCCCTTCCAACTCCGCTACTGCTTCCGGTGCGTGAAGATGGACGTTGAAATCGTGACGGGCAAGGCGCCCCCCCAGTTGGATATTGAACGAGCGGTAACAGGCGTTCGCATCCACCGCAACGGCATGGGTCGCTATCTGCTGCACCGCGGCAGGGAGTTCCTGAACGACGTAATGGGTCAGTTGTGCGTTGCGCGCCAGGGTAATCTCCGATACGGCGTTGACAAAATGGCTACTGGCGGCGTCGCCGATCGCGTGCTCGATGAGGGTTGCCGACGCGCCCGCTTCAACGACGACGAGCAGCCGAGGGTGTACCGCCAAGGGAATCGACGCTCCTTCACCGGCAACGCCAGCGCTCACTTGCCAAACGATTTCGAGCGGCGTCGCCACGGGCGCGGTAATCCGCAGGCAAAGTCCGCCGCTTGCCAACGCGGTATTGAGATCGACGAACGACGAATGCTCGCTGGTGGCGAGTGCAGCAAACCGTTCCTGCCAAAACGGGTCGGCCAACGCCACCGCCAATGGCAGCGCGAATACCCCTTCGGGTGGCGCGTCGGGCGCGGCAACCAAGCGACCGTCGACGAAACGCCATTGGCGCGTTTCACCGTGCGGCCATTCGAGCTCCGTCGGCGTCGTCTGCGGCAGCGCTTCCCCCGCATCGGGCAACGCGAACGCGCGATTGGCGATTCCCTGAACCGGTGTGTACTTCCACTCCTCATCGCGGCGCACGGGAAAACCACGCGACAAAAAACGCGCGCACGCCGCGCGTTGCCGTTCGGCCACGCTTTCGGGGAGCGTCGGTCGGTAGGTTTCGAGTTGGGCCACGAGCGGTTGGGCGATCACCGTCGACGCATTCATGCCGCTACCTCGTCGATCAACCATTGATACCCTCTCGCCTCCAGTTCATGCGCCAGGGTTTTGTCGCCCGAACGGATGATCCGCCCTTGGTAGAGGACATGGATCACGTCGGGTTCGACATAGTCGAGCAACCGCTGGTAATGGGTTACCATCACGATTGCGCGGTTCGGGTCGCGCAAACGGTTGATCCCGTCGGCGACGATCTTCAACGCATCGATATCGAGCCCGGAGTCGATCTCGTCCAAGAGCGCCAATTTCGGCTCGAGCACGAGCATCTGCAAAATTTCGTTGCGTTTCTTTTCTCCACCCGAAAACCCGGAATTGACCGAGCGGTGCAGGAACGATTCGTCCATCTTCATCAGGCGCATTTTTTCCCGCACCAACGCCATGAATTCGAACGCGTCGGCTTCCGGTTCGCCGCGGTGTTTGCGCATCGCGTTGTACGCCGCTTTGAGGAGGTAGACGTTCTTCACGCCCGGAATTTCGACAGGGTACTGGAAACTGAGCAGTAACCCTTCGCGCGCGCGAATCTCGGGCGCCATTTCGAGCAGGTCTTGCCCCAAATAGCGCACCGACCCCGCGGTGACTTCGTACCCGTCACGCCCGGCGAGCACCTGACAGAGCGTACTCTTCCCCGAACCGTTCGGTCCCATGATCGCATGGACTTCGCCGGCACGGACTGTCAGGTCCAAACCGTTCAAAATCGTTTTCCCATCGACCGCAGCGGTCAACCCTTTGACTTCCAACATCGGTATCACTCCCATCCGTTCCGTTCAGCCGACCGCGCCTTCCAGGCTGACCTGCATCAGCGCTTCGGCCTCGACCGCAAATTCCATCGGCAGATTGTTGAACACCTCTTTACAAAACCCATTCACCACGAGGTTGACCGCGTCTTCTTCTGAAAGCCCCCGCTGCTGCAGGTAGAAGATCTGATCTTCGGCGATTTTCGACGTCGTGGCTTCATGCTCGACCTGTGCGGAAGGGTTCGCCACCTCGATGTACGGGTAGGTATGGGCACCGCATTCGCCGCCGATCAACAGCGAATCGCATTGCGTGTAGTTGCGCGCCCCTTCGGCAGTGGGCAACACCTTGACGAGTCCACGGTAGGAGTTTTGAGCCTTGCCCGCGCTGATCCCTTTGGAGATGATGGTACTGCGGGTGCGTTTGCCGATGTGGATCATCTTCGTACCGCTGTCGATCTGCTGCCGGTGGTTACCCACCGCCACCGAATAGAACTCGCCGACCGAATCGTCGCCGCGCAAGATGCAGCTTGGGTATTTCCACGTGATCGCCGAACCGGCTTCGACCTGGATCCACGAAATTTTGCTGCGTGCGCCGCGGCATTCGCCCCGTTTGGTGACGAAGTTGTAGATGCCCCCGCGCCCCTCTTCGTCGCCAGGGTACCAGTTCTGTACCGTCGAATATTTGATCTCTGCCCCTTCGAGCGCGATCAATTCGACCACCGCAGCGTGCAATTGATTTTCGTCGCGCATCGGCGCCGTACACCCTTCGAGGTAGCTGACATAGCTCCCCTCGTCGGCGATGATCAATGTGCGCTCGAATTGCCCCGTGTCGCTCGCGTTGATCCGAAAATAGGTGGAAAGCTCCATCGGGCACCGCACCCCTTTCGGGATATAGACGAACGAACCGTCGGAAAAGACCGCGGAATTGAGTGCCGCAAAGAAGTTGTCACCGGGCGGGACGACCGAACCCAAGTACTTCTGCACCAGTTCCGGATGTTCCCGAACCGCTTCCGAAAACGAGCAAAAGATGATGCCGAGTTCTGCAAGCTTTTCGCGGTAGGTCGTTGCGACCGAAACGCTGTCGAACACCGCGTCTACGGCGACGCCAGCCAGACGCGCCCGTTCGTGCAGAGGCACGCCCAATTTTTCGTACGTTTCCAGCAATTTCGGGTCGACTTCGTCGAGGCTCTTGGGCCGATCTTTTCCCAGTTTGGGGGCCGCGAAGTATGAGATCGCTTGGTAATCGATCGGTGGGTATTCGACGTGGGCCCAATGGTGCGGCTCTTCCATCTCTTGCCAGAGGCGAAACGCGTTGAGCCGCCATTCGAGCAGAAACTCGGGTTCACCTTTGCGCGCCGAAAGCCGCCGAATCACCGCTTCGTCGAGCCCGGGCGGGAAAACCTCTTCTTCGATCGCCGTTTCGAACCCGTATTTGTACTCACGAGCGACCAACGCCGCTACGTCATTTGTGCTCGTCATCGCACACTCCTTCTGGTATCACCACGCCACCGCGGCAACGGCCTGGCGATGGCGCTCTCGAATGCGGTCAATCGCCGCAAGCAAACGTGCAATGTCCTCTGCTTGCGTGGTAGGACCGGTGCTCACCCGCACCGCCGCGCGCGCAATTGCCTCTGCAACACCCATCGCGCGTAGCGTATGCGAAGCACCTGGATGCGCACTGGAGCAAGCGGAGCCGCTTGCGACCGCAAACCCTTCGCGGTCGAGCTCGATCACCCAACTTTCGCCCACCTCTCCTGGGAACGCAAAGAAGGTGGTATTCGGTAACCGCTCGGCCCCTGCGGAAAAGATGGTGGCACCGCGCGCCAGTAAGCCGGTTTCGAGTTGCTGTTGCAACGCCCGTGCATGTGCCGCCCACACGCGCTGCGCGGAAACAACCACAGGAGCCACCGCGCCCAACGCGGCGATCGCCAGTCCATTTTCCGTGCCCGAGCGCCAACCCGATTCCTGTCCCCCACCGGCAATAAGCGGAGCCCATTCGATGCGGCGGTCGAAAACGAGCACCCCGACGCCAATCGGCGCACCGATCTTGTGGCCGGAGAGCGTGAGGGCATCGACCCCAAGCGCCGCGAAGTCCACCGGCAGTTTGCCCCATGCCTGCACGGCATCGCAATGGACGATCGCCCCTGCGGCACGCGCTTCTTGTGCCAGTTCTGCAACCGGTTGGATCACGCCGCTTTCGTTGTTCGCCAACATCACCGAAACCAACGCAGGCCGTTGCGCCAAAATCGATTGCCAACCCTTTTCGTCGATTCGGCCTTCGGCGTCGACGGGAATCGTCGCTACGCACCAACCCAACCGCTGCAATTGCTTCGCCGGTTCACGCACGCACGGGTGTTCGACCGCGCTCACCGCAATCAGCCCGGGTTCCGGTCGCGCCCAAGCCACCCCTTTGAGAAACGCGTTGTTGGCTTCCGAACCGCCACTTGTGAACACCACCTGATTGGGCATCACACCAAGCGTTTCGGCGACGCGGTGGCGCGCTGCTTCGATCGCTGCGCGAATCGCTTCCCCAAAGCGGTGCCGACTCGAAGCGTTACCATACCGCTTTTCTGCGAACCATTCGGCAATAACCGCCTCGGCAGCAGGGTTTAACGGCGCCGATGCGTTCCAGTCGAGATAGGTAACGCTCATTTCTCCACACGTCGGATCGGTGTGATCTCACCACGCACCACCTGACCCAACGACACCGAAGAAAGATATTCCGCGATCTTGACGTTGAGGTTTTCCCACAGGTGGTGGGTGGAACAGATGTGATCGTTCAGACAGTTTGCTTTCCCACCGCAACGGGTGGTATCGATCCCCTCGTCGACCGCATCGACGATTTCCGCGATCGAAATTTCGTCCATCGAACGCGCCAATCGATAGCCGCCGCCTGGCCCCCGCGCACTCGTCACCAGCCCGGCGCGGCGCAACCGCGCAAAGAGTTGCTCCAGATAAGAGAGCGAAATTTCCTGTCGTTCGGCGATCGTTGCAAGCGGCACGGGCCCTTCCCCTTGCTGTTGCGCCAGATCGACCATCGCACTCACAGCAAAACGCCCTTTGGTCGTTAGTTTCATGATGGGTCAATCCCTGTTTGCTCAATGGGGATACCGTACAATAATTGACTAAAAAAGTCAAGAATTGTTCCTTACCCCATCCATCGACTGACTTGTTGAGGATCGAAGTCGCGATCGGCAACGAACGCTTTTTCATCCAAGCGGATGCCGGCTTCAGCCAGGTGGTTCAGCAACCGTTCGAACCGGTGGTCTGACTCGATCATATGATCGAGCATCGCGTGCAAAGCTTTTACCAAGGGATCGTCGAGGTCGCGCGTCACACCGTATGCGGTAAAGCCGATCTCCTCGGCTTTTCGGCGCCGCGCCTCCTCTTGTTCGCAAGAGCGCTCGTCCCGACCGTTGGGCATAATGATCCGCGCCGGGTTGCCCACCGCGGTCGCTCCTGCCGGTACCGGTTTGACCACCACGGCGTTCGAGCCGATTTTTGCGCCTTCCCCGACGGTGAACCCGCCCAAGACCTTTGCGCCAGCACCGACCACCACACCGCGCTCGAGCGTCGGATGGCGTTTCGCTCCGCGGTAGAGACTCGTCCCCCCGAGTGTAGCGCCCTGGTAGATCGTACAATCGTCGCCCACTTCCGCGGTTTCGCCGATCACTACCCCCATCCCGTGATCGATGAAGACGCGTCGGCCGATCTTCGCGCCAGGGTGGATCTCGATCCCTGTGAGCCACCGCGAAAGGTGGCTGAGAAAACGCGCCAGCCAGCGCCAGTTGCGTTGCCACAGTGCATGCGCCAGCCGATGGATCCACACCGCATGCAAACCGGGATAACAGGTAAGCACCTCCCAACGCGTTCGGGCAGCAGGGTCCCGTTGCAAAATCGCTTCGATGTCTTCACGAATCCGGTCGATCCAGCTCATCGCCCACTCAAATGTTGACCAAAACAGTCAATTATACCGTCTGATTTTCGTTCAGCCTGCGCGCACACGCTTTCAAAAAACCACGCAGGATGTTGGCTTCGGCGCGCTCCAGGCGCGAACGCTGCAACCAGCGCCGCAGCCGCGCTTCGAGTCTTTTGGGTGTTTTCGGATCATAAAAATCGATCGCGGCGGCAACTTCCAAGAAATGGGCAACAACCCCCTCGATTTCGGCCAGGGTGCACGGTACCGTATCGGGATCGGGCACTACGGCAACCGGGAGTGAACGCGCGCCGTCAGCATCCGATAGCCTTTGCGCCAGCACATAGGCGGCAATTTGCACCGCCGCTGCGAGATTGAGCGAGGAATATTCGGGATTTGCCGGAATCGCCACCGGTACGGAACAGCGCCAGACTTCGTCGTTGCGCAGCCCGTTGGCTTCGTTGCCGAAAACCAGTGCGACGCGCACCGCTGGGTTGTCCTCCAAGAGGGCGCGCACCTCTTGGGAGAGTGTCTCTGGCGTCCGAAAATCGACCACGTATTCGCGCGAACGCGCCGTGAATGCCGCCGCAAACACCGTATCGGCAAGCGCTGCGTCCAACGTATCGACTACCCGTGCCTGAGCCAAAAGGTCAGTTGCGCCACTTGCCCGCGCAATGGCCGTGGGATCGCACGGATCCGCGAGCGGCGCCACCAAAACCAATCGGGAGAAACCCATCGTTTTGAGCGCACGCGCCGCGGCGCCGATATTGCCAGGGTGTTGGGGTCGAACCAGAACGAAATCGACGCGATCGCGCACCTGCTAAAATCCCCTTTTGTTTCTGCACCGTGATTGTCTCACGCTTTTCGAGAAGGACGCCACACCCATGATCGTTCACCCGACGCTCAACATCGCGATCAAAGCCGCGCGCCGCGCGGCACAAATCATCAACCGTGCCGCTTTGCAACTGGAGCGGTTGACCATCGAACGCAAAGCACAGAACGACTTCGTCACCGAGATCGATCGCGCTGCCGAAACCGCGATCATCGAAACGATTCGCGAAGTATTCCCGGACGACCGCATCTTGGCGGAGGAGTCGGGCGCTTCCGGAGCGGAATCGAAAGGCAACGAATGGATCATCGATCCGCTGGACGGGACTACCAATTTCATCCACGGCTTGCCGCAGTTCGCGATCTCGATCGCGGTGCGTCGCCATGGCGTGCTCGAACACGCGGTCGTGTTCGATCCGAGCCGCAACGAACTCTTCTGCGCCTCGCGCGGTAGCGGCGCCTACCTCAACGAGCGGCGCATCCGGGTCAGCCGGCTTGACCGCTTGAGCGACGCGCTGATCGGCACCGGTTTCCCGTTTCGACAAGGACAGGATCTCGACACCTATTTGGCCATCTTTAAAGCTTTGATGCGCAAAACTGCAGGATTGCGCCGACCGGGCGCAGCGTCGCTCGATCTTTGCTACGTGGCGTGCGGCCGTTACGACGGTTTCTTCGAATCCGGGCTCAGCCCGTGGGACATCGCGGCTGGAGCGCTGATCGTTCAGGAGGCCGGCGGTTTTGTGACCGATTGGCAAGGCACCGAACATTTTCTGGAAACTGGGGCGATCGTCGCGGGCAACCCCAAGATCTTCGCGGCGCTCGTTGCGGAGATCCAGAAACAACTTGCCCACCGCTCCTGAGGAAGGTTTCGCTGTCCACAAAAACTGTGGATAATTTTGTGGAACATTTGCCGAAAACGCGAACAAAAGGCGAAAGCAAGCGGCAACGAACAGATCGCATCAATTTTGACCACATTATGAAATCTATAAAAATCAATAACTTAGAAAAAGTCGCATGGGATCAGGCCGCTAGTTCGCATGGCGGGCACCGCACAAGCACCCGAGTTGCCAACTGGGGATTTTTTCACCCATGAACACCGCGCCAAAGCGTCCTGACGCCCCATTGGCAGCACACACGCCGATGATGCGGCAGTACCTCGAACTCAAGGCGCAGCATCCGGATGCGCTGCTCCTCTTTCGCATGGGGGATTTCTACGAGCTCTTCTACGAGGACGCCGCAACCGCTGCACGCGTACTCGATCTCACCTTGACGACACGGGGTCAGTCGGCAGGGGAACCGATCCCGATGGCCGGCATTCCCTATCATGCGCTCGAAAACTATCTGGTGCGTCTGGTTCGTGCCGGCTACGTCGTCGCAATCGCCGAACAGTTCGGAGATCCGAAAGGCAAAGGGCCAATGACCCGTGCGGTCACTCGGATCGTCACCGCTGGAACCTTGACCGAGGCCGGTTTGCTCGACGAACGGCGCGACGCTCCGGTGGTCGCGCTCGCGCCAGGAAAAGGGCGCAACCGATCCCGTTGGGGGGTTGCAGTGCTTACCCTCTCTTCCGGGCGATTCGCTGCGTTCGAATCTTCGGAAGCGACCCTGGAATCGCACCTTGAACGCCTGCAACCCGCCGAATTGTTGTTCCCCGACGATTGCACACTGCCCGTCACCCCGGCGACTGCCGTCCGCCCCCTTCCCCCGTGGCGATTCCACGTCACGCGCGCGTTCGCTACTTTGACGGAACATTTCGGCGTCGCCGACCTTGCCGCGTTTGGTTTCTCACTTGCAGAAACCCCGCTCGCGATCACCGCGGCGGGGGTGGCCCTCGCTTATGTCGCGGAAACCCAGAAAACGGCGTTGCTGCACATCACGACCTTGGCGCGAGAAACCACGGAGCAGTACGTCGCGCTCGACCCCACCACGCGCCGCAATTTGGAATTGACCGAGACGTTACGGGGCGAGGCGTCACCAACCCTGCTGTCGACGCTGGATTTCACCCAAACCGCGATGGGGTGCCGCTGGCTGCGTCACGCGCTGCACCACCCATTGCGCGACCGCAATGAAATCTTACGACGACAGGCGCTGATCGCGTTTTGGCGCAACAATACGCAACTGCGACAAAAGGCGAATGAAAGCCTGCGGCGGATTGCCGACCTGGAGCGGATTGCCACACGCATCGCGCTGGGATCCGTTCGGCCGAAAGAACTCGCCGCGGTGCGGGACGCAGCTGAGCCAGTCGCGCACCTCGTTGCGCTCCTTCCCGCTGCTGAGGCCGACCCGATCTTTGCGCGCACCCTCGAAGCGCTGCCACTACCCAACGAACTCGTCGCGAAACTGAATGCCGCGCTCGTTGCCGACCCGCCGCTCCTTGCGCGCGATGGCGGCATCTTCGCACCGGGGTACGACGCAGAACTCGACGAACTGCGCGCGTTGCGTGCCGACAGTGGAGCCTTTTTGCTGGCGTTGGAAGCCCAGGAACGGGAACGCACCGGCATTCCCAACCTGAAAGTGGAATACAACCAAGTCCACGGCTACTACATCGAGGTCAGCAAAAGCCACCTCGACAAAGTCCCTCCATCGTACCGGCGGCGGCAGACGCTCAAGAACGCCGAACGCTTCATTACTCCGGAACTGAAAGCGTTCGAAGAGCGCGCACTCGCCGCGGAAGAACAGGCATTGGCGCGTGAACGGACACTCTACGCGTCGCTGATCGACTGGCTCAAACCGTTCGTGCCCGCGCTGCAAAAAGCCGCTGCGGCTCTTGCAGAGCTCGACGCGCTGCTTTCGCTTGCCCACGCTGCGGAAACCTTCGATTGGCATCCGCCGACCTTTGTGGACACCCCCACGCTTTCGTTCGAATCGCTTCGCCATCCGGTGGTCGAACGGCAAGTCGACCGCTTCATCCCCAACGACCTCGAGTTGGACAGTGAAACGCGCCGCCTGCTTCTGATCACCGGCCCCAATATGGGGGGAAAATCGACCTATATGCGTGCCGTTGCGCTCGCAACGCTCCTTGCGCACATCGGCAGTTTCGTCCCTGCGAAAGCGGCGACGATCGGTCCCATCGACGCGATCTACACCCGCATCGGCGCCTCAGACGATCTCGCATCGGGGCGTTCCACCTTCATGGTCGAAATGAGTGAAGCGGCGTACATCTTGCGCCATGCCGGACCCAACAGCCTCGTTTTGATGGACGAAGTGGGGCGTGGCACGTCGACGTTCGACGGCATGGCGCTCGCGCACGCGATCGCTTGGCACCTGCATGAAAAGAACCGTTCCCTCACGCTCTTTTCCACCCACTACTTCGAACTGACGGAATTGTCCGAAGCCCTCTCGGCGTGCGCCAACGTCCACGTGGCTGCTGCTGAATATGGTGAGCGAATCGTCTTTTTGCACGAAGTGCGCGAAGGCCCTGCCAGCCAGAGCTACGGACTACACGTCGCGGCACTGGCCGGAGTTCCCCGTGAGGCGCTTACCACAGCGCGCCGCGTGCTTGCAGCAATGGAGCGGCAACGCCACCACGGGCCGCCGGGGCAGCTTTCGCTTTTTGACACGAGCGACGCGACCGCACACGAAACCAGCCACGCACCCACTAGGCAACCAACCCTGGAATGGCCGGAGTGGCTCCTACCGTTGGCCGAGAAAGACCCGAAAACGCTCCCGCTTGCCGAAGTCGTGGACCTGCTCGAGCGTCTCCACGAGCTCCTATCCCTTACCCAACAGCCCCATTTCTGACGTTAGGAAGCGGGGACGACGGGTGTCGATTGGGCACGCCACACGGTTTGACCGTTACTCGCCTTGTCGATCTCATCGAGGATCGCTTCATGCGCCGCCAACTCGTCGGGTGCGACGGTCACTCTGGCAATGGCCAGAGTTGCAGGGCGCTGCCACTGCGGTACGGCACACGCCCCTCCTAGCGCGCCACCGATCGCATCGATCAAAAGCGACTCTTGGCCCCGTGTCATCGCCAGATAGACTTCGGCCAAGAGCTCTGCGTCCAAGAGCGCGCCGTGTAGCGTCCGGTGCTGATTGTCGATTCCGTAGCGTTCGCACAACGCGTCGAGTGACGCACGCTTCGTCGGGTCGTTCGTCTTCGCCAGCTTGAGGGTATCGACGATCTCGGCGGCAACCGTCTCGACCGTGATCTCCAACCCCACACGCCGCAGTTCGGCGTTGAGGAAACCCAAATCGAACGATGCGTTGTGAATCACCACCACCGCATCGCGCAAAAAGTCGAGTAAAGCGGGCGCAACTTCCGCAAACTTCGGTTTGTCCGCGAGGAACTCGGCGGTAATCCCATGGACCGCAATCGCACCGGCGTCGATCTCCCGCTCCGGATTGAGGTATTCGTGGAAATGGCGCCCCGTGAGCTGGCGACCAACGATCTCGACCGCGCCGATCTCGATCACCCGGTCACCGCGCTTCCAATCGAGCCCGGTCGTTTCCGTGTCCAACGTCACGATGCGCTGCATTTCCTCACCCTCTATCGTCCGTTTTGCCTTTTTGCATTGCCGCGATCGCTTGACGCGCCAACCAATCCGCCAACTCGTTTCCCTCGTTGCCGTCGTGTCCCTTGACCCAGCACCAGGTGATCGGCAGTTGTGCTGCCAACTGGTCGAGCCGCTCCCAAAGATCGCGATTGGCTACAGTATGGCCCGAAGCCGTACGCCACTGCCGCGCTTTCCAGCGCGGTAACCATTCGGTGACCCCTTTCTGCACGTACTGGCTATCGGTATAGAGCGTCACCGGAACGGGGCGTTTGAGCGCTTCGAGCGCGGCGATCACCGCCTGCAACTCCATTCGGTTGTTGGTGGTATGCGCCTCGCTCCCTGAGAGTTGCCGCTCGACCCCGCGCCAACGCAACACAGCACCCCACCCACCCGGCCCCGGGTTACCGGAGCAGGCACCATCGGTATAGATGATCACGGAATCATCCATCACGTGCTCCCGTCTGGTTGAAGGTCGAAACGGGGCGCCGAGCCGCCAGGCGTGTCGCGCGTAGCTGCAGCTTTTGCCGCCAATTGGGTTCGATCAGACGCACACCGGCCACCCGCTTGATCGCTTCGACGAGATAGACCGAACCCAGCGCAGGAAACCAGCGATCCCCGGCCCATTCCCAGCGCTGCGCCCAACGCGCGTGCCGCGCCCGTGGGAGATAGACACCGAAGCGCCCCAACCGCGTTTCGAAACCCAACACCCGCAGGTGGTCGCGCAAGCGGTGCACCGAAACCGTCGGCAACGGCGGCAACCACCCACTCAAGCGCCACGGGGACCAGGGATTGAACGCTACCCAATAGAGCCGCCCTTCGGGAACCAACACGCGATCGATCTCACGCAAAACCGCGAAAGGATCGTGCGCCACCGACCAGACGAACGGTGCCAGGACACAATCGAGCGAATCGCTGGCAAACGGCAGTTGTTCGTACTCGGCGCATACCGCCGCCCCCGCTGGTGCGACACACCACCCCCAACGCACGCGGCACAACGCCAGCGCGTCGAACGGCAACGGCCCCAGCTGAATCGCGTAAAATCCCACTGCATCGGTCAAAAACGTAGGCAACTGAGCCTGGAGCCATTCACAGACCCGTACGCCAGGCGGCGACGCAAACCACTGCGCCAATTGCGCTTGAGGAGATTCATCCATGGCACACGATCTGCAACTGGTCCCCATTCCGGCATTTACCGACAACTATGTCTGGATTGTACATGACGGTCGAAGCGCACTCGCGGTCGACCCGGGCGACGCGCAACCGGTACGCCGCTGGTTGGCGGAACGAAACGTGACGCTGAAAGCGATATTGATCACCCACCACCACGCCGACCACACTGGCGGCGCAGTCGAATTGGCCAAGGAGACGGGAGCGACGATTTTCGGCCCGGCAAACGAACCTTTACCACGCTGCGACATGCCGCTACACGGTGACGAAGTCATCGATTCGCCGGGCGATTTGCCGATCGCATTCACCGTGATCGCGGTGCCTGGGCACACCCGCGGGCACATCGCCTATTATGGCAACGGATGGCTCTTTTGCGGCGACACCCTCTTTTCCGCGGGGTGCGGTCGCCTCTTCGAAGGCACGGCCGAGCAACTTTTCGCGTCGCTCGAACGCCTCAAAGCCCTGCCGGATGACACCGCAGTCTGTAGCGCCCACGAATATACCTTGAAAAACTTGGCTTTTGCCGAATGCGTCGAACCCGACAACGATGCGATTCGCGACTATCGCGCGTGGTGCGAATCGCGGCGCGCAGCAAACAAACCGACGCTCCCTTCGACGATCGGACGGGAAAAAGCGGTCAATCCGTTCTTCCGAGTCGAGCGCAAAACGATTGGCGAGCGGTTGTCCGAACACTTCGGCACGATAGCGACGACGCCGCTCGAACGCTTTCGGCTCCTACGCGCCTGGCGCGACCGCTTCTGAGTCTGGTTCAGTGAGCATTGCGGCGGGTAACACCACGGCGCGGTTGCGTCCTGCCGCTTTGGCACGATAGAGCGCACGATCCGCAAGGTCAAGCAAGACCGCAGGTGAATCGACTCTAGCGGTTTTCCCGGGCAACGCGCTCGCGCCGCCGACCGATACCGTGATCGACCGCCCAATCGGGGAATCGGGGTGCGGAATACGAAGCGCGGCCACCGCAGCCCGCATCCGCTCGGCTACGATTTTGCCCCCTTCGTCGTCGACCTCGGGTAACACCGCAGCGAACTCCTCCCCGCCATACCGTGCCAAAAGGTCCCCAGGACGCTGCAACGCACCCGAGAGCGCCTGTGCGACCCGTTTCAACGCATCGTCGCCGCCCAAATGACCCCGTGAATCGTTGTACCGTTTGAAGTAATCGATATCGAAAAGCAGCAATGTCAGCGGTTTTTCGAGCCGCGCGCAGCGTCGCCACTCCTCGGAAAGCCGCGCGTCGAACGCGCGCCGGTTCGCCACCCCGGTGAGCCCATCGACATGAACCATTTCTTGCAAACGGCGATTCGCCTCGTCGAGCCGCTGCGTCAAAAGCAGCAGGCTTTTTTGCGCTTGCGCCAAGCGCTGCATCGCACGTAATTTCGCGGTGAGCACAACCGGAGAGATCGGTTTCGTCAGGTAGTCGTCGCCGCCTGCAGAGAGCCCCGCTTCGATCGCAGCGTCGTCGTTTTTCGCCGACAGATAGATCACCGGGGTCCACTCCCCGTCGCGCTCCTGCGCGCGAATCCGGCGCGCCACCTCGATCCCGTCGATTCCCGGCAACAGGATATCGAGGAGCACGATATCGGGGCGCTCGCGGACGAACGCATCCACCCCGTCTTCCCCGTTTTTGGCAACAATCGCGTCAAAACCGAGCGCCTCGAGATGACGGACCAGCACCGCTGCGGTCGTTGCCGTATCCTCCACCACCAGAACCTTCATCTCCTCCCCCTCTGGCGGGCGTCCTTAGCCTTCGTGCGGATGGCCGTGCGCGCGCTCTTCTGCAGTGGCGGGGCGCACCGCCGCAATCTCGACTTCGAAGACCAGCGCCTGCCCGGCAAGGGGATGGTTACCGTCGATCACCACCTTGCCTTCGGCGATATCGGTAATCCGATAGATCACATCTTCTTCACCCGCTTCGGTGACCCGCTCGAATGCCATCCCCACTTCGATGTTTTCTGGGAAAAGCGAAGCATCTTCCACCAAGACCAGGTTTTCGTCATAATCACCGAACGCCTCTTCGGGTTGCAATTTCACCGTGAATTTCTCGCCAACGGCTTTGTCGTGGATCAACTCCTCCAGCCGGGGAAAGATGCCGCCATAACCACCGTGCAAATAGACCAACGGCTCCTTTCCGTCGTCGATCACATTCCCGTCGGTATCGAGCACCCGATATTTGAGGGTGACCACCGTATCTTTCGTTACCCGCATCGCTTTTCTCCCAAACCATTCGAACGATTGTATCAGCTCTGCTACAATTACCAACATGAGCCGAGCGTTTCTCACTCCGCGGCAAGAGGCGATCCTACGCTTTCTCACCCGCTTTCACAGCGAACACGGGCGACCGCCTACACGGCAGGAACTGTGTGCGGCATTCGGCTTTCGCTCGCCCAATGCGGCGCAGTGCCATTTGCACGCACTGGCTGAAAAAGGGTTGATCGCTATCGACCGTGGTTGCGCCCGCGGGATTCGTCTTCTGGTTGCCGCAGACGCGGTGCTGAACTCCGAACGCGGGGGTACTGCTTCACCCGCAGCGTGCGAAGCAGCGAACACCCACGGTGAAACCGGGTTGCCCGTGATCGGTAAGGTAGCTGCCGGCGCCCCGATCCTTGCGACACCCCATATCGAAGCGTACCACCCCATCGCACCTACCGCGTTTCGTCCCCGCGCCGACTACCTGTTGCGCGTGGTCGGTGACAGTATGATCCATGCGGGGATCCTCCCCGGCGACCTCGTCGCCGTCCGGCAAACCCCGGAAGCGCCGTCAGGGGCGATCGTCGTCGCACGTATCGACGACGAGGTTACCGTCAAACGTCTGGTTCGCCGCGCTCCCGAAACGATCGAACTGCACCCGGAAAATCCCGATTACGCCCCGATCCGCATCGACCCGACACACCATCAATTCGCGCTCGAAGGGGTCGTGGTCGGCGTCATTCGGCCGTCACTTTCCTGATTCCGGCGGTCGCTAGCGTCGCTTCCTGTTGCTCGTGCGGACAACCAAGCGGTGCGACGTGCCGCAACTGAAGGGCTAAGCCGCTGCCGCATCGACAACCGAACCGCTTTGACCGCAGGTTCGCCGAGTGTCACGCGGCATTCGCGCAACACACCTTCGCGGAAAAAATGGAGTAGAACCGTCTCCCCTGGGCGGTAGCGTCGCAGCAGTGGCTCCCAATGACTTGGCGTGACTCGAACGCGCTCCAACGCGATCACCTCATCGCGCGGCGCCAACCCAGCCCGTTCGCCAGCACCCCCCGCAAGGACCTGCGCGACCAGCAGACGCCCCGCGTTGCGCTCGCGCTCGTCCCAGCGCACCCCCAGGTCCGGCAGCGTATCGCGTTCGATCTCGACGTCAAGCCCCATGCGATGGATAAGCTCCGTGAGGGGCTCGGACTGTGCGGTTGCAACCTGCTGCGCAAGCCAGCGCGCTAACCGCGGCCCGCCATGGTGCGCTACCGCAGCAAAGATCTCACGTTGGGAAACGCCCTGCTCGTTCCGACCGTATCGGTGCCACAACTCAAGCAGCACCGCGTCGAGCGAACTCCCGCGAAGGCGCAATTGCCAATCGAGCGCACAAGCTACGATCGCACCCAACGTATAGTAATTCGCAAAAAGGCTTGCGCTGTGCGCATGGGGGCGATAGAGCTTGATCCAAGCGTCGAACGACGCCTCAGCAAGCGGTTGTACCTGGTTACCCGGATTGTTTAGCACACGCGTCAGATCGTCCGACAACAGACGCAGGTAAGCCGTTTCGTCGATGACGCCGGCACGGCGCAAAAAGAGGTTGTCGTAATAGGCGGTCCATCCCTCGAAAAGCCAGAGCAAGTGCGTCGGCTGTTCGCGAAAATAGTCGTACCTGAGGTACGTCCGCGGACGCAACCGCTTCACCACCCATGCATGGAAATACTCATGGCTGAACAACCCAAGGAGCTTGAGGTAATCCGAATGCGGTTCCGTCATGCCCGGCCAGGGCAAATCAGTGCGCACGGCCAGCAAAACCGAACTGGCGCGGTGTTCCAGTCCACCATACCCGTCGTCGGTAAGATGGAGGTGAAAAAGATAGCGCGAAAAAGGGACGGTACCGAAAAAATCGGCCTGCGTTTGACAAATTCGCTTCAGATCGGCAAGGAGTCGAGCTGCGTCGAAGCGCAACGACGCGCCGGTGCAGACCACCTCGTGCGCAACACCCGCTACCGTGAAGCCGATTCGGTCCATATGCCCAATGGTCACCGGCGTATCGACCAATTCGTGGTAATTCCGCGCCGTGTACGTACCGAAACCCCGCGCATCGACCGCCTCCGGTTGCAAAGTCGTCGCCACCGACCAATCAGGGTGCGAAGCCACCGCTTCGACTGTGAGACGGCACGGCTCCTCCAGACACGACTCAGGGACGACGAAAAGACTGGTACCGTTGAGCAACGCACGGTCACCGCTCAAAAACGCCTCACGCACCGAAAGATCGTACGCCCATACGGTATAGCGGACGGTAACGAGATCGCCCGCAGCCAAACGGGTGATCGACCAGCGGTTTTTGGCTACCTTTTCAGCGAATCCATGGCGTACGCTACCTGTTTTCGACGTCACCGTCACAGAAAGGGCGCTCAGATGACGGGCAAACTCACGGACCAGGTAGGAGCCAGGAATCCAGACCGGCAACGACAGCGAAACCGTGCCACTGCGCGTTACGGTAAATCTGAGCGACACATGGATCAGATGATCGTCTGGGTTGGGAAAGGAAACGTGATAGTGGATCTTCGTCATTCGTCCGCTGCCAGCCAAATCAAACGGTTACGCCCTTCCGCTTTTGCCTGATAGAGCGCCCGATCGGCCCGGGCCAATACGTCGTCGAACGCACGATCCGACGGACCCACCTCTGTGACACCAATGCTACAGGTGTACTGAATGTGATGACCAGAAAACGTCACGCGACGCAGACGAACCTCGCGCAACAGCCGCTCGAACGCGCTTGTCGGGCGATCGTGCAGAACGACCAAGGGCATCACGACACCGAACTCCTCTCCTCCCAAACGTCCCACCTCATCCATCGTGCGAAAATTGGCCCGTAACAGATCGGCGAAATCGCGCAACACCGCATCGCCAGCGCTGTGGCCGAAGGTGTCGTTGATCCGTTTGAAATGGTCGAGATCGATCAGCGCCACCGCCGCACGCTCGTGAAAAGCGCTGCGCACGATTCGCGCAAACAGCGCCTCTGCCCGCTCCATGAACGCACGGCGGTTCGGAAGTCCTGTGAGCACGTCGGTCAAAGCCAACTGACGCAACTGCTGCTCGAGCGCAATGCGCTCCGTAATGTCATGCAGCACATAGACGGAAAAACGCTCGTGCGACAACGACGACGTAAACGGGGTCACGATGCGCTCCACCCATCTCGTCGTACCGTCTTGCGTGTGAACCGCAACCAGCGCCCCACGTTTCTCCCCTGTAGTTGCGGCACCAGTTTCGAGGAAGCGATGAATAAATTGCCCAAACAAATCTGCAGCTTGGCGTGCAAACAACTGCTCGGCAGCCGGATTCACCCAAATGATCCGATCTTCGGCATCACAAATCACCGTAGCCACTGGAGAACGAATCACCGCCTCGGAAAGAAGCTCCTTCCACGCGGCTTGCTCCATCTCATCGGTGACATTGCGACAAACGCCGATCCCGATGCGCGCGCGACCCGTTTGTTCGTCACGCTGCGTGATGCGTCCGCGGTCCTCCAACCAACACCACCCGCCGCGTTCGGTGCGAATTCGATAACGTTCGCAGTAATAGTCACTCGTCCCTTTGACGAGCGCGATCAAGCTCTTGCGCACTCGAGGCCAATCGATAGGATGGACGCGCGCCCGCCACGCCGCAAAAGTCAGGGTAATGCCCTCCCCCTTTTGCGCAGGTAAACCCACCCATTGCGCCCAGCGCTCGTCGAGCATAGCGCGTTCGGTAGGAAAGTCGAGCTGCCAAAGCGCCAGATCCGCTGCAGCCAGTGCCCAAAAAGCGCGTTCGAAAGTCGGCTCCATCATAGAACACTAACTGCGAGGGGAAACCGACAATACCCCCATTGCCTCCCCTTCCTGATACAACGCCCGGGCGAACGCCTTCCAAATGGGGCCAGCGTGCAGCTCAACCCCCTCTTGGGCACTATGCGCCATGAGGTGCAACATCAACTGACTCAGCCCAACCAACTCGGCCAAAACCCGTTCCTGCAGTTTGGTGGAATAGAGACAACGGTGCAACGTTTCGCGATCCTGACAATGAAAAATCTCCCGTGCCAAGCGGTGAAGTGCCGCGCCATCCTCCCAGTTGACCCCTAACGCGATCAATTTGGCGGCAATCGCATGTTCCAACAGCGCCACATCGTTCTGCCACTCAGAAAGCACCATCATCGCCCCTTAGGTGAACCTCTGCTCAACGCATTTTACCCGGAATCCCATCCTCATCAGAATTTTTGCGATAATGGTCGCTATCCAAGTGATGGAGAACCGTGATGACGCCCCGCATCGAAGAACCGCTTGCCGACGCGGCAAGCTGGGCAGATTGGTTCCGCGGTCAAATCCCGACGTTGCCCCTTTTGCGCCAGTCGAAACGCAAGATCGACGAGGAAGCGACTCACGCCACCGAAATCAACTTACACCAATTGGCCGAGGTCGTCATCGGTGATCCCATCCTCACCTTGCGCACGTTGGTCCAGCTCCAACAAAGCAAAAAAGGGGAAACGCGAGAACTCACATCGATCACCAGCGCGCTGATGATGCTCGGGATCCAACCCTTTTTGCACCAAATTCACGCGCTTCCTACAGTAGAATCCGCCCTTGCCGATCAACCGGTCGCGCTCAAATGGCTACTCTCCCGCGTCGCTCGAGCGCGAAAAGCCGCGCATTATGCGCACGATTGGGCCGTACTCCGCCGCGACATCAATGCCGAAGAGGTAACCGTTGCAGCGCTTCTTTATGAAATCAACGAGATTCTCCTCTGGCTCTTTGCCCCCAAATTGATGTTCTTGATGCTGTCGCTACGCAAGCGCTTCCCCGACCACCCGATCGAGGTGCTGCAACGCAAAGTGTTCAACACCACCGATCTCGAACTTCGCGACGCGGCCATCGCTCGCTTCAACCTGCCCACCATACTGAAAGAACTGATGAACCCCCAAAACGCGGAAAACCCGCGCACGCGGACCGTACTGTTGGCAACACGACTTGCGCGGCACCTCGGCCGAAAAGGCTGGCAACACCCCAAACTGGAAGCCGATATCGAAGCGATCGAACAACTGGTGCATCTCAATCGCGAATTGCTCTTACGCCGCTTGGACGCACCCTACGAAGTTTGGCCCCGCTTTGGCGTACCCGTACCGCCCACATCCGAATCGAAAGACCATCCGACGAAAGGAAACGAAACGCAATGATCGACCCAGACACCCTCAAAGCCGAAATCGCGCGCAACGTGGCTGCCGCACTCACCGAAGACATCGGATCGGGCGACCTGACCGCAAAACTGATCGATCCGGACAAAGAGGCGCGCGGGCGGTTGATCAGTCGTGAACCCGCGATCCTCTGCGGCCAAGCGTGGTTCGAAACCGCCTTTCGGCTGCTCGAACCCGAAGCGATGATCCTATGGTTCGTTCGCGAAGGGGAAAGTGTCGAACCCAACCAGCCTGTGTGCGAAATCGAATCGCGGGCCCGCACACTGCTGACCGCCGAACGGACCGCACTCAACTTTTTACAGCTCCTCTCTGGCGTCGCCACGCAAGTCCACCGCTATTGCCGCGCTGTGGAAGGCACCGCGGCAAAAATCGTCGATACGCGCAAAACCATACCAGGGTTACGGCTTGCACAAAAATATGCCGTGCAGGTAGGTGGCGGCACCAACCACCGCATTGGCCTCTATGATGGCATCCTCATCAAAGAAAACCACATCATCGCAGCAGGCGGTATTCGTCAAGCGTTGGAAGCGGCTCAGAGAATCGCCCCGTCGAACGTCTTCATTCAGATCGAAGTAGAAACGCTCGCGCAACTTCATGAGGCGCTTGCCTGCGGCGCGAAAATGATTTTGCTCGACAACATGTCGCTCGAAGAGATGGCAGAAGCGGTCCGTATCACGCAAGACCGCGCGGAGCTCGAAGCGTCGGGCGGCGTCGATCTCGAACGCGTCCGTCAGATTGCCGCAACCGGTGTCCATCGCATCTCGATCGGCCGTCTGACCAAAGACATCCGCGCGATCGATTTCTCATTGCGTCACGTCGAAATTTAGTCGCGTCCCCTCAGTGCATGCGCTTCGATATAGCGCCGCACCGCCTGCGCGTCGGCAGGCAACTCGGTCACTCGCTGCGGCGCCGCTTCGATCCCTTCGAACGGCGCTGGCCGTGGCGGCGCAAAACCCACCGCCTCTTGAATCGTATCAGCAAACTTCGCCGGTTGTGCGGTTTCGAGAACGACGACGGGATAGCGGGAATCGGCCACCTGCTGCGCGACGCGAACCCCATCTGCTGTGTGCGGATCGATCAATACACGGTAGCGCTTCCAGATCGAGCGGATCGTTGCCACACGCCCTTCGTGGCTGTTGGCACCAGAGACAAATCCGAAGCGGCCGCTCGTCGCCCAATACGGGGTCGTTTTAAGATCGAACGCCCCTTTTTCCGCCAATTGACGCCACAATGTTGTGAGTGCTTGGGAATCGCGCCCGACCAGATCGAAAACGAACCGTTCGAAATTAGACGCTTTCGAAATGTCCATCGACGGGCTCGAAGTGACAAAAGTCTCGTCCGATCGGCGGGGGCGATAAACGCCAGTGCGGAAAAATTCGTCCAGAACGTTGTTTTCGTTTGTCGCCAAAATGAGTTGTGCAATCGGCAACCCCATCATCCGGGCGATATGACCGGCCAGAATATTGCCAAAATTGCCGCTGGGAACGGCAAAACTCATGGGATCGCCGACGCGACCGACAGCCTGGAAGTAACCGGCAAAATAATAGACCACCTGTGCCGCAATACGTGCCCAGTTGATCGAATTGACCGCGCCCAAACGGTATTGGGACTTGAATGCCTGATCCGCACCCAGCGCCTTGACCACATCCTGCGCATCGTCGAACGCGCCGCGAATCGCAATGTTGTGGATGTTTTCATCCTGGAGGCTATACATCTGTGCCCGTTGAAACGGGCTCATCCGCCCCGCCGGCGAAAGCATGAAGACGCGGATGCGTGCACGCCCTCGCATTGCATGTTCCGCGGCGGAACCAGTATCACCGGAGGTTGCACCCAAAATATTGAGATAGGTGTCGCGTTGGGTCAGAACATATTCGAACAGCGCGCCCAACAGCTGCATCGCCATATCCTTGAACGCAAGGGTCGGGCCATTCGAAAGCTCGAGAATCCCGAAGCGCCCGGGCTCCAACCAAGTCAGCGGCGCAACACGGGCAGCACGCACCGATTCCCGCGCATAGGGATAGCGCGCTGCGTGATAGGTTTCCAAAACGAGTTTCGCCAAATCATCGGAAGGAATTTCGGGCGCAAATGCCGATAGGATGGTATAGGCCAACTCCGCATACGGCATTACAGCCATCTGCTCGAGCGCCGCAAGGGAAAATTGCGGATAGTACTCCGGAACGTAAAGGCCACCGTCGCTGGCAAGCCCTTCGAGAAGAATATCGGTAAATCGTCGTTGTGGTGCTTGACCACGTGTCGATAGGTAGTGCACGAGCCCCTCACAACAAAAAGAAAACCGCGATGAATTATACGTGAAGGCTTTCCGGCCCACGAAGCGTAAACGTCAAGCGCCCATCTTTTGGGATGGGCGTTTGGTGTTTGGGTTTGACTGGTTTGGGTTGTTGGGTTGAGTCTGACGATGACCTACTTTCCCGAGGAGTGTTCCTCAGTATCATCGGCGCTGCCTTGTTTCACGGTCCTGTTCGGGATGGGAAGGCGTGGTGCCAAGGCGCTATGGTCGTCAGACTCGAAGCTGGTGTGACGCTTTGGAACGGCGTGTGGGTTTTAGGTAGGGGGTGCGTTTTGGGTGATGTCTGTGTGGGTTTATGTGGCGTTACGGCCATAGGATCAAGCCGGTCGGGCAATTAGTACGGCTCAGCTCAACGCCTTGCAGCGCTTACACATGCCGCCTATCAACGTGGTGGTCTTCCACGGCCCTGATCGGGAAGTCTTATCTTGGGGCGAGTTTCGCGCTTAGATGCTTTCAGCGCTTATCTCTTCCGCACTTAGCTACCCGGCGGTGCCACTGGCGTGACAACCGGTACACCAGAGGTGCGTCCACTCCGGTCCTCTCGTACTAGGAGCAGCTCCCCTCAAACTTCCTACGCCCACGGCAGATAGGGACCAAACTGTCTCACGACGTTTTAAACCCAGCTCACGTACCTCTTTAAATGGCGAACAGCCATACCCTTGGGACCGACTACAGCCCCAGGATGAGATGAGCCGACATCGAGGTGCCAAACACCGCCGTCGATGTGAACTCTTGGGCGGTATCAGCCTGTTATCCCCAGAGTACCTTTTATCCGTTGAGCGATGGCCCTTCCATGCGGGACCACCGGATCACTAGGACCTGCTTTCGCACCTGCTCGGCTTGTGGGCCTTGCAGTCAAGCACGCTTATGCCCTTGCACGTACAGCGCGATTTCCGACCGCGCCAAGCGTACCTTCGTGCTCCTCCGTTACCTTTTGGGAGGAGACCGCCCCAGTCAAACTGCCTGCCATGCACGGTCCCGGGTGGGGATGCACCCACCGCGGTTAGAACCTCGATGGGGCCAGGGTGGTATTTCAAGGACGGCTCCACCGAAGCTGGCGCCTCGGCTTCTTTGCCTCCCACCTATCCTACACAGGCCACATCAAAGTCCAATGCAAAGCTGCAGTAAAGGTTCATGGGGTCTTTCCGTCTAGCCGCGGGTAGATTGCATCTTCACAACCACTTCAATTTCGCTGAGTCCCAGCAGGAGACAGTGGGGCCACCGTTACGCCATTCGTGCAGGTCGGAACTTACCCGACAAGGAATTTCGCTACCTTAGGACCGTTATAGTTACGGCCGCCGTTTACCGGGGCTTCGATCAGGAGCTTGCACCCCATCACTTAACCTTCCGGCACCGGGCAGGCGTCACACCCTATACGTCGACTTTCGTCTTTGCAGAGTGCTGTGTTTTTAGTAAACAGTCGCAGCCCCCGATTCTCTGCGACCCCCAAGCGCTTCAGGGGCAAGCCCTTACACGCTCAGGGGCACACCTTCTCCCGAAGTTACGGTGTCAATTTGCCGAGTTCCTTCTGCTGGGTTCTCTCAAGCGCCTTGGTGCTTTGACACCAGCCCACCTGTGTCGGTTTGCGGTACGGTCACCTTGCAACTGAAGCTTAGAGGCTTTTCCTGGAAGCTTGGGATCGCGCCTGGCGAAGAACCGAAGCTCTTCGCCCCGTCACCTCTCGTCGTTGCCGGGCGGATTTGCCTACCCAGCCTGACTACCGGCTTAGACCAGGACGTCCAACACCTGGCGGCGCTACCCTTCTTCGTCCCCCCATCGCATTGCAAGGTGGTACGGGAATATTGACCCGTTTCCCATCGACTACGCCTTTCGGCCTCGCCTTAGGGGCCGACTAACCCGACGCCGATGAACGTTGCGTCGGAAACCTTGGGCTTTCGGCGAAGGGGCTTTTCACCCCTTTTATCGCTACTCATGTCAGCATTCGCACTTCGGATACCTCCAGCGTGCCTCTCGACACGCCTTCGCAGGCTTACCGAACGCTCCCCTACCACGCACACATTGCTGTGTGCATCCGCAGCTTCGGCTCGTGGCTTGAGCCCCGTTACATCTTCCGCGCAGGACGACTCGACTAGTGAGCTATTACGCTTTCTTTAAAGGGTGGCTGCTTCTAAGCCAACCTCCTAGCTGTCTTAGCCTTCCCACTTCGTTTCCCACTTAGCCACGCATTGGGGGCCTTAG